>NZ_JBFTMM010000010.1:0-198449 GCF_056396945.1 Pseudomonas sp. 05N432 | reverse complement strand
GACTCGGGCTGGTCTCAATACTGGATACGATAAACCGGCTTAATCGCATAACCTGAACCGCCGTATACGGAACCGTACGTACGGTGGTGTGAGAGGACGGCGGTTGTGAAGCCGCCTCCTACTCGATTGGATGGTCTGAGGTTAATCGGGTGCCTGACAGGCCGCTATCGCGAGCAGGCTCGCTCCCACATTGTGCGCGCGGTCAATGTGGGAGCGAGCCTGCTCGCGATGGCGTCGGCGCTGACACCGCAAATCCTCTGCAGAATTGCCTGCATGCCAGTCACCCGGTAAAGTGCCGCTCCCCCCGTTTCGCCTGAGGTAGATCCATGAGCCAGTCCTTTGATATCGCCGTCGTCGGCGCCACCGGTACTGTCGGCGAAACACTCGTCCAGATTCTTGAAGAGCGCGACTTCCCGGTGGCTAACCTGCACCTGCTGGCCAGCAGTGAATCGGCAGGGCATTCGGTGCCGTTTCGCGGCAAGAACGTACGGGTGCGGGAAGTCGACGAATTTGATTTCAGCAAGGTCCAGCTGGTGTTCTTCGCCGCCGGCCCAGCAGTCACCCTGAGCTTTGCGCCGCGTGCCACGGCCGCCGGTTGCGCGCTGATCGATTTGTCCGGCGCCTTGCCAGCCGAGCAAGCACCGCAGGTGGTGCCGGAAGCTAATAGCCAAGTGCTAGCCGGTTTGAAAAAGCCGTTTCAGGTGAGCAGCCCAAGTGCATCGGCCACCACCCTGGCCGTGGTGTTGGCACCATTGCGCGAATTGCTCGACCTGCAGCGAGTGACCGTCACTGCCAGCCTGGCCGTTTCCGCCCAAGGCCGCGAAGCAGTCAGCGAGCTGGCCCGGCAGACGGCAGAACTGCTGAATGTTCGTCCGCTGGAGCCGCGTTTCTTTGATCGGCAAATGGCCTTCAACCTGCTGGCACAAGTCGGCACGCCGGATGCCCAGGGCCATACGCTGCTGGAAAAACGCCTGGTTCGAGAGCTGCGCGAGGTCATGGCACAGCCTTTATTAAAGATTTCTGTCACTTGCATTCAAGCCCCGGTGTTTTTCGGCGATAGCTTTAGCGTGACCTTGCAGTCAGCCAAGGCTGTCGACCTGGCGGCGGTGAATGCTGCGCTTGAGGCGGCGCCGGGTGTCGAGCTGGTCGAGGCGGGCGATTACCCGACGCCGGTAGGTGATGCGGTAGGGCAGGATGTGGTCTACGTTGGTCGGGTTCGCAGTGGTATCGACGATCCGGCGGAACTTAACGTGTGGCTGACGTCAGATAACGTACGCAAAGGCGCTGCACTCAACGCGGTGCAGGTGGCTGAGTTGTTGATAAAAGACCTTGTGTAAAAGATACTTGGCAACAATTTGCAAATAGATTCTAGTCGTACAGGCCGCAAGGCCTGAATGCTGGAGGCGAGCCGCCATCAGGGGCTTCCAAGGGCATCAGTGAAATAAGCGCGCGCAGAGACTCTTCGAGGCTGCGCGCAATGCCTTACGGCAGCGGTATCAACACCTTCTCGCTTGCCGAGGAAAGTTCAACAAAGGATGAGGCTATGGTTCAAGTTCGCAAACTGGTGTTAGCAATAGCGGCCGCCTCGGCGCTGTCCTCCGGTATGGCGCATGCCCTCGGGCTTGGGGAATTGACCCTGAAGTCGACCCTGAACCAGCCCCTGGTAGCAGAAATCGAGTTGCTCGACGTCAAGGACCTCACCGCTGCCGAAGTGGTGCCGAGCCTGGCGTCGGCCGACGATTTCGCCAAGGCCGGGGTTGATCGTCAGGCGTTCCTCAATGACCTGACGTTCACGCCAGTGCTCAATGCCAGCGGTAAAAGCATCCTGCGGGTGACTTCAAGCAAGCCACTCTCCGAGCCGATGGTGAAATTCCTGGTTCAGGTGATGTGGCCAAGCGGCCGACTGCTGCGCGACTACAGCGTGCTGCTCGATCCGTCCAAATTCTCGCCGCAGACGGCTGACGCTGCCGCGCAACCCGCGCCGGCTCAAGCGCCAGCAGTCAACGCACCCGTGACTGGCGCGAGCAGGCCTGCGCAGCACGTCACGACACCGCGCGACACCTTGTGGGAAATCGCCGCGAAAGCGCGTAATGGCGGCTCGATCCAGCAAACCATGCTGGCGATTCAGGCGCTGAATCCGGACGCCTTTATCGATGGCAACATCAACCGATTGAAAACCGGTCAGGTCTTGCGCCTGCCGGACGCCACGCAAAGCACCAGCTTGCCGCAGCCTAAAGCCATTGCCGAAGTCGCCGCGCAGAACACGGCCTGGCGTCAGGGGCGTCGCTCGGTTCACCGGGTGCAGGCGCAACAGCTTGATGCCACCAAGCGCGGGCATGATGTGGTCGCGCCGCAGGGGACTGCCAAGGACCGCTTGAGTCTGGTCTCGGCCGAATCCGGCAAGAAAGGCGGCAAAGGTGCAGCGGGCGATAGCAAGGCCATCGGCAACAAGCTGGCAGTAGCCCAGGAAGGCCTCGATACGACTCGTCGTGACAATGCCGAGCTGAAAAGCCGCATAACTGACTTGCAGAGTCAGATGGACAAGCTCCAGCGCTTGATCGAGCTGAAAAATAATCAACTGGCCAAGATGCAAGCAGAAGGCGCAGGGGAAAATTCTGCTGCTCAACCTTCGGCGCCGATCTCGGCTGATCTGGTTGCCCAGCCAGCGACGGTGCCTGCAGCCGCGGTAGCCCCGGATGTAACGCCGGCCGCAGTGCCTGCCGAGGCGCCGGTTCAGGCGGCCCCGGCAGTGAGTGACGAGCAAAAGTACAACGAACTGCTGACCAATCCGATACTCCTGGGGCTGGTGGGTGGCGGTGCGGTGGTGGTGCTGTTGCTGCTGTTGTTGCTGGCGCGTCGGCGCAAGGCTCAACAGGAAGCCGAGAAGCACAAGCGCATGGCGAAGGCGCTGGCTGAAGAGTCGGACTTGACGCAAGACCTCGATCTGCCGGAAAGCAGCTTCGAAGGCCTCGAAGTGCCGGCGCCAGTCGTCAAGCTTGCAACGCCTCCAGCTCCTGCTCCTGCTCCAGTTGTGGCGCCGGTGGTCGTGACACCGCCGATTGCTGCGCCATTGGTCGCGCCGGCCGCCGAACGCTCGGACGATGTTCTGGCGCAAGCCCAGTCGCACATCAATGCCGGGCGTTTGAATCAGGCAGCCAGCCTGCTTGAAGACGGTATCAAGCAAGAGCCGCAACGCAGCGACCTTCGCTTGAAGCTGATGGAAGTCTACGGCCAGCAAGGCGATCGCAGTGCGTTCGTGGCGCAAGAGCGTCAGCTGGTTGCCAATGGCAAAAATCATGCTGACGTTGAACAGCTGAAAAGCCGCTTTCCGGCGATGGTTGCCGTGGCAGCTGTTGGCGGCATCGCCGCCGCAGCGGTTGCCGCCGAGCTGGATGCGCAGTACGTCAAGGACCTGCTGCACGAGGAGCCCAAGGCGCCGGAACCTGAAGCTGCACCGGCCGATGATGACTTCGATAGTGCTTTCGACCTGAGTCTGGATGATCTGGAAGCAGCATCGCCAGCGGTCGTTACGCCAGAGCCGGCGCTGGATCTGGACGCTTTTCCGCTCGATGACGAACTGAGCTTCGAATCTGTTCTGCAACAGCAGACCGAAGCCAAGGACAGCCTGGATGATCTGTCGGATTTCGACCTTGATCTGGGCGGCGACGTAGCGGATTCGACCCTGGCCGACGACGAGTTCCTGCTCAATCTCGACGACGATCTGAAAGACCTGCCAGCGGTAGAGTCGCCTGCAGTCACTGAAGCGGCGCTTGATGATCTGGAGTTGCCGGCCGATTTCGATCTGTCGCTGGCGGATGAGGCCGACGCTCACGCCAAGCCTGAGCCGGACGATTTCATGTCCGAGCTGGACGACGTCAATGCCGAGCTGGAGCGTTTGTCCGGTAGCCTGGAGCATCCGCCTATCGCCGAGCCAAGCTTCACCGCTGAAGATGCGGCGGCGGGGATGGAGATGGAAATGGGTGAGCCCGATTTCGATTTCCTCTCGGGCACTGACGAAGTCGCGACCAAGCTGGACCTGGCGCAGGCTTACATCGACATGGGTGACAACGACGGCGCGCGGGACATCCTCGGTGAAGTGCTCAGTGAGGGTAATGACGGTCAGAAGAGCGAAGCCAAGGACATGTTGGCGCGTATAGCCTGATTGACCGGTAGCGCATAACAAAAACGGCAGCCCATCAAGGCTGCCGTTTTTGTTTCGGGGGTTCAGGGATTGGTCACATAACCCGTGGCGAGGGAGCTTGCTCCCGCTCGATTGCGAAGCAGTCGTAAAGCCTTCTGGCGAGGAGTACCTGAAAGAACGCGATTGCAGATTTTGGGGTCGCTTCGCAACCCAGCGGGAGCAAGCTCCCTCGCCACAAGTGCACCACCTTAAGCCAGCAAATCCTCGTAAAACGCACCGAACGGTCGGGTAGGGTGGGCCAGCTGGATTTCGAGGATCCACAGTCCCACATTCGGGCAGGCGTCGAAATTGCCCAGATCCCCTGCGCGATAGATCGCGTGGGGGAAGTCGCTGACCCTGTGGCCCTTGATGTCCAGGTTCAATACCCAGCCCATCGCGGATGCTTGTTCTTCTGCGTAGCGATACAGTTCGGGGCCGGCGACCTGGTGGGTTCGCCAGTAGTCGTGGACCTGATCGAACAGAGTTTTCGCGGCCGCTGCACAGGCCTGCATTTCAGCGTCGTTGCCGGTGGTGAACGTGGCGCCACAATCACCTTCGTGGCGATCCCATACAACACCCAGGTCAATGAAGAAAATATCGTTTTCACCCAGCACCGGATCGCCGCTCGAAGGCTGCTTGAAGGTTTTCAGGGTGTTCTCGCCGAAGCGGATCTTGGTCGGATGCCAGATGCGGTCCATACCCAGCTCGGTCAGTACTTCAAGCCCCATCTGCAGGGCTTCGGACTCCAGCATGCCGGGCTTTGTCCGGCGAGCCATTTCTTCGATGGCCTCCCAGGTCTTGCGTTTGGCGTGGAGCATTCCCTCCAGGCTGTAGGCCAATCCAACGGCTTCCTTTTGTATGGCGCTCATGTGTCAGCTCTCGTCAGGCTTTTGGTTTTCATTATGTATTTATCTATATAGCGAAACTGCGACGGCGCATGCAAATGTCAAATCGCTTATCGGGGCGCGAACAAAAAACACCATGAACATGGCGTCCCGGCCCTGCGGCCTTATAATGCACGCCTTTGCGTAGATCAGCAGGCTGTCATTCCTTGGCAAATATAGATAACCCGGCCGCCGAAATGGCGGCCGACGGCTTTTTCCGGATCGCGTTGGGCGTTGAATACAAAGGCTCGCGCTATCGTGGCTGGCAGCGTCAGGCGTCCGGTGTGGCCACCGTGCAGGAAATCCTCGAAACGGCGCTGTCGAAGGTCGCGGACTCGCCGGTGTCCTTGCACTGCGCAGGTCGCACCGACGCCGGCGTGCATGCCTGTGGCCAAGTGGTGCATTTCGATACGCAAGTCGACCGCTCGTTGAAGGCCTGGGTCATGGGCGCCAACATCAACTTGCCCCACGACATCAGTGTCAGTTGGGCCAAGGTCATGCCGGCGCACTTTCATGCGCGTTTCAAGGCGATTGCCCGGCGTTATCGGTATGTGATCTACAACGATCAGATCCGCCCGGCGCACCTCAACGAAGAGGTCACCTGGAATCACCGGCCGCTGGATGTCCAGCGCATGGCCGACGCGGCGCAGCATCTGATCGGTACCCACGACTTCAGCGCTTTTCGCGCCGGACAGTGTCAGGCCAAGTCGCCGATCAAGGAAATCCATCACCTGCGCGTCACCCGGCACGGCAAGATGATCGTGCTGGATATCCGCGCCAGTGCGTTCCTGCATCACATGGTGCGCAATATCGCCGGCGTGCTGATGACCATCGGTGCCGGTGAGCGTCCCGTGGAGTGGGCCAAGGAAGTGCTGGAAAGCCGGGTTCGCCGTACCGGTGGTGTCACGGCCCATCCATTCGGGCTGTATCTGGTGCAGGTCGAGTACCGCGACGAGTTCGAATTGCCCGAGCGCTACATTGGCCCGCACTTCCTGACCGGCTTCTCGGAACTTGRCGGCTGACGCCCTCGAATGCATTTGCTACCATCCGGGACTTTCCCGGATTTGCCCTGAGGTTCAAACGACATGTCAGCCGTTCGCAGCAAAATTTGTGGGATTACCCGCATTGAAGATGCGTTGGCGGCGGTTGATGCCGGGGCGGACGCAATCGGTCTGGTGTTTTATGCCAAAAGCCCGCGGGCGGTAACGGTGCAGCAGGCCCGCGCGATCATCGCCGCGTTGCCGCCATTCGTGACCACGGTGGGCTTGTTCGTCAACGCCAGCCGCTGCGAACTCGGTGAGATTCTCGACGCGGTGCCGCTGGACCTGTTGCAGTTCCACGGCGACGAAACCCCGGCCGATTGCGAGGGTTACCATCGGCCGTACATCAAGGCATTGCGGGTCAAGGCGGGCGACGACATCGCTGCCAGTTGCAATCTTTACGCTAAAGCCAGCGGCATTTTGCTCGATACCTATGTCGAAGGTGTTCCCGGTGGAACTGGCGAGGCCTTTGACTGGTCACTGATACCGCAAGGTTTGAGCAAGCCGATCATCCTGGCAGGCGGGCTGTCGGCGGCCAATGTCGCCGAGGCCATTGCCCGGGTTCACCCGTACGCGGTGGATGTCAGCGGTGGGGTAGAGCAGAGCAAGGGCATCAAGGATCACGCGAAGATTCGCGCGTTTATACAGGCAGTGCGCACTAGCGTGTAGTCGATGTGACGGCTGGCAGTCTGCCGCCGTCCATTGCACTGTTACGAAACAGGTGTACTGCATAAGGCAGGCATGGCTGAGGGTTGTTGGGTTGTACGAAGGTCAGTCTTGCTGGCCCGGCTATCCACCGATCATCGCCGCACACATGAATTTAGCTCAAGGGCATACGCGGGGCTGCGAACCAGAGCGTTCGAGCCGCCGGTACTGGAGAAAGAAAGCATGAGCAACTGGTTAGTAGACAAACTGATCCCTTCGATCATGCGTTCCGAGGTGAAGAAAAGCTCGGTGCCTGAAGGCCTGTGGCACAAGTGCCCGTCCTGCGAGGCGGTGTTGTATCGTCCAGAGCTGGAAAAGACCCTGGATGTTTGCCCCAAGTGCAACCACCACATGCGCATCGGCGCACGTGCACGGATCGACATTTTCCTGGATGCCGAAGGCCGTGCCGAACTGGGCGCTGACCTGGAGCCGGTTGACCGTCTGAAATTCCGCGACGGCAAGAAGTACAAGGATCGCCTGACCGCTGCGCAGAAGCAGACCGGTGAAAAAGACGCACTGATCTCCATGAGCGGTACCCTGCTGGGCATGCCGGTGGTGGTATCGGCGTTCGAGTTCTCCTTCATGGGCGGTTCGATGGGTGCGATCGTCGGCGAGCGCTTCGTGCGTGCGGCCAACTACGCGCTGGAAAACCGTTGCCCGATGATCTGCTTCGCCGCTTCCGGCGGTGCGCGGATGCAGGAAGCGCTGATCTCGCTGATGCAAATGGCCAAGACCTCCGCGGTACTGGCGCGTCTGCGCGAAGAAGGCATTCCGTTCATCTCCGTGCTGACCGACCCGGTCTACGGCGGTGTTTCCGCCAGTCTGGCGATGCTCGGCGACGTGATCGTCGGCGAGCCGAAAGCCCTGATCGGCTTCGCCGGTCCGCGCGTTATCGAGCAGACCGTGCGTGAAAAACTGCCGGAAGGCTTCCAGCGCAGCGAATTCCTGCTGGAACACGGTGCAATCGACATGATCATTGCGCGTCAGGAACTGCGCCCGCGTCTGGGTAACCTGCTGGCACAACTGATGGGCCTGCCGACGCCTGAGTTCGTGGCTGCGCCAGTCGAGGCCGTCGTGGTTCCGCCGGTGCCTGCAAACCTATGACCGAACGTACCCTTGGCGACTGGCTCGCCTACCTTGAGCAGCTGCATCCGTCAGCCATCGACATGGGGCTTGCGCGCTCGCAAGAGGTAGCGTCCCGGATGGGATTGGGCAAGCCGGCGCCTCGGGTGATCACGGTCACCGGCACCAACGGCAAAGGATCTACCTGTGCGTTCGTGGCGTCATTGCTGCGGGCGCAAGGGCTCAAGGTCGGTGTCTACAATTCTCCACACCTGCTGCGTTACAACGAGCGGGTGCAGATCAATGGCGTCGAAGCCACTGATGCGCAGTTGTGCGAAGCCTTTGCGGCAATCGACGCAGGGCGCGGTGAAATTTCCCTGACGTACTTCGAAGTGGGCACTCTGGCGGCGTTCTGGCTGTTTCAGCGTGCAGGTCTGGATGCGGTGGTGCTGGAAGTCGGCCTCGGCGGACGCCTGGATACCGTCAATCTGGTGGATGCCGATGTCGCGCTGGTCACCAGCATTGGTGTTGACCACGCCGATTATCTTGGCAATACCCGCGAATCCGTTGCCTTCGAAAAGGCTGGCATTTTCCGTCAGGGCGCGCCTGCGCTCTGTGGTGACCTCAATCCGCCTCAACCCCTGCTGGATAAAGTGCGCGAGCTCGATTGCCCGTTCTTCCTGCGGGGTCGTGATTTTGATTTGGGCATTACCGAGCAGAACTGGCAGTGGCGGGGTGTCGATCTGCAAGGGCGTGCAATAGAGCTGCACGACTTGCCGTTGCTTGATCTGCCGATGGAAAACGCCGCGCTGGCGTTGCAGGCTTATGCGCTGCTGGGTTTGCCATGGCAGGCCGAGCAAATTGTCGCTGCATTGAAGGCGACGAAAGTGGTCGGGCGTCTGGATCGCCGCCAGTTCAATTGGCACGGCAAGCGCCTGAACCTGATGCTGGATGTGGGGCATAACCCGCATGCGGCCGAGTATCTGGCCCAGCGTTTGGCTCGCCGGCCAATAGCAGGTCGACGGTTGGCGGTATTTGGTTTGTTGGCTGACAAGGATCTCGATGGAGTTGTCAGCGAATTGAGTGGTAGTGTCCAGCATTGGGCTGTCGCCCCGCTCGATTCTGCGCGCGCACGTCCGGTTGCGGATTTGCAGTCTGCGTTGCAGAACCTCGGGGCGTCAGTAACATCCTATGCAAGTGTCGCCGATGCCCTGGAAGGGCAGTGCGCGCTGGCAACGGCGGAAGATGAAATTCTGCTGTTCGGATCATTTTATTGTGTTGCCGAGGCCCTCGAATGGTTGGCTCGGCGCTCCACGGAGGAAGCTGCACATGGCTTTGCTGGATAACGCGTACAAGCAGCGGATGGTTGGGGCTCTGGTTCTGGTGGCATTGGCGGTAATTTTCTTGCCAATGCTGTTTTCCCGGGAAGACGAGCAGCGCCAGGTGGTGGTTCATGCCCCGGCTGCACCTCAAGCCCCGGCAATGCCGCAGGTACAGGTCGAACCCGTGGTGGTGCCGGAGCCGCAAGCGTTGCCGCAGGAGCCGGTTCCAAGCGATGAAGAGATTACTGCCGAGCAAGCACCGTCCAAGCCGGTTGCCCCCAGCGCTCCCATCGCACCAGCTCCAGTTGTCGCCAAGCCGGTAACGCCACCGCCTGCACCCAAACCGGCAGCAGCACCGGCGCAACCGATCGCTGCGGCGCCGAGCAAGCCTGACACCAGTCAGAGTCGCGTCGACGCCAATGGCCTGTCGGTCAGTTGGTCGGTGCAGTTGGCCAGCCTGTCGAGCCGTGAAAGTGCCGAAAGCTTGCAGAAAACCCTGCGTAGCCAGGGTTACAACGCCTACATCCGTACCGCCGATGGCAAGAACCGGGTGTTTGTCGGGCCGTTGATCGAGCGTGCAGAGGCTGATCGCCTGCGTGACCTGCTGGGTCGGCAGCAGAACCTCAAGGGCTTTGTCGTTCGCTTTCAGCCTGAACGCGGCTAACGCTAACTGACTGATTTCAAATGCACTTGCAATCGCAGCTTACCGACAGCCATAGGCTCTGCTAAAATGCGCCGCCTTATCCGTCTGTAGGCTGCACTGTGCCATTTACCTGGGTTGACTGGGCGATCGTCGCGATCGTCGCCATCTCCGCTTTGATCAGTCTGAGCCGCGGCTTCGTCAAGGAAGCCTTATCGCTGCTGACCTGGATCATCGCAGGAGCCGTTGCCTGGATGTTTGGTGGCTCACTGTCCGAGTACCTCACCGGATACATCGAAACACCGTCGGCTCGCGTGATCGCGGGCTGTGCCATCATCTTTGTCGCTACCTTAATTGTGGGCGCAATGATCAATTACCTTATCAGCGAACTGGTTCGTGTCACCGGCCTGTCCGGGACCGATCGTTTTCTTGGCATGGCCTTCGGCGCGGCGCGTGGCGCGCTGCTGGTGGTCACCGCCGTCGGGCTCTTGAGTCTGGGCCCGGTACAGCAGGATAAGTGGTGGCAGGAGTCAAGGCTCGTGCCACAATTTCTATTGGTTGCAGACTGGTCCAAAAACCTCATATTAGGGTGGAGCAGTCAGTGGCTGGCCAGCGGTATCAGCGTACCCGCTGACATACCGTTCAAGGAGCACCTCTTGCCGACGGCCAAAACGCCGCAGTGAGATGTGTTCAGTTCAGTTTCATTAAGTAGGGGTTGCGTCGCATGTGTGGCATCGTCGGTATCGTCGGTAAGTCGAACGTCAATCAGGCGCTGTATGACGCGCTAACCGTCCTCCAGCACCGCGGCCAGGACGCTGCCGGTATCGTGACCAGCCATGATGGCCGGTTATTCCTGCGCAAGGACAACGGTCTGGTTCGTGACGTTTTTCATCAGCGTCACATGCAGCGCCTGGTCGGTCACATGGGCATTGGCCATGTGCGTTATCCGACTGCAGGCAGCTCGACTTCGGCCGAAGCTCAACCGTTTTACGTCAACTCGCCGTATGGCATCACCCTGGCGCACAACGGTAACCTGACCAACGTTGAACAGCTGGCCAAGGAGATTTACGAATCTGACCTGCGCCACGTCAACACCAACTCCGATTCGGAAGTGCTGCTTAACGTGTTCGCTCACGAACTGGCCCAGCGCGGCAAGTTGCAGCCAACCGAAGAAGACGTGTTTGCGGCCGTCACCGACGTGCACAACCGTTGCGTGGGTGGTTACGCGGTCGTGGCGATGGTGACCGGTTACGGCATCGTCGGTTTCCGTGACCCGCACGGTATCCGCCCGATCGTCTTCGGCCAGCGTCATACCGACGAAGGCGTCGAATACATGATCGCCTCCGAAAGCGTTTCCCTGGACGTGCTCGGTTTCACCCTGATTCGCGACCTCGCGCCGGGCGAAGCGGTCTACATCACTGAAGACGGCAAGCTGCACACCCGTCAGTGCGCGACCAATCCATCGCTGACTCCATGCATCTTCGAGCACGTCTACCTGGCGCGTCCGGATTCGATCATCGACGGCGTTTCGGTTTACAAGGCTCGCCTGCGCATGGGTGAGAAACTCGCCGAGAAGATTCTGCGCGAGCGTCCAGAGCACGACATCGACGTGGTCATTCCGATTCCGGATACCAGCCGCACTGCAGCGCTGGAGCTGGCGAACCACCTGGGCGTGAAGTTCCGCGAAGGCTTCGTGAAGAACCGCTACATCGGTCGGACCTTCATCATGCCGGGCCAGGCTGCACGGAAAAAATCCGTACGCCAGAAGCTCAACGCCATCGAACTGGAATTCCGCGGCAAGAACGTGATGCTGGTGGACGACTCGATCGTTCGCGGTACCACCTGCAAGCAGATCATCCAGATGGCGCGCGAAGCTGGCGCCAAAAACGTCTACTTCTGCTCGGCAGCGCCGGCTGTGCGTTACCCGAACGTGTACGGCATCGATATGCCGAGTGCCCACGAGCTGATCGCCCACAATCGTACGACTCAGGACGTGGCTGATCTGATCGGCGCTGACTGGCTCATCTATCAGGACCTGCCTGACTTGATCGAAGCGGTCGGCGGCGGCAAGATCAAGATCGAGAACTTCGATTGCGCGGTGTTCGACGGCAAGTACGTCACCGGCGACGTCGACGAGGCTTACCTGAACAAGATCGAGCAGGCACGTAACGATGCCTCCAAGGTCAAGACACAGGCAGTCAGTGCGATCATCGATCTGTACAACAACTGAGTTTCTACCGGCCCTGAGGGGCCGGTTTTGTATCTACCCATAAAGAACAAGGCAAGGAGTGACAGCATGAGTCAGGAGTGGGATGCCGGTCGGCTGGACAGCGACCTCGATGGCGTAGCGTTCGATACCCTGGCCGTACGCGCCGGTCAGCACCGTACGCCGGAAGGCGAACACGGTGATCCGATGTTCTTCACTTCAAGCTACGTGTTCCGTACCGCTGCCGATGCGGCGGCACGCTTCGCTGGCGAAGTGCCGGGCAACGTTTACTCGCGCTACACCAACCCGACCGTTCGCTCGTTCGAAGAGCGGATTGCCGCTCTTGAGGGTGCCGAGCAGGCCGTGGCAACGGCTACCGGCATGGCGGCGATCCTGGCGGTGGTGATGAGCCTGTGCAGTGCTGGCGATCATGTGCTGGTCTCGCGCAGCGTGTTCGGCTCGACCATCAGCCTGTTCGAAAAGTACTTCAAGCGTTTTGGCATCGAAGTCGATTACGTGCCCCTGGCTGAGCTTTCCGGCTGGGATGCGGCGATCAAGGCCAACACCAAGTTGCTGTTCGTCGAATCGCCGTCCAATCCGCTGGCCGAGCTGGTGGACATTGCTGCGTTGTCGAAAATCGCTCACGCCAAGGGCGCGATGCTGGTGGTCGACAACTGCTTCTGCACGCCAGCCTTGCAGCAGCCGCTGAAGCTCGGTGCAGACGTGGTCGTGCATTCGGCTACCAAGTTCATCGACGGCCAGGGCCGTTGCATGGGCGGCGTAGTGGCTGGTCGCAGTGAACAGATGAAAGAGATCGTCGGCTTCCTGCGTACCGCCGGGCCGACCTTGAGCCCGTTCAACGCCTGGATCTTCCTCAAGGGGCTGGAAACGTTGAGCCTGCGCATGAAGGCGCACTGCGCCAATGCCCAGCAACTGGCCGAGTGGCTGGAGCAGCAGGACGGCATCGAGAAAGTCCACTACGCCGGCCTCAAGAGCCATCCGCAGCATGAGTTGGCCCTGCGTCAGCAGAAGGGTTTTGGCGCCGTGGTGAGTTTTGAAGTCAAGGGTGGCAAAGACGGCGCCTGGCGCTTTATCGATGCCACGCGTTTGATTTCGATCACCGCCAACCTCGGTGACAGCAAGACCACCATTACTCATCCGAGCACCACCTCTCACGGTCGCCTGGCGCCGCAAGAGCGTGAAGCGGCGGGGATTCGCGACAGCTTGATCCGCATTGYGGTCGGCCTCGAAGACGTGGCTGACCTGCAAGCGGATCTGGCGCGCGGGCTGGCTGCCTTGTGATCGAGTTGTCCACGCCTGCAAGTGGCGCTAATGGGCGGGTTGCACTGGTCACCGGTGCTGCGCGTGGCATAGGTCTGGGGATTGCAGCCTGGCTGGTCAGCGAAGGCTGGCAGGTAGTGCTGACCGATCTGGACCGTGCGCGCGGCTCGAAAGTTGCCAAGGTGCTGGGTGACAACGCCTGCTTCATCGGCATGGACGTGGCCGATGAACAGCAGGTGGCTCATGGCGTCGCCGAGGTGCTTGGGCAATTCGGTCGCATCGACGCACTGGTGTGTAATGCGGCCGTCGCCGATCCGCACAACATCACGCTGGAAAGCCTCGATCTGGCGTACTGGAATCGGGTGTTGGCAGTGAATCTCAGTGGGCCGATGCTGCTGGCCAAGCACTGTGCGCCTTACTTGCGTGCTCACAGCGGCGCCATCGTCAATCTGGCCTCGACCCGGGCGGCGCAGTCGGAGCCGGATACCGAGGCTTACGCGGCGAGCAAGGGCGGTTTGCTGGCATTGACTCACGCCTTGGCCATCAGCCTGGGGCCAGAGATTCGGGTCAATGCGGTCAGCCCTGGCTGGATCGATACGCGTGATCCAGCGACGCGACGTGCCGAACCGCTGAGTGATGCAGATCATGCTCAGCATCCGGCGGGCAGGGTAGGGACCGTCGAGGATGTGGCGGCGATGGTGGCCTGGCTGCTGTCGAAGAATGCCGGGTTTGTCACGGGCCAGGAGTTTGTGGTCGACGGTGGCATGACCAAGAAAATGATTTATAGCGATTAACCGAGGTGCCGGGGCTGCGGTGGATGGGGCTTGAGGTTGAGGGTGTCGCTGATTGGCGCCCGGGAAGATGACATGATTTTGTCTTTTTCAGAAAAACTTCAAGCAGGCTATTGACTTAGCTTCGGTATCTGCGTAAATTTCGCGGCCTCAGAGAAGCAAAGGGTGATTAGCTCAGCTGGGAGAGCGTCTGCCTTACAAGCAGAATGTCGGCGGTTCGATCCCGTCATCACCCACCACTTCTTGAGTCTTGCGAAAGCAGGAAGGAAGCTGTAAAAAGCCTCCACCGACGCGCAGCGGTAGTTCAGTCGGTTAGAATACCGGCCTGTCACGCCGGGGGTCGCGGGTTCGAGTCCCGTCCGCTGCGCCATATTTTCCAGATCGGGTTTTCCCGGTTTGAGATTGAAAAGCTTGCAAGCTCTTCAGTCCGACAAAGGTTCACACAGACGCAAGTCTGAGCGATACGCAGCGGTAGTTCAGTCGGTTAGAATACCGGCCTGTCACGCCGGGGGTCGCGGGTTCGAGTCCCGTCCGCTGCGCCATATCTGCCTCAAGGCCCACTGAACGCCTTGAAGCACGAAGAGAGTCACTGGCTACTTCGAATCGATAGCAAAGACCCTGGTCGAAAGACCGGGGTTTTTTGTTTCCGGGATTTGGCTTTCGCTATTTCAGGGTGACGCTTGAGTTCATTTCAAAAAAAACCGCCAATTGGCGGTTTTTTTGTGAGCGCTATAAATCAGAAATCGAACTTGTCTCGCAGGCCGTAATACCAGGCGCCCAGTGCCGCAAACGGTGTACGCAACAACTGGCCGCCCGGGAAAGGGTAGTGTGGCAGGTCGGCAAAGGCGTCAAAACGCTCCGCTTGGCCACGCAAGGCTTCGGCCAGGACTTTGCCTGCCAGGTGCGTGTAAGTCACGCCATGGCCGCTACAGCCCTGGGAGTAATAGATGTTGTCGCCCAGGCGTCCGACCTGCGGCAAGCGCGACAAGGTCAGCAGGAAATTGCCAGTCCAGGCGTAATCGATCTTCACATCCTTGAGTTGCGGGAAGGCCTTGAGCATCTTCGGTCGAATGATCGCTTCGATGTTCGCCGGATCCCGGGCGCCGTACACCACGCCGCCACCGAAGATCAGGCGCTTGTCGCCAGAAAGGCGATAGTAGTCAAGCAAGTAGTTGCAGTCCTCGACGCAGTAGTCCTGTGGCAACAGGTTCTTCGCCAACTCATCGCCCAAGGGTTCGGTGGTGATCACCTGGGTGCCGCACGGCATTGATTTGGCAGCCAGCTCTGGAACCAGATTGCCCAGGTAGGCGTTGCCGGCGACGATGATGAATTTGGCCCTGACCTTGCCTTGAGGTGTATGCACCACCGGATTGGCGCCACGCTCGATGCGTACGGCTGGTGACTGCTCGTAAATGGTCCCACCCAGCGACTCGACGGCCGCGGCTTCACCCAGGGCCAGGTTGAGCGGGTGGATGTGGCCACCACTCATGTCGAGCATGCCGCCCACGTATTGGTCGCAGGCGACGACCTCGCGAATGCGGCGCTTGTCCAGGAGTTCCAGCTGAGTGTGGCCGTAGCGCTCCCACAGGCGCTTCTGCGATTCCAGATGACCCATTTGCTTGCTGGTGATAGCTGCAAACACGCCGCCGTCTTTCAGGTCGCACTGGATCTGGTATCTGGCCACGCGGTCGCGAATGATCTTGCCGCCTTCGAACGCCATCTGCCCGAGCATTTGCGCTTGCTTGGGGCCGACGCTGCGTTCGATCACATCGATATCGCGGCTGTAGCTGTTAACGATCTGGCCACCGTTGCGACCCGAGGCGCCGAAACCGACTTTGGCTGCCTCCAGGACGGTTACTCGAAACCCGCTCTCCAGCAGAAACAGTGCGCTGGACAGGCCGGTATAGCCCGCACCGATGATGCAGACATCGGTCTCTACGTCATCCTGCAGCAATGGGCGCGACGGGGCAGCGTTGGCCGACGCGGCGTAATAGGATTCGGGATAAGGGATGTTCGCCATCCTGTAGCCTCTGTTTAATATATTTTACGAGTGCGCCGATCCTACCTGAGTTGAAAATCGACTGCCAGCTACCCCGAAAATCTTCTTTGCCGGACCAAAATTAAATATTTTGCATATTCATAGGGTTAGGTGAAAAAAAGGTGTTGACACCCCTCCGGAATTCCGTAGAATGCCGCCTCACAGCAGGCACGTAGCTCAGTTGGTTAGAGCACCACCTTGACATGGTGGGGGTCGTTGGTTCGAGTCCAATCGCGCCTACCAAACAAAATCCGCTCTGCTGGGCGGTCTAGAAGGGCTCACCGAAAGGTGGGCCCTTTTTTGTTGCCTGCGATTTTTCAAAACTTTTGCAACCCCCCCCACTGCGATACACCATCAGGTCAGCATTTGCCTTCGCAAATGCCTGAGTTCGAAGCGCTCAAGGGGGGTAGCATAAGAGTCGCAAGTGAGGCGAATACACTGGATTGAAAAGAGCCTCAAGATGATACCGGGGGTGGCAGCATGACCCAGGTTCAGCGTTTCACAATCAACACCGCGGGCCGCGACTTTGCCGTGGGTGATATTCACGGCCATTTCACCAGGCTTCAGGCAGCACTTGATGCTGTCGACTTCAACCCCGCAACCGATCGTCTGTTCAGTGTTGGCGACATGGTCGACCGTGGCCCTGAATCTACCGAGGTTGATGTGTGGCTGGCCAAACCGTGGTTCTTTGCCGTGCAGGGCAATCATGAGCAAATGGCGGTCGATGGCCATCGGCTCAGCCATAAAGGCCAGGCCAGTTACCTGCACATAATCAACGGTGGTACCTGGCTGTACGGTCTGTCCAGCGCTGAGCAGACCTTCTATGTCGATCTGTTCGCCGAACTGCCCATTGTTATTGAAGTAATGACGCCCATGGGGCCGGTGGGAATCGTGCATGCCGATTGCCCGTTCGATGATTGGGCGCAAATGCTCGGCGCCCTTGAGCGGGAGCAAGGCTCGACGCGGTGTAGTGTTCAAACAATCTGCCAGTGGTCGCGTACGCGCATTACCACCGAAAACAACACGGGCGTCACTGGCATCAGGGCGGTGATCGTCGGCCACACGGTGGTCCTTCAGCCGACCGTGCTGGGCAACGTCTACCATATCGACACTGGCGGCTGGATGGGCGGCTATTTCACGCTGATTGATCTGGCTACTCTCAAGTGTGTGCCGACGGTCAATCCAGAAGTGCGCGGCCGGTGAGAGCGTTACGGGGTTGAGGAGGTTGTGTACTCCAGATACAGTCTTTCGAGAGCCTCTTGGTACTTGTCTCCTGTTAAAGACTTTTTCAGGGTTTCCACGACTTCGAGTGCTGAAGCTGCAGCCAGGGCTTCGTTATCTCCCCGGCTTGCAGCGCGCAGTCGTGCTGCTGCAATGATCGCATCTTCAGTCGTTTGCATGATGTTGCCCTCGAAGTGCATCGGTTTCACTGATGCTGGCAGCCCACCATTAATTTTACCCCCGAGATCTACCATGACAACCGGGCGGCCTGACCGCGAGGCAATCGAGTGCACCTGCCGATCGGGATTGCTCTCACGCTAAGATGGCTTTGGCCTGCGTATGCGACAATTCATCCGTCCACCAAGTCATGGAGCGTATACACATGGTGCAACTGCTTGCGATCTCAGGAAGTCTTCGCGCAGCCTCTTCAAACTCCGCGTTACTGCGTGCTGCCGAGAGGCTCAGTCCTGAAGGGATATCGATCAGGCACTACCTGGAGGTGGGTCAATTACCTCATTTCGATCCGGACCTGGCTGACGATCCTCCGCAGATCGTCGCAGAGTTGCGTGGGATTATTGCCGAGGCGGACGGCATTCTGATTTCGTGCCCTGAGTACGCTCGTGGAATTCCGGGGTCGTTCAAGAATGCACTGGATTGGCTCGTGGCCAGTCAGGACTTTCCCGGCAAGCCGGTAGCACTTTTCAACGCATCGCCGCGGGCGAGTCATGCTCAGGCGGCGCTAAGGCTGGTGCTGGAAACGATGTCCGCGGTTATTGTCGAGCCCGCCTCGATAACAGTCGACTTGCTGGCAAAAGGAATGGATGACGCAGACATCGCAGCGAGCCCGCAGATCAGTCAGCAAGTCGTTTCGGCCTTGGGCGCATTCAAAAATCAAATTGAGGGTGGTCTTTCTGGCACTGTTCCTGTCTGAGCCCGAATGTTTTTGGCCGATTGCCGATACTCGGAGTGACAGCCTGTCGGTATCGACCTGAGGTTGTTGGTACGGCGTACGCCGACTGCCAACTCAAGCGCGGCATGTGCGCAGTTCGGGCGTAAAATAGCTGGGCTACCTCATCAAAAGGAGCCGCATATGAACTCCGACCAAATGAACAGACGTACGGCTGGAGAAAGGGTCGTTTGGGATCAGTATTTTTGTGCTGCGCTGATAGCCGAAAGCAATCTCACGGCGCCGACGATAGGGGGGTCGAAGTCGAGTCACGATGAGTGGCAGAGTCTATTGGTCGAGAGGGCCAGGATTCTTGCTGACAAGATGATGGAACACCGGCAATAAACAGAGCCCAGCCACCGCGCTGGGCTCTTCACATGCGTTGGGTGACGACCATTGCGCAGGCGAAAAAAAACCCGCAGGTGGGCGGGCTTTTGATCGATAGGGGCGTTGGTCCTTCAACTTGTGCAAGTGTGCTCTGCGGCTTAAGCCCAATCAACTGAATGGCGACGAAACACCGGAATAAAACGGAGTTGCGTGCCAGTTTGATCGTGGCCAATTGAAGGCGAGGGCAAGATGCTTGTTTGTCTTGCCTGCGAAGCGAGGCGTTTTGGACTACTACTGTGAGGCCAATTATTTTTCGTCTTGAAAGGGGAGCAATTCGATGCTGGTTCACTGGTTTCTCGCCGCGGTCCATCTTTTGGCTTATGCCCTGGCGCTCTGGGGGGGTCTGACGCGTGGCATGGCTTTTCGTCGAGTAACCGCAGAGGGTGCGGGGGCTCGCAGTGTTTTGCTGGCAGATAACTTTTGGGGAGTCTCTGCATTGATTCTTCTGGTGACCGGCGGGATCCGTGCCTTTGGCGGGTACGAAAAGGGCGCGGACTATTACCTGCATCAACCGCTGTTCCATCTGAAAATGACTTTATTCGTCATCATCCTGCTGCTTGAGATTGCACCGATGGTGGCCTTGATCAAATGGCGGATCGCTTTGAGTCGAGGTGTGCCGGTTGATGTCGGGCGGGTCCGTCTCTTTGCGCGGATCAGTCATATCGAGGCGCTGTTGATTATCTTGATGGTCGTGGCCGCGACAGGCATGGCGCGAGGTGTGACGTTTGGATAGTCGGTTAGCGTTGCGCTATGACTTGGTGTGTCCAGGCCGGCTGTGAGGTTTTCACCGGGCTGAATCCGAATCGTCTGACAGTAAGGCTCATGGCGATGTCGTTAGTATCGGTATCACCGGTGGAGTGTTGGTGCTGCACCTTTGTCATGGAGAAGGCAGGGATAGGCGCGCAGAATCTTTAGCCAGCCGTTGCCGTGAGAGAAAGGGCTGGCTACTGATTGCTGACGAGCTCAGGGCGTTTCGCGCTTGTCCGGCGCGGTAAGGCCCGCCTGAATACGTTGGTAGATTTCTTCGCGATGCACCGCAACGTCTTTCGGGGCATTAATGCCGATTCTGACCTGCTGGCCGCTAACGCCCAGAATGGTGATGGTGATGTCATCACCGATGTTTATGCTTTCACCGACTTTGCGGGTGAGTATCAGCATGATCTTCTCCTTGATAGCTTTGTAGGGCACCTGACTCAGACAATGCAGATGTCGGTAGTACCTATAGATTAGTGCTAAGTGTCACGGTTTGGGTGCCTCTTTCTGACGTGCAGACGCTGCATTAATTCCCAAGGTGCGACTATACAGAGGCGAGAAACATCATTCTCGTTGTTTTGAGGCCTGTTTACCGGGTCGCGAAGCATTTTCGGGTGATAAAATCCCGGCTTTTGGCATTCAGAGGGGAAGGTTGTGCGCAAAATGGCGTTGGTGGTCGCGGTATTGGTATTGGCCGGATGTGGTCAGGAAAAGGCCGGGGAGTCGAAAAAACCTCAGGCGCCGGTCGTTTCTGCACCTGCTGTGGCGGCTGCCCCGCAATGGGATGTTCTGGTTCAGGGCGAGACCGTGCAGGCGATCAGCGATCTCACCGGCTGGCTGATCGAACACAGTTTTGTTTCCTACGTGGTTACGCAAGACGGTAAACAGCGCGTGCTGGTCGGGCCGTTCAACTCGAAGGCTGAAGCCGAGGCAAGGCAGGTCGAGCTGACCGCAGCACTGGCCAGGGCGAAGAAGATGAATATCGAATCAATGGTCATCGAGCACAGCACGGCTCAGTAATTGACGCCGCCTGATTAACCGCAGGCCTTCATGTCGACGGGGCCGACGAACTGATTGCCGCGCCCCATCACGCACGCAACGCGCTGATTGCGTTGGCGCTCCCAGCTTTGTGCCGGGTAAGTCTTGTTCCAGGCTTCGTAGAGTTGCCGATCCTGTTTGGACAGTCGCAAACCGTATTGCTTGCTCATGTAGAAATAAGTGCGGGCGATCATCCCGCGAATGGACGGGCGGGGCATGACCTTCTTGGCCTTGAAGTCGACTTGGGTCAGGCACGAACCGTATTGCCCGGATTGTACGGGGAGCCAGCCGAAGCTGAAATTGCTTCGGTCCCCATTGACCTCGCCGATGCTCGGCACGAGGTTGTGCAGATCGGCCTCGGCACGCTGATAGGTCGGGTCGTGACGTGTGCAGTTCTGGCGACCACCCTGTTGCCAGCACTGGCGTTGATGACCGATTTGCCATGCCGGAACGATGTGCTCCCATTCGATGCGTGCAGCGCGCTTGGCATTTTTACGTGGCACGTAACCGCAGGCTTTGAGGTCGACCCGATTGCCCGTGTATTTGCAGCCACAATAGAACTCTGTGGACTGTGGGGCGTAGAGTGTCCAGGCGACCTTTTTCGCTTCGTTGAAAGTGCGTGGCGCATCCGCCTGAGCACTGACGACAACGAAGAGCAACAACAGCAAAGCAAAACAGCGAACAATCATTGACTCAGTCTTCCTTCGGCACAACCCAGAAAATCTGCACGCCGCCATCGTCGCGATAAGCGAGGGTGACGTTGTCGTTCTCGGCGATTTCCTCGAGCAAGCGTTCCCATTCATCTACCGGCTCGTCGGGGAGGCGGAAGATCAGGGCGGCCTTGGCTTTTTGGGCGGTCGGGGAGTTGATGATTTTCTGAACGCGCAAACCGAGTCGTTCGTAAGAGCCTGGAGGGTTAGTCGCTGCTGAAGAGGTCGTGGCCACGGGGTAGTCCTTATTAAGCTGTACGTGCATACAGTATTTAACTGTAGGCGATTTCGCAACTGCTTAAAGTTCAAGAAATTCCTCTGACAGCGAATTTTTCCGTTTGCTGTAAACCGATTGGTGATTATTCAGAAGCAATGGCAGGGAAGGTGGGAGGGTAGATCACTCGCCCGGGTGGGCGAGTGGGGGGCAGGCGTCCGACCGGATCCGGCCGGACGCAATGAATCAGTACTCCCAGAACATCCGTTGCAGCTCTTTGCTGTCCGACGTCTTGGTCAGTGCAACCATCGTCAGGATGCGGGCTTTTTGCGGGTTCAGGTCATGCGCAACGACCCAGTCATACTTGTCGTCTGGCTGTTCGGCGTTGCGCAGGACAAAGCCGCCAGCATTGACGTGGGAAGAACGAATGATCTGCACGCCATCCTTGCGCAGTTCCTGCAAGGTTGGAACCAGACGCGAAGATACCGAGCCATTACCGGTGCCGGCATGGATGATGGCTTTGGCGCCAGACTGGGCCAGGGCCTTGTAAGCAGTGCCGTCGACATTGCCATAGGAATAGGCGATTTCGACGTCAGGCAGGCTCTTGATGGTTTTGATGTCGAATTCCGAATCCATGGTGTGGCGCTTGGCTGGCAAGCGGAACCAATAGGATTTGCCTTCGATCACCATGCCCAATGGCCCCCATGGGCTTTTGAACGCTTCGGTCTTGAGGTTGACCATTTTGCTGACATCACGACCCGACTGAATTTCGTCGTTCATGGTGACCAGCACGCCTTTGCCACGAGCATCTTTGCTACCCGCTACGGCGACGGCGTTGTACAGGTTGAGCATGCCGTCAGCCGACATCGCGGTGCCTGGGCGCATCGAGCCGACAACGATGATTGGCTTGTCGGTTTTTTCCACCAGGTTCAGGAAGTAGGCGGTCTCTTCCAGGGTGTCGGTGCCGTGAGTAATGACGATGCCATCGACGTCTTTGCTGTCGGCCAGTTCGGCCACGCGACGGCCCAGTTGCAGCAGGTTTTCGTTGGTGATGCTCTCGGAGGCGATTTGCATCACTTGCTCGCCGCGAACATTGGCCAATTGGCTCAGTTCAGGGATGCCGGCGATCAACTGTTCGATCCCGACTTTTGCAGCCTGGTACGTAGCACTGTTGGCTGAGCTGGCGCCGGCACCGGCGATCGTGCCGCCTGTAGCGAGGACGACCACGTTTGCCAGTTTCTTTTGGGTTTCGACTTCTTTTGCTTGCAGTGCAGTCGGGAGGAGCAGCAGGAGGGCCAAAGCGCCCGGAATAAAGGTGTTGAAGGCAGATTTCATTGTTTTCTCTCTAGTAGTGATGACGGTGCTGATGCAGGTTCATCTAGAAACACCCCAAGCAGATCTGTATGCCGGGGTACCCAGTAAGAGCAGGATCTGTACCAGTCATATCTTCGATTTAAAAATCTTTTAACCTTTTGATTTATATAGATTTATATCTTTTGTGCGGTGGCGCTCAAGGCGATAGTCGTCCGGGTTTCCGAATATGTGCGATGGAAGTGTTCGGCTGTCCGAAATCTCCTACAGCGTAAATCTAGGATTTCCCACATTTTCGAAAGGCATTAGTGCTAAAGAAAGCCGCTCAGAGGTCGATGATCCCTTCAGGATCATTCTTTGTGCAGGAGCTCATATGTCCATTTCAGTAGGTTTTCCAAACGCAGGCGGCATCACGATTGGCGGCAAGTCGCTCGCTACGATCAACGCATTGAACGACGCGAAGGCAGAAGCCGAGACACAACTGACGGCTGGTAAGGAAGGTGACAGCAAGCAAGTCAGGACAGGCCCGGTAGGGCAAAACCCGGGCACTGAGACCCAGGCGGATGACGGTGGTAGCCAAAGCATCACGGTGAAGATGCTGCTCAAACGCATGAAGGAACTGCAAGAACAATTGCGCCAGCAACAACAGCAACTGGCTGCGGCCCAGGCCGCGTCATATCCGACGCCGGAAGCCAAGACCACCGCGGTTATGGCGATTCAGGGGCAGATCGCTCAAACCAACGGTGCGCTGATGGAGGTGAGCAGCAGCCTGGTCAAGGAGCTGGCCAAGGGATCCAATAGCGGATCGGTGGTCAACACCACGGCATAATCGGCATTGCGGTTTTTTCGCCAACCAGGCCACAAAACGGTTTTTTCTGACCGTTGACAAATGTCGACAGGGTTCGCATAGTTCGGTCTACGCAAACGTTTGCGCGGTCCTGTCGACGGTTTGGCTCCGTGGGCGCGGCGATCACCGTTCCCGCGTATCAGAGCGCTGGTGAACGGATTTGAAGCGTATGCAGTGCAAGCGTTGCTCACAATAATCATAAGATCGGAGTGAACTCATGAAGCTGCCATTCGCTGGACGTCTTCTCGCTGTCGCTATGCTGGCTGCCGCATCCGCCGCTTTGCCCCTCTCTTCGGCCTTCGCCGATACTGAAAAACCTAAAGTCGCGCTGGTCATGAAGTCTTTGGCCAACGAATTCTTCCTGACCATGGAAGATGGTGCCAAGGCTTACCAGAAAGAACATTCTGCCGATTTCGACCTGATCTCCAACGGGATCAAGGACGAAACAGACACGGCTGGCCAGACGCGCATCGTCGAGCAAATGATTCTGGCCAAGGTCAATGCGCTGGTTATTGCGCCAGCTGACTCCAAAGCGATGGTTCCGGTGATCAAGAAGGCCATTGATGCCGGTATCACCGTGATCAACATCGACAACCAGCTGGACCCGGCCGTCGTCAAAAGCAAGAACATGACCGTACCGTTCGTAGGCCCGGATAACCGCAAAGGCGCGCGTCTGGTCGGCGAGTACCTGGCCAAACAGCTGAAGGCCGGTGACGAAGTCGGCATCATCGAAGGGGTTTCCACCACCACCAACGCCCAGGCTCGCACCGCTGGTTTCAAGGATGCAATGGAAGCGGCGCAGATCAAGGTCGTCTCGTTGCAGTCCGGTGACTGGGAAATCGATAAAGGCAACAAGGTGGCCGCCTCGATACTCAGCGAGTACCCGCAAACCAAGGCCCTGCTGGCTGGCAACGACAGCATGGCGGTCGGTGCCGTTTCGGCGGTGCGCGCAGCAGGCAAGGCGGGCAAGGTGCAAGTGGTCGGTTACGACAACATCAATGCCATCAAACCAATGCTCAAGGACGGCCGCGTATTGGCGACTGCCGATCAGTTTGCAGCCAAACAGGCGGTGTTCGGCATCGAGACTGCCCTGAAAATGCTCAAGGGCGAAAAGGTCGATAGCGGCACCAACGGCGTAATCGAAACTCCGGTTGAGCTGGTTACCAAGTAGTCATTCTGGCGACACAACGGCGCTCGCTCGCAAGGGCGAGCGCATGGAGAGTTTCTTATGTCAGTTTGTGCCCCGAACGCGGTCCTTTCGGTCAGCGGTATCGGCAAGACGTATGCGCAACCGGTATTGACCGGCATTGACCTGACGCTGATGCGTGGTGAAGTGCTGGCATTGACCGGCGAGAACGGTGCCGGCAAAAGCACGCTGTCGAAAATCATTGGCGGGCTGGTCACTCCGACCACCGGCCAGATGCAATTCCAGGGACGCGATTACCGCCCAGGCAGCCGAGCCCAGGCCGAAGAACTGGGCATTCGCATGGTCATGCAAGAGCTCAATCTGCTGCCGACCTTGTCTGTCGCGGAAAACCTGTTTCTCGATAACCTGCCGAGCAATGGCGGCTGGATCAGTCGCAAGCAACTGCGCAAAGCGGCAATCGCCGCGATGGCTCAGGTCGGGCTCGATGCGATCGATCCGGACACGCTGGTCGGTGAGCTGGGGATCGGTCATCAGCAAATGGTCGAGATCGCACGCAACCTGATCGGCGACTGCCATGTACTGATTCTCGATGAGCCGACAGCGATGTTGACGGCTCGCGAAGTCGAGATGCTCTTTGAGCAAATCACCCGCCTGCAAGCCCGCGGCGTGGCGATCATTTATATTTCCCATCGGCTGGAAGAGCTGGCTCGGGTTGCTCAGCGCATCGCGGTGTTGCGTGACGGCAATCTGGTCTGCGTCGAGCCGATGGCCAACTACAACAGCGAGCAACTGGTCAATCTGATGGTCGGCCGCGAATTGGGCGAACACATCGATCTCGGTCCACGACACATCGGCGCGCCGGCCCTGACCGTCAAAGGGCTGAGCCGTTCGGACAAGGTTCGCGATGTGTCTTTCGAGGTGCGCAGCGGCGAGATTTTCGGAATATCCGGTTTGATCGGGGCAGGGCGCACGGAGCTGCTGCGGCTGATTTTCGGTGCCGATGCGGCAGACAGTGGCACGGTCGCCCTTGGTTCACCGGCGAAAGTGGTGAGCATTCGTTCGCCCGCCGATGCGGTCGGTCACGGTATTGCCCTGATTACCGAAGATCGCAAAGGCGAGGGCCTGCTACTGACTCAGTCGATCAGCGCCAACATCGCCCTGGGCAATATGCCGGTGATCTCCAGTGGTGGCATCGTCAATCCCGGTGACGAGATGGCGCTGGCGCAGCGTCAGATCGATGCCATGCGCATTCGCAGTTCCAGTCCTGCGCAACTGGTTAGCGAGCTATCGGGTGGCAATCAACAGAAGGTGGTGATCGGTCGCTGGCTTGAACGTGAGTGTTCGGTGCTGCTGTTCGATGAGCCGACTCGCGGCATCGATGTCGGTGCCAAGTTCGATATTTACGCATTGCTCGGCGAGTTGACGCGTCAAGGCAAGGCGCTGGTAGTGGTTTCCAGCGATCTGCGCGAGCTGATGTTGATCTGCGACCGTATTGGCGTGTTGTCGGCCGGACGCTTGATCGACACCTTCGAGCGCGACAACTGGACTCAGGATGATTTGCTTGCCGCCGCTTTTGCCGGCTACCAAAAACGTGATGCGTTGCTCCATGAAGCGGCGCCTAGGGATCTCCCATGAAAACTGCAATGTCTGCTGGCAAACCTGTAGCGTCTGCTGGCAAGCGTAGTGGCAATTTTTACGGCCTCGGTACCTACCTGGGCCTGGCCGGTGCCTTGCTGGCGATGATTGCGCTGTTCTCGGTCTTGAGCAGCCATTTCCTCTCTTATGACACCTTCAGCACGCTGGCCAACCAGATCCCGGACCTGATGGTGCTGGCAGTCGGTATGACGTTCGTGTTGATCATCGGCGGCATCGACCTATCGGTGGGTTCGGTACTGGCCTTGGCGGGCTCGACCGTCAGCGTGGCAATCCTCGGCTGGGGCTGGAGTGTCTTGCCGGCAGCGCTGCTGGGCATGGCCGCTGCCGCAGCGGCCGGGACCATCACCGGTTCGATCACCGTGGCCTGGCGCATTCCGTCGTTCATTGTTTCACTGGGTGTGCTGGAGATGGCTCGCGGCGTTGCCTATCAGATGACCGGCTCGCGCACGGCCTATATCGGTGATGCCTTTGCCTGGCTGTCCAATCCGATTGCCTTAGGTATTTCACCTTCATTCATTATCGCGTTGCTGGTTATCTTCATCGCCCAGGCAGTGTTGACCCGTACCGTGTTCGGTCGCTACCTGATCGGTATCGGTACCAACGAGGAAGCTGTGCGTCTGGCGGGTATCAACCCCAAACCCTACAAGATCCTGGTATTCAGCCTGATGGGGTTGCTGGCGGGTATTGCCGCACTGTTCCAGATCTCGCGTCTGGAAGCGGCGGACCCGAATGCCGGTTCCGGCCTGGAGCTGCAAGTCATCGCTGCCGTGGTGATCGGTGGCACCAGCCTGATGGGCGGTCGTGGTTCGGTGATCAGCACCTTCTTCGGCGTCCTGATCATTTCTGTACTGGCTGCCGGGTTGGCGCAAATCGGCGCGACCGAGCCGACCAAACGTATCATCACCGGCGCGGTGATCGTGGTCGCGGTAGTGCTGGACACCTACCGCAGCCACCGTGCAAGTCGACGGAGCTGAATCATGGCAACGATCAAGGATGTAGCAGCGCTCGCGGGGATTTCCTACACCACGGTTTCCCACGTGGTAAACAAGACCCGGCCGGTCAGTGAAGAGGTTCGGCTCAAGGTCGAGGCTGCGATCAAAAGCCTGGACTACGTGCCCAGTGCCGTGGCGCGCTCGCTGAAAGCGAAAACCACTGCGACCATCGGTCTGCTGGTGCCCAACAGCCTCAACCCGTACTTCGCGGAGTTGGCCCGTGGTATCGAGGATTACTGCGAGCGTAACGGCTATTGCGTGATTCTCTGCAACTCCGATGACAACCCGGACAAGCAGCGCAGTTACCTGCGCGTGCTGCTGGAAAAACGCATCGACGGGCTGATTGTCGCGTCCGCCGGTGGTGATAGCGGGTTGGCGCAAGGGCTGGCGGGCGTTCGTACGCCGATGGTGATCGTCGACCGTGGGTTGGAGGGGCTCGATGCGGACATGGTGCGCATCGATCATGAATACGGTGCTTATCTTGCGACCCGGCATTTGCTCGAACTGGGCCATCGCGACATCGCCACTATTGGCGGTCCGGCACATACCAGCGTGGCGCAGATGCGTTTGGCAGGTTACTGCCGGGCCTTGAAAGAGGCAGGCGTCGAAGTGCCGAAAGAATGGGTGCTCGAAAGCGATTTCACCAGCACCGGCGGTTACAACGCGGCGGCAATATTGCTGGAAAAGAACCCGCCGAGCGCAATTTTTGCCGGCAACGACATGATTGGTATCGGCGTACTGCGGGCCGCCGCCGAGCGCAATATCCGGGTACCGAGCGAACTTTCGGTCATCGGTTTCGACGATATCCAGATGAGTCGTTATGTCTATCCGGCGCTGACCACCGTTGGCCAGTCGATCCTGCAGCTTGGCGAAATGGCTGCAGAGGTGCTGTTGCAACGGATCGCGACACCTGAACTGGAGACCGATCGGCGGATCGTGAAGCCCAGCATTGTCATGCGAGAGTCGACCGCGCCGCTGGCCGGCGTATTCGACCAATACCGCTGAAGCGAATTGATGAGTAGGGATGTATGCCAGCAAAAGTAGTGGTTGTAGGCAGTCTGAACATGGACCTGGTAACCCGCGCCCAGCGGTTGCCGCATGCCGGAGAAACGCTGCATGGTGAGTCCTTTGCCACCGTGTCGGGCGGCAAGGGCGCTAATCAGGCGGTCGCGTCCGCCCGGCTGGGTGCGCAGGTATCGATGATCGGCTGCGTGGGTGACGATGCTTATGGCGAGCAGTTGCGTGCAGCGCTTCTGGCCGAGCAGATCGATTGTCAGGCGCTGACCTCGGTCGAAGGTTCCAGCGGCGTGGCGCTGATCGTGGTCGATGACAACAGCCAGAATGCGATTGTCATCGTTGCGGGGGCCAACGGTCAGCTGACACCTGGCATGGTCGCGGGGTTCGATGCGGTGCTCGCGGCGGCCGACGTGATCATCTGTCAGCTGGAAGTGCCGATGCACACGGTTGGTTATGTTCTCAAGCGCGGTCGTGAGCTGGGCAAGACGGTGATCCTGAATCCGGCACCGGCAACGAGCCCATTGCCGGCCGACTGGTATTCGTCAATCGATTATCTGATCCCCAATGAAAGCGAAGCTTCGGCCCTGAGTGGTTTGCCGGTGGATTCCCTGGAGAGCGCCGAGCTGGCCGCGAGCCGATTGATCGCCGCCGGTGCCGGCAAGGTGATCATTACATTAGGGGCTCAGGGTTCATTGTTTGCCAACGGGCAGAGCTGCGAACACTTTCCGGCGCCCAAGGTCAAGGCGGTCGACACCACGGCGGCTGGTGACACCTTTGTTGGCGGTTTTGCCGCGGCCCTGGCCTCTGGCAAAAGCGAAGTCGAGGCCATTCGTTTCGGTCAGGTCGCCGCCGCTTTATCGGTGACTCGGGCCGGTGCGCAACCTTCGATTCCTTCCTTGTCAGACGTACAGGCCTTCAAAGCATCATGAAAAAAACACCCCTGCTCAATATCGCATTGTCGAGGCTGATTGCCTCTCTGGGTCATGGCGACATGCTGGTGATTGGCGATGCCGGTCTGCCGGTGCCGCCCGGCGTTGAGTTGATCGACCTGGCGTTGACCCAGGGCATTCCGGACTTCGTCAGTACCTTGCGCGTCGTACTCAGTGAAATGCAGGTGGAAAGCCATGTGCTGGCCGAAGAAATCCTGCTCAAGCAGCCGCAGGCGCTGCAGGCGATCGACGAGCTGACGGCCAATGCCGCGATAGGCCAGCGGCGGTTGCTGAGTCATGAAGAATTTAAAGTCCTTAGCCGACAGGCGCGGGCGATTGTTCGTACGGGCGAATGTCAGCCGTACTGCAACATCGTGCTGATCGCAGGGGTGACTTTCTAGTCCGCCATATCCCGATTCGATTTATCCACGCACAAGGAGTGCGCTATGTACCGCTATGCTCAACGACTGCATCACCTGATCCGGAGTCTGCTGCTTTTGTCCTTGCTCACCGCTACAGGCGCCTACGCGGCGGAAAAGATTGATCTGATCATCGACACCGATCCAGGTGCCGACGACGTGGTGGCGCTGCTGTTTGCCCTGGCGTCGCCCGAAGAGCTGAACATTCGTGCACTGACCACCGTTGCCGGTAATGTGCGCCTGGACAAGACTTCGCGTAATGCGCGGCTGGCCCGCGAGTGGGCAGGGCGCGAAGAAGTGCCGGTGTATGCGGGGGCACCGAAACCGCTGATGCGCACACCAATCTACGCCGAGAACATTCACGGCAAGGAAGGCCTTTCGGGTGTCACGGTGCATGAGCCGAAGAAAGGTCTGGCCAAAGGCGATGCAGTCAGTTACCTGATCGACACGTTGCGCGCGGCCAAGCCTCACAGCATCACTATCGCAATGCTCGGGCCGCAGACCAACCTGGCATTGGCGCTGATTCAGGATCCGGAAATCACCCAAGGCATCAAGGAAGTGGTGATCATGGGCGGCGCGCACTTCAACGGCGGCAACATTACCCCGGTGGCCGAGTTCAATCTGTTCGCTGATCCGCATGCAGCTGAAGTGGTCCTCAGGAGCGGTGTCAAGCTGACCTATCTGCCGCTGGACGTCACCCACAAGATTCTGACCAGTGACGCTCGCCTGAAGCAGATTGCCGCGCTGAACAACAACGCCAGCAAGCTGGTGGGCGATATTCTCAATGAATACGTCAAAGGTGACATGGAACACTACGGTATTCCAGGTGGTCCGGTGCATGACGCCACGGTGATCGCGTACCTGCTCAAGCCGGAACTGTTCACCGGTCGTACGGTGAACGTGGTGGTCGACAGTCGCGAAGGGCCGACCTTTGGCCAGACCGTCGTTGACTGGTACGACGGCCTGAAAGCCCCGAAGAACGCGTTCTGGGTTGCGAGCGGCGACGCCCAGGGCTTCTTTGACTTGCTGACGGCGCGTCTCGCCCGTCTCAAGTAAGCCATACCCCACAGGTGCCAGCCTGTGGGGGTTTACTCCCTTTACGTGTGGGCGGCGCCCATGTCGTCGATGGGGTACTTCTCGAATACCTGTTCGATGAACTGTTGAGCGGCTTTCGTGCCCAGGTCCTTGACCAGCAGGTCTATGCCAATGATTGCCAGCTCTTCCGGGGTGCTGGGGCTGTAAGAGCTATGGCCTTGGGGCCAGCTGACTTTGATGTCGGCGTCGATGGTCACGGTGGTCATGAGTGTCTCGCGAGGTCGGGAAGTCTGTCTATTGAGTTAACCACCTTGCGCAGCTTTTGGCACTCCGACTTAGGCATGAGCGGAGGGCTATGCGACACTTGGGCTTTGTAGATTTCAAGGACAGTGCTGTGCAGATCGATTTGAATACCCCGGACGGCTTGACGCTAGAGGCAGTGCGCCAGCTGCTGGCGTCTGCCAGCGACGATACACACACACAGTTGCGGGTCACCAAGTCGGGGATTGCCTACATTTCGTCCGGTGTTGTTGGCGGAACGGATATCGACGGGCTGCTGTTTCGCCTTGAGACGTGGGCCAAGGGCTCAGGGTATGTAGGCATGGTTGCCGCCAGTGATGAGGTCTGGGTCATGCAGATATTCAACGCATTGAAGCAGAACTGGCCGAAGCCACCCTTTGATTACATCGATATCTACTGAGCCTGCTCATATTCAGTCACGATTGCGCACTGAACAGCAGGTGATGGCTCAGGCAAACTTGCGTGTTTGACGGCTTTGAAGGCGGGGCATGGCGTTGACCATGAAACCAAATGCCCAAACGACTGTCGCACGAATGCAGTTCAACTATTGAAAAGGAGGCGTCATGCCTTGGAAGCTCGCGTCATTGGGTACTTTGCTGGCCGCCGTCATGTTGGCGGGTTGCAGCAGTACCTCCGAGTCGGCAAAAGACCCTGTGGTAGCCGGGGCCGGTAACGGTCGTTGTGAGGCAAAGGCTGCCGAATTCGTCATTGGCAAAAAGGCTTCGCCAGAGTTGCTGGAACAGGCCCGCACGCGTTCCGGGTCGCAGACTGCACGAGTCCTCAGGCCAAACGACATGATCACTCTGGAATACCGTTCGGATCGTTTGAACCTCAACACCGACGCCAACCTGGTGATTACCCGCGTTAACTGCGGCTAATCGCTTCAGGCTTTTGTTTCGCCCATAAAAAACCCCGTCACATGGACGGGGTTTTTTTAGTGCGCCAGAAAATTACTCTGGGCGAACTTGTGCAGCTTGCATACCCTTTTGGCCTTTCTCAGCCACGAAGGAAACGGTTTGGCCTTCTTTCAGGCTTTTGAAACCGTCGCTTTCGATAGCTTTGAAGTGTACGAACAGGTCGTCACCGCCACCTTGAGGAGTGATGAAGCCGAAGCCTTTTTCATCGTTGAACCATTTAACGGTGCCGGTTTGGCGATTAGACATGGTGTATCTCCAAGAAACATATATTTTCAGTAGTGCTGTGCTGCTCAGGCCAACTGGGCACACMGGAGTATCATAGTCGAAATGTTCGATTTGGGAGCCCCCCGGACGTGCTGTTTGCCTTCGTATCGCCTGTTCTTTGTCGCTGTGTATGGCTGGAAGCCCCGGTTTAAAAGGCTTGTAGCCAAATACATGGCCTGTAAAAAAAGCTGTAAAAGCTGCGTAATTTGTCTGAAATAGTGGCTTTTCAGCTGTTTTCTACTCGCCAGGGCCGGTGTTTTTAGCCCTGCAGCAGCTTATTTCTTGACTCTGCATTCCTGAATGGCGTCCAGCGCCTTGGTGCGCAGCTCTGCGCTCGGCTGTTTTGTCTTGCTCATCAGCTCGCTGATTTCGGCCGTTGTAAACTTCTCGTTGAGCTTGTCCGCGCCACAGGCGCAATGCAATTCGGCGGACTTCTGGTCGACGCTCTGGCTGGCGGCGGAAACGCAATCCTTCATATAGCTTTCGCGAACCCCGGCAGGCCAGGCAGCCTGCGCGCTAAGCGGGAGCAGCATAATCAGTGGGGAGGCAAGGGCGATAAGGCGGATAAGACGCATAGCTGGAACTCCTTGAGGTCGATAATGTGTGGCGATTCTCAGCCTATTTGAGGTGGGCCGTACATCTCAAGTTCACTTTTTGATGCAAAAGCCCTGAATTCGGCGTTGGCCAAACAAGGTCGCGGCGACGACCGTTCATCTGTGCTAGGATCCAGCGCTTGGGTATTTTCAGGCTCTGGATGACCTGTTCTCCAGTAGCGGCCAATACCCGAATAACCCTGATTTGATCTCCAGTCACTCTGGTTCGGTTCCCGGTTGGCCGCAAGGCTCCTGCCGCTGTAAGGCAGGCGTTCAATATTGAATGGCCTGGACTGAATCGCGTACTGGCTGCTCATCCCAACCCACGTGACCTTTGGTAGGGGTCACCACTAGGAGAGGAGGCGCCATGCCCACTATTACTCTTCCCGACGGCAGTCAACGTTCCTTCGATCATCCGGTTTCCGTAGCCGAGGTCGCCGCATCCATTGGTGCCGGTCTGGCCAAGGCCACCGTGGCCGGCAAGGTCAACGGCAAGCTGGTTGACGCCAGTGATGTCATCGACAGCGACGCGACCCTGCAAATCATCACGCCCAAGGATGAAGAGGGGGTGGAGATCATTCGCCACTCTTGCGCTCACCTGATTGGCCACGCGGTCAAGCAGCTGTACCCGACGGCGAAAATGGTGATCGGTCCGGTCATCGATGAAGGCTTCTATTACGACATCGCCTACGAGCGTCCTTTCACTCCGGACGACCTCGCGGCGATCGAACAGCGCATGCACCTGCTGATCGAAAAAGATTACGACGTCATCAAGAAAGTCACTCCGCGCGCCGAAGTGATCGACGTGTTCACCCGCCGTGGCGAAGACTACAAGCTGCGCCTGGTCGAAGACATGCCGAACGAACAGGCCATGGGCCTGTACTATCACGAAGAATACGTCGACATGTGCCGCGGTCCGCACGTGCCGAACACCCGCTTCCTGAAATCCTTCAAGCTGACCAAGCTGTCCGGCGCCTACTGGCGCGGCGATGCCAAGAACGAGCAGTTGCAGCGCGTTTACGGCACCGCCTGGGCTGACAAGAAGCAACTGGCGGCCTACATCCAGCGTATCGAAGAAGCTGAAAAGCGCGACCATCGCAAGATCGGCAAGCGTCTCGGCCTGTTCCATACCCAGGAAGAAGCGCCGGGCATGGTTTTCTGGCACCCGAACGGCTGGACCCTGTACCAGGTACTCGAGCAGTACATGCGCCAGGTTCAGCGTGAAAACGGCTACCTGGAGATCAAGACTCCGCAAGTGGTTGACCGTAGCCTGTGGGAGAAATCCGGGCACTGGGCCAACTACGCCGAGAACATGTTCACCACGCAGTCGGAAAGCCGCGACTACGCGATCAAGCCAATGAACTGCCCTTGCCACGTGCAGGTGTTCAACCAGGGCTTGAAAAGCTACCGTGAGCTGCCGATGCGTCTGGCCGAGTTCGGTGCTTGCCACCGTAATGAGCCGTCCGGTGCGCTGCACGGCATCATGCGTGTGCGTGGGTTCACCCAGGATGATGCGCACATCTTCTGTACTGAAGAGCAGATGCAGGCCGAATCCGCCGCGTTCATCAAGCTGACCATGGATGTCTACGCCGATTTCGGCTTTACCGACGTCGAAATGAAGCTGTCCACTCGTCCGGAAAAGCGCGTTGGCTCCGATGAGCTGTGGGATCGCGCAGAATCGGCGCTGGCCTCAGCCCTTGATAGTGCGGGCCTGCCGTACGATCTGCAGCCAGGCGAGGGTGCTTTCTACGGTCCGAAAATCGAGTTCTCGCTAAAAGATTGCCTCGGTCGTGTCTGGCAATGTGGTACCTTGCAGCTCGATTTTAACCTGCCGATCCGTCTGGGAGCCGAATACGTCTCCGAAGACAACAGTCGCAAGCACCCGGTAATGTTGCACCGGGCGATCCTGGGTTCCTTCGAGCGTTTCGTCGGGATTCTGATCGAGCATTACGAGGGCGCGTTCCCTGCGTGGCTGGCTCCGACTCAGGCAGTGATCATGAATATCACTGATAAACAGGCAGATTTTGCCGCTGAAGTTGAAAAAACTCTCAATCAAAGCGGTTTTCGTGCCAAGTCTGACTTGAGAAATGAAAAGATCGGCTTTAAAATCCGCGAGCATACTTTGCTCAAGGTTCCCTATCTCTTGGTTATTGGAGATCGGGAAGTCGAGATGCAGACTGTCGCTGTGCGTACTCGTGAAGGTGCTGACCTGGGCTCGATGCCCGTCGCCCAGTTCGCTGAGTTCCTCGCGCAAGCGGTTTCCCGGCGTGGTCGCCCAGATTCGGAGTAATTATTATTAAGCGTGAAATGAGACAAGATAAACGAGCTGCACCGAAAGCCCCGATCAACGAGAATATCTCGGCACGCGAGGTTCGGTTAATTGGCGCTGACGGCGAGCAGATTGGCATCGTCTCGATTGATGAAGCGCTTCGTATTGCTGAAGAAGCCAAGCTTGATCTGGTAGAAATCTCCGCAGTCGCAGTCCCACCGGTTTGCCGTGTGATGGACTACGGCAAATCGATCTTCGAAAAGAAGAAGCAGATTGCTGCGGCGAAGAAAAACCAGAAGCAGATTCAGGTAAAAGAAATCAAGTTTCGTCCAGGGACGGAGGAAGGGGATTACCAGGTAAAACTGCGCAACCTGGTACGTTTCCTGAGTGACGGGGACAGGGCCAAGGTATCCTTGCGATTCCGCGGCCGTGAGATGGCCCACCAGGAGCTGGGGATGGAACTCCTCAAGCGGGTTGAAGGTGACCTGCTCGAGTACGGTTCGGTCGAACAGCATCCTAAGATGGAAGGACGCCAGCTGATCATGGTCATCGCCCCGAAAAAGAAGAAGTAATCAACAGGGCACGGCAGGCCTTGCGATTATGTTTATCAACTGAATGCGGAGTATCCGAACATGCCAAAGATGAAAACTAAAAGTGGTGCTGCTAAGCGGTTTCTGAAAACTGCTAACGGTATCAAGCACAAGCACGCTTTCAAGAGCCACATCCTGACCAAAATGTCGACCAAGCGTAAGCGTCAACTGCGCGGTAGCAGCTTGCTGCATCCGTCTGACGTGGCAAAAGTCGAGCGCATGCTGCGCCTTCGTTAATTTTTGGTTAAGAATAGAGGAAGTAACTCATGGCTCGTGTAAAGCGTGGCGTCATTGCCCGTAAACGTCACAAAAAAATTCTGAAACTTGCTAAAGGCTACTACGGCGCTCGCTCGCGCGTATTCCGTGTTGCCAAGCAAGCGGTAATCAAGGCAGGCCAATACGCCTACCGTGACCGTCGTCAGAAAAAACGTCAGTTCCGCGCTCTGTGGATCGCTCGTATCAACGCTGGTGCACGTATCAACGGTCTGTCCTACAGCCGTTTCATCGCCGGCCTGAAAAAAGCGTCCATCGAGATCGACCGTAAGGTTCTGGCTGATCTGGCAGTGAACGAAAAAGCGGCGTTTGCTGCGATTGTCGAGAAAGCTAAAGCCACCTTGGCTTAAGTACCCCCGACAGTCACCCGGGCTCACCTCTGTGGGCTCAGGTGTTAAACGTCATAAATAGGGGAAGAGCCTTCAAGCTCTTCCCCTATTTTGTATCTGGAGTCTGTACATGGAAAACCTGGATGCGCTGGTCTCTCAAGCACTAGAGGCTGTGCAAAGCGCTGAAGATATCAATGCCCTGGAGCAAATCCGGGTTCACTACCTTGGCAAAAAGGGTGAATTGACTCAGGTGATGAAGACCCTGGGGAATTTGCCGGCAGAAGAGCGTCCGCAAGTCGGCGCCCTGATCAACGTTGCCAAGGAGCGTGTCACAGAAGTTCTCAATGCGCGCAAGGCACTGTTTGAAGAGGCCGACCTGGCCGCCAAGCTGTCCGCCGAGTCCATTGATGTGACCTTGCCTGGCCGTGGTCAGACCTCCGGTGGTCTGCATCCGGTTACTCGCACTCTGGAACGTATTGAACAGTTCTTCACCCATATCGGCTACGGCATTGCCGAAGGCCCTGAGGTCGAAGACGACTATCACAACTTCGAGGCGCTCAACATCCCAGGCCATCACCCGGCCCGGTCGATGCATGACACCTTCTATTTCAATGCAAACATGTTGCTGCGCACCCATACCTCGCCGGTACAGGTCCGCACCATGGAATCGAAACAGCCGCCGATCCGCATCGTCTGCCCAGGCCGTGTGTACCGCAGCGACTCCGATATCACCCACTCGCCGATGTTCCACCAGGTCGAAGGCCTGCTGGTCGACCGCGACATCAACTTCGCCGACCTGAAAGGGACTATCGAAGAGTTCCTGCGCGTGTTCTTCGAAAAAGAACTGGCAGTGCGTTTCCGTCCTTCGTATTTCCCGTTCACCGAGCCGTCCGCCGAAGTCGACATGGAATGCGTGATGTGCAGCGGTAAAGGCTGCCGCGTCTGCAAGCAGACAGGCTGGCTGGAAGTGATGGGCTGCGGCATGGTTCACCCGAACGTGCTGCGCATGTCCGGGATCGACCCGGAAGAGTTTTCGGGCTTTGCCTTCGGCATGGGCGTTGAGCGTCTGGCCATGCTGCGTTACGGCGTGAACGACTTGCGTCTGTTCTTCGACAACGACTTGCGGTTCCTCGCGCAATTTCGCTAGTCGTAACGAATTCTTAGGAGAGCAGGATGAAATTCAGTGAACAATGGCTGCGCGGCTGGGTAAGCCCGCAGGTAAGTCGCGACGAGCTGGTTGCTCGTCTGTCGATGGCCGGTCTTGAGGTCGATAGCGTTACGCCGGCCGCCGGTGAATTCAGTGGCGTGGTGGTGGGCGAGGTGCTGAGCACCGAGCAGCATCCCGACGCCGACAAGCTGCGTGTTTGCCAGGTCAGCAATGGTGCGGAGACCTTCCAGGTAGTTTGCGGTGCGCCAAACGTGCGCCCGGGCCTGAAGATCCCGTTCGCCATGATTGGTGCCGAACTGCCAGGCGACTTCAAAATCAAGAAAGCCAAGCTGCGTGGCGTTGAGTCCAACGGCATGCTGTGCTCGCAAGCCGAACTGCAAATCGGTGAAGGCAACGATGGCCTGATGGAATTGCCGGCCGATGCGCCGGTCGGTCAGGATATTCGTGAATACCTGAGCCTGGACGACGCCAGCATCGAGGTCGACCTGACCCCGAACCGCGGCGACTGCCTGTCCCTGGCCGGTCTGGCCCGTGAAGTCGGTGCGCTCTATGCTGCCGAAGTCACGCGCCCGGTCGTCGCCAGTGTTCCAGCCGCGCACGATGAAGTGCGTTCGATTGAGGTTCTGGCGCCTGCTGCTTGCCCGCGTTACCTGGGTCGTGTGATCCGTAACGTCGACCTGTCCAAGCCTACGCCACTTTGGATGGTAGAGCGTCTGCGTCGCGCTGACGTGCGTAGCATCGATGCTGCCGTCGACATCACCAACTACGTGATGCTGGAACTGGGTCAACCGCTGCACGCTTTCGATCTCGCCGAAATCAATGGTGGCATCCGCGTGCGCATGGCCGAAGAAGGCGAGAAGCTGGTGCTGCTCGACGGTCAGGAAGTCAGTCTGCGTAGCGATACGCTGGTGATTGCTGACCACTCCCGCGCCCTGGCGATTGCCGGCGTGATGGGTGGCGAGCACAGCGGTGTTTCCGCGACCACTCGCGATGTGTTCCTGGAAAGCGCGTTCTTCGATCAGATCGCCGTTGCCGGCAAGGCTCGTTCCTACGGCCTGCACACCGACGCCTCGCACCGCTACGAGCGTGGCGTGGACTGGCAGCTGGCCCGTGAAGCCATGGAGCGTGCCACTGGCCTGCTGCTGGAAATCACCGGTGGCGAAGCTGGTCCGATCATCGAAACCGTCAGCGAACAGCACCTGCCGTCGATTGCTCCGGTCACCCTGCGTGCCCAGCGCATCACCCAGATGCTGGGTATGGAAATGGATTCGGCCGAAGTCGAGCGTCTGCTCAGCGCTTTGGGCCTGAAGATTTCCGCGGACGGGGCAGGGCAGTGGCGCGTAGAAGTGCCAAGCCATCGCTTCGATATCAGCCTGGAAGTCGACCTGATCGAAGAGCTGGCCCGTCTGTACGGTTACAACCGTCTGCCGGTTCGCTACCCGCAAGCCCGTCTGGCACCGCAAGCCAAGGCTGAAGCGCGTAGCGATCTGCCTGAGCTGCGCCGCCTGCTGGTAGCTCGTGGTTATCAGGAAGCGATTACCTACAGCTTCATCGATCCGAAGCAGTTCGAACTGTTCAACCCGGGCGTTGAGCCTCTGTTGCTGGCCAACCCGATCTCCAACGACATGGCCGCCATGCGTTCGTCCCTGTGGCCGGGTCTGGTCAAGGCGCTTCAGCACAACCTGAACCGCCAACAGGACCGCGTCCGTCTGTTCGAAAGCGGCCTGCGCTTCGTCGGTCAGCTGGAAGGTCTGAAGCAAGAGCCGATGCTGGCCGGTGTGGTTTGCGGCGGCCGTCTGCCGGAAGGCTGGGCCCAAGGTCGCGATACCGTGGACTTCTTCGATGTCAAAGCTGACGTGGAAGCGGTGCTGGGCTTTGCCGGTGCTCTGGATTCGTTCAAATTCGTACCAGGCAGTCACCCTGCGTTGCACCCGGGTCAAACCGCGCGCATCGAGCGTGAAGGTCGCGTAGTCGGTTACATCGGCGCTATCCACCCTGAATTGTCGAAAACCCTCGGTCTCGACCGTCCGGTCTTCGTATTCGAGCTGGTGCTGGCCGAAGTAGCACTGGGCAAAATGCCTAAATTCAGCGAGTTGTCGCGCTTCCCTGAAGTGCGTCGTGACCTTGCGCTGCTGGCGGACAAAGACGTTGCAGCCAGTGCCGTACTGGACGTAATCCGTGAAAATGCAGGCGAATGGCTGACGGACCTCAGGCTATTTGACGTGTATCAGGGTAAAGGTATTGATCCGCATAGAAAAAGCCTTGCAGTTGGCTTGACCTGGCAGCATCCATCGCGCACTCTTAATGACGATGAGGTGAATACCACGACGCAAAACATCCTCACCTCGCTCGAACAAAGGTTGAACGCCACGTTAAGGAAGTGACGTATGGGGGCTTTGACGAAAGCTGAGATGGCGGAACGTCTGTATGAAGAGCTGGGCCTGAACAAGCGGGAGGCCAAGGAATTGGTCGAACTGTTCTTTGAAGAAATCAGGCACGCTCTTGAAGACAACGAACAGGTGAAGTTGTCCGGTTTCGGCAACTTCGACCTTCGTGACAAACGCCAGCGGCCTGGCCGCAATCCGAAAACGGGAGAAGAAATCCCGATCACGGCTCGCCGTGTGGTCACCTTTCGTCCAGGGCAGAAGTTGAAGGCCCGAGTTGAGGCTTATGCTGGAACCAAGTCATAACGACGAGCTTCCCGTCATCCCAGGCAAACGCTACTTCACCATTGGTGAAGTCAGCGAGCTTTGTGCGGTAAAACCGCACGTGCTGCGCTACTGGGAGCAGGAGTTTCCTCAACTCAACCCCGTCAAGCGCCGCGGAAATCGCCGGTACTATCAGCGCCAGGATGTGCTGATGATCCGGCAGATCCGCGCGTTGCTCTACGACCAGGGGTTCACCATCGGCGGAGCGCGCCTGCGCCTTTCCGGCGATGAAGCCAAAGACGACACCACCCAATACAAGCAAATGATCCGCCAGATGATCGCCGAGCTCGAAGATGTTCTGGTGGTACTCAAGAAATAAATTCCTGCTTTTAAATACTTCCAGTTTTCAAAAGCTTGCGATATATTCTTGAGCGTTCCTCGAGATGAGGAACAGGTTTCACGCCTAGTCGGGGCGTAGCGCAGTCCGGTAGCGCACTAGCATGGGGTGCTAGGGGTCGAGTGTTCGAATCACTCCGTCCCGACCATATAATTCAAAGGGGTCGCGAGATTTTATTTCGCGACCCCTTTTTATTTCAGGTCGATTTTACTCCCACAAATGGGCTGGCTTTCGGTGGAGTTCTCACCCCTTCTTGGCGCTGTATCTAAGGTGCTCGTCTCTTACGAGCCAAACCACCATCCTCAACTTCCGTCGTATGCTGGAGAAGCACGAACTAGCCGCCGGAATCCTTGCCGTGATCGATGGCTATCTGGGCAACCGAGATCTGTCGCTGAGCCAAGGCACCATCGTGGATGCCACGCTGATCAATGCGCCAAGCTCGACCAAGAACAAGGACAGTAAGCGCTACCCTGGTCTGACGAAGAACGCGGCGCAACGGGTGACACTGTTTGCGCTGTCGAACTTGTGGATGGCGCGTAGATATTTACTGACGAGTGCGAGAGAGGTGCGCCTGTAATGTGGGGAATGGTGCCGCGAGGTGCTCGCAGTGGCTAAAAACACAGAAATGAGCGAGTGACCTGATCGTCTTTGATTGATTCGCCGCGTTCAAGATCGGCAGAGGCTGAAGTCAGCCAGAAATACATGACTACTTCAGACCATCCCTAGCTATTGCGGCTCTTTCATTAGTTCGTGACGGCTTGATCAGACTTGACGATACTGTGTACCCAAGGGCCAATTCACTCTGCATCAACTACTGAGCCATCAGGCTTATGCCMTGAGAAGTTTTATTCGTTAAGTTAATCAGGGCCTTTGTTCGCATGATTCATCATATGGCTGGCAATTGATTTCAAGTTATTGCCGCGGCGCCACTTTTTTGTTAGATTGCGCGCCTCAAAAATTAACCAGGGACGTGTTATGTTTTTTATTATTTGGCAAGGATGGGGTGTTCTTTCGATTCTTATCCCGCTGCTCTGCGTGGTGCCTTTCGCTGGGCTCTTCAATGGGCTCGGGCTGGGTGTCGGTCTATTGGTTGGTGCGGCCGCCAACGCCTATATTGGCCACAAGCTGAATAACCAGCCGGGCAAAACCTACATAGATAAAAACACGGGTGGCGAAGTGATCTTTCGCAAGAAGCACACGTTGTTTTATGTGCCCATGCAGTATGTGTCAGTGCTGTGGGCCGTGGTGGGTGTATTTGCGTTGTTTAGTGCGCTCTAAGGAAGGACTGAAGTACCTACCGATTTTTTATGCCCTCGCTACTTGAGGTTAAAAAAATCATGAGTTGGTCGAAAAACAGATCTTTCCTGTCCTTAACTCATGGATCTTTCCTCTAGTCGTACTGTTTCAGGGGGATTGGTCCACGCTACGGGCGCTTACCCACTTCGGTGTCCCCCGTATCGCCGCAGACGTAAGTTTCCTCGCCATGAAGCAACTAATCGAGCTGTGTCACGTTCGCTATATTGTTTGCGCATTGCGAAAGCCATCAGGTACATCCCATCCGATCTACTGATTGACGCCAGGCTTTGAACATGGTGCTCGGGGGCATGTTTTACTCTGGTCACGTAAACGTCTAGCCAGTAGGTATCAGCGTGCTTATTCCACAATCGTATGTACATCCTCCTCGCTCAAACAGACCGACAACTGCTGACCTTCCTTGCTGAAGGCGCAATAGGGCAATGCCTGCTGCTTGAGGAAGGCCAGTGGCACGGCTATAAAAAATGCGCTCAACGCTGCTGCAGCCACGGTTTTCCCGAATATTTTCAGCCCGGAGAGTGACGCGTTTCTGGACGCCGTTTTTATCCTGAAACGGGCATACAAACCGCTGGCCAGGATCGCTGCGCCGATTAGCATGGCAATCGTGATATCGGCCTGTACGGGGCTGTAAAGCAGATTGCCGTTGGCATCGTCCGGGTAGTTCAATTGCCACCAGCCACCGATGCACAGCGGCACAATCCCGGCGGTGATCCAGGCGAGGATCGACCCCGGCAGCCGTAGCAGGATAGTCACTATCAGGCCGAGGGTGGCAACGGTCCAGCCGCTGAGAAACAGTTGGGTGGACATGGCACCGCCGAACAGGGTACCGCCGACATCCTTGGGCGTCAGAAGGGTCCAGTCGTAGAAAACGATGTGCAGAAGCACAACCCCTACGGCAATCCAGCTCATCGGGAAGTAAAGCCATAACCATCGGGTGTTGGAGCGAAGCATTGTCTTACTCATGCAGGGGGACGAGAACGTGTCAGAGATGTGCATGAATGAGAGAGGGTGCCAAGCATCAGCACTATCACTGAACGTGTGGCGTTCAGATTCGGAATAACACACATCTTCCTTTTTGTGTTTTGGGCACCAGTTTGTAATGTGCTCTTGCGCATTGTATATGCTTGTTGATCCGGTGAGGGTTGAACGCTTGAGCGTACTTTCAGGCGAGAGGACAGGCGGCCTTCACAGCCCTTTGTCGAACTGAAGTGGCATGGCGCATTGTCATGCTCACAGAGCCCTTCACGCCTGTTTCCCATCCTCTACCGAGTTCATCGTCCAAGGTCCTGGTCGGTGCCAAATCCGCTGCTAACTCACAGTGAAGTCTTTTCCGGCTTAATGCGAGGTCAGCATGACCGAGAAGCCCTGCAGGTTTACGCGTGCAGGGCTTTTCTCGTTTTCGGCCCCAGCGAGCATGATTCATTGAAGTTCGGATTGATCTACGCTTAATGCTCTACACAGAGGGTTGCGTCATGAGCGAAGATCGAGTGGTTGCGCTTGAGATAGCGCTTAAAACGGTAATGGCCGTCGCTGGGCGACACGGCGTGGCAGCCGACGAGCTGTGCAGGAAGTCAATTGGCGCAATAATTGGCGATACCGAGTTTAATTGGGTCAAGCCCGACCATGCCGAAGACGCCATCGCCGAGATTGAAATGGCTCAAGCTGCCATTGCGCACCTGTCTCTACCCTCGGCGAAATAAGCGGGTGTGGGTCACGGCCGGCGATGCGTCTGGCGTTCCATCGCGTCCTGCCGCGCTCAGGTCAATCATGCGCCGGTAGCCCTCACCACGTGGGCCGTTTGGTTCGTCCCGTGCCAGTGGTGTAAAGATGATGTCGGGGCTGATCGTATTGACTCGCGCGCCGCGTTTGCCCCAGCGCACCGCTTGCGCCATGACTCGCAACGAGTTCCCGCGCTTGGAGATCTGGTAAGCGTTCAAGGGTCGGTGACCTGATCGGCTTGAAGCATCGGGAGCGCGAGCAGATCGTCCGCTAACCAGCCAGACACCCGCGACCTTGATGACCTCCAGCAGGTTCGACAGACCGTTCTTCTGCTTGGCGGTCGACTGCGCGGTGCTGCCGCATGCGTTGATGCAGCGCCCACCGCCCGGGCAGCTGTCACGAAATGAAAAGCCATTGTCGTCTGATGAGAAGCGGCCCGTCAGACGGCGTCCTAGAGTCCAATCAGCGCAAATCGACGCGACACGACAATATTGCAGACTGGAGAATAAGACAACATGGCCAAAGCCGTACGCTTCTACGAAACCGGTGGTCCCGACGTTCTTCGTTATGAAGAGGTCGAAGTTGGTGAACCCGGTCCAGGCCAGGTCCGTCTTCGTCATGTAGCGGTTGGCCTGAACTATGCCGACACCTACTTTCGCAATGGCACTTACCCGATTCCGATGCCCAGCGGCATGGGGGTTGAAGCTTCCGGTGTGGTCCAGGCCATCGGCGAGGGGGTTACCAACGTACAGGTGGGTGATCGCGTCACCTACACCGGGTTTCTCAATACATTGGGGGCCTACAGCACCGAGCGCCTGATCCCGGCCGCGCCGCTGATCAAGCTGCCGGAAACCATCAGTTTCGAGACTGCCGCGGCCATGACCATGCGCGGCCTGACATCGTCGTACCTGATGCGGCGCATTTACGATTTCAAGGCCGGCGACAGTATTTTGCTGCACGCCGCTGCCGGTGGCGTCGGCCTGATCGTTTCGCAGTGGGCCAAGCTGCTCGGCCTGACGGTCATCGGCACTGTATCCACCGAGGTCAAGGGTGAAATCGCCCTGGCCCATGGCTGCGACCATGTCATCAACTACAGCCATGAAGACGTCGCCCAGCGCGTTCGCGAATTGACTGATGGTGTTGGGGTCAACGTGGTGTTCGACAGTGTCGGCAAGAATACTTTCATGGGCTCCCTGGATTCGCTCAAGCGCCGCGGCCTGATGGTGTGCGTCGGCACGGCGTCCGGCCCGATCCCGGCGTTCGATCCGGTGCTGCTGGCGATGAAAGGCTCGCTGTTCATGACCCGCCCGGCTCTGGCGGACTACATCGCCGACCCGGCGGAAAAAGCTGCCCTGGCGGGTGAACTGTTCGACCTCGTCGGCAGCGGTCGAATCAAGATCGAGATCAACCAGCACTATGCCTTGCAGGACGCTGTGCAGGCTCATCGCGACCTGGAGTCACGCAAGACCACGGGTTCATCGATTTTCGTTATCTAACGGAGCCGCCTGCCATGAAAGTCGAACAATTGACCTGCAGCATCGGTGCGGAACTGGTCGGCGTGAACCTTGCGGATGCGGTCCATGACGACGGTCTGTTTGCCGAGATTCGTGCTCAGTTGCTCAAGCATCGGGTGGTGTTCCTGCGCGATCAGGACATCACTCGCGCCGAGCATGTGGCCTTCGCCCGTCGCTTCGGCGAGCTGGAGGATCATCCGGTGGCTGGCAGTGACCCGGATCATCCGGGCCTGGTGCGCATCTACAAAAGCCCGGACCAGCCGATGGACCGCTACGAGAACGCCTGGCACACCGACGCGACCTGGCGCGAAGCACCGCCGATGGGCTGCGTATTGCGTTGCGTGGAGTGTCCACCGGTTGGGGGTGACACCATGTGGGCCAACATGGTGGAGGCCTACGCGCGCTTGCCGGATGACATCAAGGTGAAGATTGCCGATCTGCGCGCCCGCCACAGTATCGAAGCCAGCTTTGGTGCCGCCATGCCGATCGAAAAACGTCTGGCGCTCAAGGCGATGTACCCGGATGCCGAGCACCCGGTGGTGCGTACCCACCCGGAAACCGGGGAAAAGGTGCTGTTCGTCAACGCCTTTACCACCCACTTGAGTAACTACCACACCCCTGAGCGGGTACGTTTTGGCCAGGACGCCAACCCCGGCGCGAGTGAGCTGCTGCGCTACCTGATCAGCCAGGCGTACATCCCCGAGTATCAGGTGCGCTGGCGCTGGAAACCCAACAGCATCGCCATCTGGGACAACCGCAGCACCCAGCACTACGCCGTCATGGATTACCCGCCGTGCCACCGCAAGATGGAGCGAGCCGGGATCATCGGCGACAAGACTTACTGATCGACCGTCTCTGCATTCGTACTTGCTACAGGCTTGCCCGGCACGCCCCCGGCGTGGGCGCACAATCATAATAAAAGGAGTAACTCATGCAATTCTTCGACGATTCCCTGCACCCGGAAAACATGGAAAAAGTGGTCATCACCGTGGCCCCGTATGGCCCTGAATGGATGCCGGAAGACTTCCCCGAAGACATCCCGCTGACCATGGATGAGCAGGTGCAGAAGGCGGTCGATTGCTATGAGGCCGGTGCCACGGTGTTGCACCTGCATGTGCGCGAACTGGATGGCAAGGGTTCCAAGCGTCTGTCCAAGTTCAACGAGTTGATCGCCGGTGTGCGCGAAGCTGTGCCGGACATGATTATCCAGGTCGGTGGTTCGATTTCCTTCGCGCCCGAAAGCGATGGCGAAGCCGCCAAGTGGTTGTCTGACGATACGCGCCACATGCTGGCTGAGCTGACGCCAAAACCAGATCAGGTCACCGTGGCCATCAACACCACCCAGATGAACATCATGGAGTTGCTGTATCCGGAATACCTGGAAGGCACGTCCCTGGCGAACCCGGCCTATCAGGCGGCCTACAGCGAGATGACCGTGCCGGCAGGCCCGGCCTGGGTCGCGGAGCACTTGCGGCGGCTGATGGCGGCGGGTGTGCAGCCGCATTTCCAACTGACCGGCATGCATGCCATGGAAACCCTGGAACGCCTGGTGCGCAAGGGCGTGTACATGGGACCGTTGAACCTGACCTGGATCGGCATCGGCGGCGGTTTCGATGGCCCCAATCCGTTCAACTTCTTCAACTTTGTCCATCGCGCGCCAGATGGCTGCACCCTGACCGCCGAATCGCTGCTCAAGAACGTGCTGCCGTTCAATGTCATGGCTATGGCTATGGGGATGCATCCACGCGTAGGTATTGAAGACACGATCATTGACCAGAAGGGCAGGCGTTTCAGCTCCGTGCAGCAGATCGAGCAAACCGTGCGTGTCGCCCATGAGCTGGGGCGCGAAATCGCCAGCGGCAAAGAAGCCCGTGAGATCTACCGCATCGGTGTGCAGTACCAGAGTATCGAAGAAACCCTGTTGGCCAACGGCATGGCCCCCAACCGCAAGGCTGGCCAGAAAGGTGTGCCGCAACGCGGCTGACCGGCAACAAAGGCGGGAGGCCGATGGCCTTCCGTTCGCTGCATTGCAACACGCTCGATAACAACAATAAAACAAAGTTTCGAGGAGGCTGCATGGCCTTTCACCCAATCGCCGCGGACGATGACGACGCCAGTGGTGTCGGTATTGCGCGCCAATATGCCTGGATTGTCTTTGCACTGACGTTCGGCCTGTTGATTTCCGATTACATGTCGCGTCAGGTGCTGAACGCGGTGTTCCCGATGCTCAAGAGCGAGTGGGCCCTGAGCGACGGCCAGCTCGGCCTGCTCAGTGGCATTGTCGCCTTGATGGTGGGGCTGCTGACATTTCCGCTGTCGTTGCTGGCGGATCGCTTCGGACGGGTAAAAAGCCTGGCGCTGATGGCCCTGTTGTGGAGCCTCGCGACCCTGGGTTGCGCGCTGGCGCAGGACTACCCGCAGATGTTCATGGCCCGCTTCATGGTGGGTGTCGGCGAAGCGGCTTACGGCAGCGTCGGTATCGCGGTAGTGATTTCGGTCTTTCCCAAACACATGCGCGCAACCCTGGCCAGCGCCTTCATGGCAGGTGGCATGTTCGGCTCGGTGCTGGGTATGGCTCTGGGCGGTGTACTCGCTGCCAAGTTGGGCTGGCGCTGGTCGTTCGCCGGCATGGCGCTGTTCGGCCTGCTGCTGGCGGTGCTTTACCCGCTTATCGTCAAGGAAGCGCGCATCGCTCCTCAACGTGCCGCTCACGCCGCGAATAAGGCGGCAGCGGTCAAGCGCCCGCTCAGCACGCTGTGTTCCAGCCGTTCGGTGATCGCGGCCTATATCGGCAGTGGCTTGCAACTGTTCGTCGGTGGCACCGTGATTGTGTGGATGCCCAGCTACCTCAATCGTTATTACGCCATGGCAACGGACAAGGCCGGCGGTGTCGCGGCGATTATCGTGCTGTGCAGCGGGGCGGGGATGATTCTGTGCGGCATGCTCAGCGACCGGCTGTGTCGGCACTCGCCGGAGCGCAAGGTCGCCCTGGCCATCGCTTATTGTCTGGGCAGTTGCCTGTTGCTGTCGGCGGCGTTCGCCTTGCCGGCGGGGCCTGCGCAACTAATGCTGATCTGCCTCGGCATGCTGATTGCCGCCGGCACCACCGGACCTGCCGGGGCGATGGTTGCCAACTTGACCCACCATTCGGTCCACGGCACGGCATTCGCCACGCTGACCCTGGCCAACAACATGCTCGGCCTGGCCCCGGGGCCGTTCATCACCGGCAAGGTGTCCGACGTCATCGGCTTGCAGGCTGCTTTTCAATGGGTGCCCATGGTCAGCATCGCAGCAGCGGCCGTGTTCTTTTATGCCAAGTGTCATTACCACAAGGATATCGCCCGGCTAGCGGGTGAGCGGGTCAACGATTCGATTAGTGAAGCTGTGTTAGAGGTGAAGGTGTGAGTGGTCGTTTACGGATTGATGTGTTCTTCGATTTCATCTGCCCCTGGTGCCTGATCGGCAAGCGCCAACTGGAGCACGCGCAGGACCTGCTGCGCATCCAGCAAGCGGGAGTGGAAATCACTACGGTGTGGCATGGGGTGCAGTTGTTGCCACAACTGCCGGTACAAGGTGAGCCCTTCGCCGAGTTCTATCTCAAGCGTCTGGGCAGTGCTGAAGCCGTACGCATGCGTCAGGCCCAGGTGCAGCAGGCCGCGATGGCGGTAGGGGTACCCATCGACCTGAGCCGCATCGCCACCATGCCTAATACTGCTGATGCCCATCGCTTGCTGGAGCGTGCCGCTGTGCTGGGCAGTACGGCACAACGTGATGTCTTGCTTGAGCGGCTGTTCGCCGCCTACTTCCAGTACGGCGAGGATTTGGGTTGTCATGAAACCTTGATTGCCATCGCCCAGGCGTGTGGCTTCGACGCTGATGCCATGGCCGCCGTTCTGCAAGGTGACGGCGATCCTTACGTCGGCAACGAGGCAGGCGCTGGCAGCGGTGTGCCGTGTTTTCAATTCGACCGTCGTTTGACGGTGGTCGGCGCGCAGCCTGCCGAGGTGCTGTTTGGCGCCATGGGTGAAGCCCTGCTCGATAGCCATCGCTCACGGCTTCCAGCATGAGTCGGCGTGTCCCCGTGCCTGCCGGAAAACTTCCGCAGGCGGGTGGCCGTGCGTTAATTGAATTCGAGAGTAAAAGCCTGGCGTTGTTCAACGTCGAGGGCGATCTGTTTGCCATCGACGACGGTTGCCCGCATCAGGGGGCCTCGCTGTGCGGCGGGCGCCTTGAGGGGAGGGTGATTCAATGCGGCGCCCATGGCCTGCGCTTCGATCTGCGCAGCGGTTACCTGCTCAATTCAACCCAACTCAAAGTCGCCAGTTACCCGGTCGAGGTTGTCGACGGCCAGGCTTTCATCGTCATCGTTTCTGAGGAATCCGCGCCATGAGCGTCATTGCTCTCACCCATATCCATAGCCGAACGCGCGAATTGGCGCCGGGGTTCATCGTCAGTCTGATCGTTGCGGCGGCAGCCTCCTTTTTGTCCGAGCGCTACGGTGCGCCGGTGATGCTGTTTGCCTTGCTGTTGGGCATGGCGCTCAACTTCCTGGCCAGTGACGGCGCGTGCAAGGCCGGCATCGAGTTCACCGCCCGCACCGTGTTGCGCATTGGTGTGGCTCTGTTGGGGATGCGCATCACACTGGAGCAGATCGCCGCGTTGGGCTGGAAGCCTTTTGCTCTGGTGGTGATTCTGGTGGTGGTGACGATCGGCGTGTCGGTAGTCGCGGCCAAGGCGCTGGGCTTTCAGCGCTTGTTCGGCATGCTCACCGGTGGGGCTACCGCGATCTGTGGCGCCTCGGCTGCGATGGCGCTGGCGGCGGCGCTGCCCAATCATCCGCAGAAGGAACGTGCCACGCTGTTCACCGTCATAGGGGTGTCGGCGCTGTCCACCACGGCGATGATCCTTTACCCGATGATTGCCAACTGGCTGTCGTTGTCGCCACAAGTTGCAGGGATGTTCCTGGGCGGTACCATCCACGATGTTGCCCAGGTAGTCGGTGCCGGTTACAGCCTGTCGACCGAGACCGGCGACATAGCCACTGTGGTCAAGCTGATGCGGGTCGCCATGCTGTTGCCGGTAATCCTCTGCGCCACCCTGATCACGCGTATGCAAGGCGCCGACACGTCCGGCAAACGGCCACCGTTGCTGCCGTGGTTCGCCGTCGGTTTTCTGCTGCTGGCCTGTATCAACAGCACGGGATGGGTAGCGCCGGCGGTGCAGGGCTCGGTCAACGAACTGTCGCGCTGGAGCCTGGTGGTTTCCATCAGCGCGCTGGGCATGAAGACCCAACTCAAGGAACTGGCCGCCGTCGGCATCAAGCCGATCCTGCTGATGGTGGGGGAGACGGTGTTTCTCGCGGTCCTGGTGTTGCTGTTGCTGCACTGGGGGCTCTAAGCCCTGACTGCACGCACCTTCTGTAGCAGCTGGCGAAGCCTGCGTTCGGCTGCGTAGCAGTCGTAAAAACTGAGCGCGCGGTTTTCCTGATGCACCTTATCGTTTGAATTCACGACTGCTGCGCAGCCGAACGCAGGCTTCGCCAGCTGCTACAGGGCTGCATTGTGTTGGCTCCTTGGTGCAGTGAGGCTCTCGGCCGGTGTCACGCATACCGGTTCTTTCGCGGCGACTGTACCAGCAGTCGCCGTTTTTTTTTGGTTGAAGTTCCGGTGTCTATTTCAGGTGGTTCAGGGTTCTGTGGAACCGGGCAGTATGGTCGGGTTCATTGGTGCTTTGGCCGCCTGTTTTTGTGCGCTGCGCCACGCGGCGGGTGGCATGCCGAACTGGGTGATGAACCAGCGTGTGAAGGAGCTCGCCATGGAGTAGCCGAGCATGTCGGCGATCCGGCCCAGCGAATAATTCGGGTTTTCCAGGTAGCGCAGCACCAGGTCGCGGCGCACGTCGTTGATCAGGTCGTTGAAGGCGCAGCCGTCGTCTTTGAGGCGGCGCTGCAGGGTCCGAACGTTCATGCCCTGGGTCTGGGCGATTTGCTCGATGGTGGCGCGCCCCATTGGCAGCAGCAGGTAGATGGCTTTGCGCACTTCGAACAGCATCGACGGTCCTTCGTGGCTCAGCAGCGAGTCGAGGTAACTCTGGGCGTAGCGAGCCATGGCTGGATCGGCATGGGGGTTGGTCATGTCGAGGCTGGCATCGGAACAGACAATGCCGTTGAACTCGCTGCCGAACTCCAGGTTGCAGCCGAACAGGCGACGATGCAGTTGCAGGTTGTCGGGGGGCTGGTGCGTGAAGTTGACGCTGTAGGGATGCCAGTGTGTGCCGAGCAGCGCCGCGCACAGGCGGAACATAACGCCGATTGCAAGCTCCGTGGCCTGTCGGCTGGGCATCGGTGATTCGGTGACCACCTCTTCGCGAATGATCACCATCTTGCCGGCCTCTTCAATGAAGATGGCCAGCGAATCGTTCAGCAGATGACGGTAGTGCACCACGACCTGAAAAGCATCACGCAGCGTCCGCTGGTGGCTGAGCAGCAGGCTGACCACACCGAAGTCCGAGAGCTGGCGCGATTCGGCCATGCTCAGGCCGAAGCTCTGACAGCCGCTGGCGGCGGCCGACTCCTCCAGCAGACGCACGGCGGCATCGATGGGAATCCGGTGTTCAGGGGCTTGCAATTGGGCCTTGCTCAGGCCGACGGCAGCCAGTAAGTCGCGCGGATTGAACCCCAGGTACTGACTGACCTCCAGGTAGTTGGTCAAGACGGCGGCGCGAACAAGCTTGGTCATGCGAAGGTCTTTCCTGGGCAGATTCCGATGGAAATGAGCGTGGCGACTATATCCAGCACATCATCAATTGAACAGTTATGACGTCATCGATGGCACTCCCCCAATGCTGTCGGCAATGACGGTCGCCTGATGGATCAATCGACTCACATCCATTGATTACAGTGGCTTGGGCCGGAGTTGTAGTGTTTTTTGATCAGTGGTCGCGCCACGCCAACACCTGGAAATCTGTCATCAAAAGAAAAGTCACTGACGCCGAATGAAAAGCGCCACGGGTAGGCGCTCTTTAATGTCGACACTACAAAAAGCTTCTGGCGAAAGAGCCGGTCGAGTCATCGAGAAAGCGAAGGTGTTGATGTGGACAAACTGCAAACTGCCGCAACCGTTCTGATCGTACCGGGCCTGCGCGAGCACGTTGCCGAACATTGGCAAACGCTGCTTGAGGCCCGCCTGAGCAATGTGCGCAGTGTGCCGCCGCTTGAAACCGACAAGCTCGACTGCAGCAAGCGGGTCCAGGCAATCCAGCACGAACTTACGCAGATCGAAGGGCCGGTGATTCTGGTGGCCCACAGTGCCGGTGCGTTGATGGTCGCGCACTGGGCGGCTCGACACAGTCGCCCGATCAAGGGCGCTCTGCTGGCCGCGCCACCGGATCTCGATGCCAGTTGGCCGCCAGGCTACCCATCCGCTGAAACGCTGCGTACCCATGGTTGGGCGCCTTTACCCCAAGGCCCGCTGCCGTTCCGCAGCCTGGTGGTCGGCAGCACCAACGATCACCTTGCCAGCCTGGATGCCGTCACGCGCATGGCTCAAGGCTGGGGTGCCGAACTGCTCAATCTGGGCGCAGTGGGGCATCTCAATCCGGCAGCGGGCTATGGCCGCTGGCCGCAAGCCGAAGCACTCATCCTGGAGTTGGACCGCTAGTTCAGGCGCCGATTGGCCGCAGGCCTTCGGCAATTGCCCTCATTCCTGAAAAACGCAAACCACTGGAACAAGCGGTTGCGTGAGGGCGGCTGCGCTTAAAACAACTACAAAAAAGCGGAGACAACGCAATGCACAACAATAAGAAACGTCACGGGTTCACACCCTCGCGTTACAGCGTGTTGGCCTCGACCATCCTGGCCGCCGCCATGCCCGTGGCGCATGCGGTCGAACTCAATACGGGTAACCCGGACTGGACCGCGCGTTTTGATAACACCGTCAAATACAACTACGGCGTGCGCACCGAAAACGCCGACAAGCGCATGTTGGGGACGCCGAACAACAACGATGGCGACTACAACTTCCGCAAGGCCGGAACCAACATCACCCACCGCATTGACCTGTTGACCGAGATGGACGTGGTCTACAAGAACAGCATGGGCTTTCGCCTCAGTGCCGCCAGTTGGTACGACAAGGCATACGAGAACACCGGTTCGAACGCCAATCCGTTCGTCAACGGCAACGATGCCAAGTCGGGTCTGGTCGCCAACGACCCACGCCTTGCCGCGGTCACCGGTGACAACGTCGGTAATGGCAGCCCGCACCTGAGCCACTACGCGCAGCGTTACTACACCGGTCCTTCCGGAGAAATCCTCGATGCCTTCGTGTTCTACAGCACCGAAGTGGGCGAGGAGTCGCTGTTGAGCGTCAAGGCCGGTCAGCACAACGTGTTCTGGGGTGAAACCATCCTCAACCCGGTGCATTCGATCAGCTATGGCCAGTCCGGCCTGGACCTGGCCAAGCTGGCGGCCTCGCCCGGTACCGAAGCCAAGGAACTGTTCGTACCGCGCAATCAGTTGTCGATGTCGTTCACCGTCAATCCCGAGTTGACGGTGGGTGCCCAGTACTTCCTGGATTGGAATGCCGCCCGCCTGCCGGAGGCCGGTACCTACTACGGCGGTTCCGATCTGGTCGGTTTCGGTGCGCAATCGTTCCTGCTGGGCAACACCAATGCCGTGGTACCCGGCAGCCCTCTGGGTTGTGGGTTGGCGCCGTGCAACGGGCTGACCAACGTGCGTCGTGGTCACGACCTGACGCCGGATAAAAGCGGAGACTGGGGCGTGATGGCCAAGTGGTCGCCCGCCTGGCTGGACGGCACGCTCGGTTTCTATTACCGCAAGACCTCGGACATTTTGCCTCAAGCCTGGTTGAACGCTACCGGGGTGACATCGGCCAATCCCAATGGAACCCGGCCTGCAGGCATGGTGCCGGCTGTCGTCAACACGCTTAATTCGTTGAGCACCAGCACTTATCAATTGGCCTATGCCGACAACATCCACATCGTCGGTCTGAGCCTGTCGAAAGAGATAGGCGGCGTCAGCGTCGGCTCCGACCTGAACATCCGTCACAACATGCCGCTGGCCAGTATCCCGGCGATTCTCAGTACCACCGGACCGTTGGGGCTGGGCGCCGGTCTGGGTCTGTTGCCGGCTCGTAAGGCGCAGACCGGTATCGTCTATGACGTACCGGACAAGGGCGACAGCATGAGTGCCACCGGTGACACACTGCACTGGACGCTCAACGGCCTGATGACCCTGCCCAAGACGCCGCTGTTCGATTCGGCAACCCTGCTCACCGAGCTGTATTACAGCAACCTGCTCAAACTCGATAGCAAGAATCAGGCGCTCTACAAGGGCAACAGCAGTTACCGCGGCGTCGATGCGCCGACCCGGGACAACTGGGGCATTGCAGCCAACTTCACGCCGACCTGGTACCAGGTCTTCCCGGGTGTCGACTTCAACATGCCGATGTCCATCAACGTAGGGCTTGCCGGCGTTTCACCGGTGTCCGGTGGCGGCGCCAAAGACACCGGCAACTATGCGGTCGGCGTCGGGGCCGTTGTGTACAACAAATACTTTGTCGACCTGAAGTACGTGGATTCCTTCGGCAAGACCGACAAGTGCGACGTCAGCGGCGTAAGTACCGGCGCGGCCAATGCCGGCAGCGGTGACGGCTCCACACCGAACGCCTTCAGCGGCAACGAAAACTACGCGTGTTATGGCGGTGGCTACTCAGCCTTTTCCGGCGGTGGCGCAACCACCGCAGACCGTGGCGCGGTTTACCTGACGATGAAAACCACCTTTTGATTCACGAATGGCTTAGTCACCTGAGCAGGAGAATAACAACATGAAATTCGTGCGTACGTTGCTGGGCGTTTCTCTGGCCGTGGCGGTTGCCGCGCAGGCACAGGCCGCTGTATCGACTCAGGAAGCCGCCAGGCTGGGCAACAGCCTGACCCTGGTCGGGGCTGAAAAAGCCGGGAATGCCGAGGGTTCCATTCCTGCCTATTCGGGGGGCTTGACCACGCCGCCGGCCAGCTTCAAAACCGGTGATAGCATGCGCCCGGACCCTTTTGCCGACGAAAAACCACTGCTGGTAATCGACGGCAAAAACGTCGATCAGTACAAGGGTGAACTCACGGCGACCACCGTGGAACTGGCCAAGCGTTTCCCCACTTTCCACGTCAATGTCTATCCAACCCACCGCACCGTCGCACTGCCCAAGGCTGTGCTCGACAATGGTGTGAAAAATGCCACCGGCGCGAAGTCCCTCGAAGGCGGATTGGCGATCGACAACGTGCTGCCGGGTGTGCCGTTTCCGATCCCGCAGTCGGGCAACGAGGCGATGTGGAACTTCCTGCTGCGTTATCAGGGCGTCAGCATCAACTCCAAGTACGACTCGTGGAACGTCGACTCTGCGGGTGTGCCGAGCCTGGCAACCACCGGGCAGGCGTTCATTTCCTATCCGATCTACGAAAACCTGGCGCAGCCGATCAGCAGCGCCGACGTGTACTACCAGATGAAGCTGTCCTACACCGGCCCTGCGCGCCGGGCCGGCGAAGCGGTGATGCTCAAGGACGCCGCCAACCCGTTGCAGCAGCCGCGCCGTGGCTGGCAGTACTTGCCTGGCCAGCGTCGGGTAAAACTGGCGCCGAACCTGGCTTACGACACACCAAATCCCGGCACTGCCGGTGCGGGCACCTACGACGATGTCTTTGTGTTCAACGGTGCACTGGACCGCTACGACTGGAAGCTGGTGGGCAAGCAGGAAATGATCGTGCCCTACAACACCTACAAACTGACTTACGCCCAGGACCCCAAGTTACTGACCACCGCCAATCACCTGGCACCCGACTACGTGCGTTGGGAAAAACACCGGGTCTGGGTGGTGGAGGGCAACCTCAAGGCCGGTGCGCGGCACATCTATCAGAAGCGTCGTTTCTACCTGGATGAAGACAGCTGGACCGCTCTGGCCTCCGATCAGTACGACGCCCGTGGTCAGCTGTACCGTGGCTCCTTCGCGTTCCTCAGCCAGAGCTATGACAAGCAGATCCCGGATTCCACGCCCTTCATGATCTACGACCTGGTCGGTGGCTCCTACAACATCAACGGTGTGGTGGGGCCGTACGGCGGCATCAAGTACATCGATCCGCTCTCCAAGGCGCAGTGGTCGCCGGAGTCCCTGGCAGGTTCCGGCATTCGCTAAGCGAACACCTGGTTTGAACGTCGGGCTGCACGGTTGTGTGTCCCGGCGCGGCTATCCGAAGAGGACGCGGTATGTGTTCGTACAAAAAATACCTGCAGTGGGCGCTGGGCATCTTGTTTGCACTCTTGCAGGGCCTGACCCAGGCGGCCGGTTATGTCGATGTATTGGATCTGCCGGCCAGGGCCAGCGCTCTGGCGGTCAGCAGCCCGTTGTCAGGCCTGGCGCGCGCAGGCGACCGATTGGTCGCGGTCGGGCAGCGTGGCCACATTCTCTATTCCGATGATTCCGGCAAACACTGGCAGCAAGCCGCGGTGCCGGTGAGTGCCGATCTCACGGCGGTGAATTTCCCTTCCGCCATGCAGGGCTGGGCGGTTGGCAACGACGGTGTGGTGTTGCACAGCAGCGACGCCGGGGCGACCTGGCGCAAGCAACTGGACGGCCGCCAGATCGGTGCCTTGCTGGTCCAGCGTTATGGGGCGTTGGCCAGTGCGGACCCCGGCAACGAACAATGGCCACTGCTGGCTGCCGAAGGCCAGCGACTGGTCGAGCAGGGCGCGGATAAACCCTTGCTCGACGTCTGGTTCGCCAACGACCACCTCGGCTATGTGGTCGGTGTGTTCAACCTGATCCTGCGTACCGAGGACGGTGGCCAGAACTGGGCACCGTTTCAGGACCGCACCGACAACCCGCAGGGCTTCCACCTCAACGCCATCGCCTCTACCGGCGATGGGGTGTACATCGCCGGTGAGCAGGGCCTGTTGCTCAAATGGGATGAGGCTCAGCAGCGTTTCGTCGCCGTGCAGACGCCCTATCAGGGCAGCTTTTTCGGTGTGCTCGGCAAGCGCGGCGAAGTGATCGCTTACGGCTTGCGCGGCAATGTACTGCGCAGTGTGGACGGCGGCCTCAGCTGGACTGCGCTCGACAGTGGCCTGCACGTCAGCATCACCGCCGGCTTCGTCGACACTAACGGTCATTACCGCTTGTTCACCCAGGGCGGGCAGAGGCTGGTCAGTCAGGGGGCTGGCGCAGACATGCGCCTGGTGCGGCAACCCGAACCGTCACCGGTGGCCGGCGCTGCTCAGGCCGCCGATGGCGCGTTGGTGGTGGTTGGCAGTCGTGGTGCACAGGCACTGTCCGTTGAATAAGACCTCGAACCCTTAGAGCGAGAACCCAGTCATGGGCAATATCAAACAAGACACCATGCCGGTGATCCGCGACGTGCGTGACTTCGACCGCCACTCCGGTAACCGGCTGGAGCGGATGGTGTTCAACTATCGCCCGCTGTTCATGCTGCTGATGGCGCTGGCCACTGTGGTGCTGGGCTACATGGCCGCAACGCGCCTGGAACTGCGCCCCAGCTTCGAGAAAATGATTCCGCAGAGCCAGCCGTATATCCAGAACTTCCTGGAGAACCGTCAGTCACTGCGCGGTTTGGGTAACTCGGTGCGCGTGGTGGTCGAGAACACCCGGGGCGATATCTTCGATCCCGCTTACCTGGACGTGCTCAAACAGGTCAACGACCAGCTGTTCCTCACCGAAGGCGTTGATCGCGCCTGGATGAAGTCGTTGTGGAGCCCGGCGGTGCGCTGGACCGAAGTCACCGAACAAGGCTTCCAGGGTGGCCCGGTGATGCCCGATACCTATGAGGGCAAGCCTGAGCAAATAGAACAGTTGCGCCAGAACATTTCCCGCGCCGGACTCGTCGGCAACCTGGTGGCCAGTGACTTCAAGTCGAGCATGCTGATCGTCCCGTTGCTGGACAAGGCTGCGGCCGGCGGTCAGCGCATCAACTACCACGGGTTCTCGCAGATGCTTGAAGAGCAGTTGCGCGACAGGATCGAGTTCGCCGGTGACAGTGCCGCCCGCAAAGCCGGGGAGGAGGGCAAGGGCCAGTACAAGGTCCGGGTGATCGGTTTCGCCAAACTGATGGGCGACCTGATCGACGGCCTGATTCAGGTGATGATGTTCTTCGGCCTGGCCGTGATCACCTCGCTGGTGATTATTTTTCTCTACACCCGCTGTGTGCGCAGCACCTTGCTGGTGGTCGGCTGCTCGCTGGTCGCGGTGATCTGGCAACTGGGCATCGTTGCCTGGCTGGGCTATGCCATCGACCCGTATTCGGTGCTGGTGCCTTTTTTGGTCTTCGCCATCGGTGTGTCCCACGCGGCGCAGAAGATGAACGGGATCATGCAGGACATCGCCCGTGGCACCCACAAACTGATCGCTGCGCGCTACACCTTTCGCCGTCTGTTCATCGCCGGCGTCACCGCGCTACTGGCCGACGCCGTGGGTTTCGCTGTGCTGATGCTGATCGACATACCGGTGATCAAGGACCTGGCCATCACCGCCAGCATCGGTGTCGCAGTGCTGATCTTTACCTCGTTGTTGCTGATGCCCGTGGCGCTTTCCTATGTCGGCGTCGGCGCCAAGGCTGCAGAGCGCGCCTTGACCATCGACACCCGGGCGGACGGACACAAGGGCTTTGGCAAGCTGTGGGACTGGCTCGACCGTTTCACCACGGCCGAGTGGGCCACGGGCGCCGTACTGATTGCACTGCTGATGGGCATCGGCGGCTTCGTCATCAGCCAGCACCTGAAGATCGGCGACCTGGAAAGTGGCGCACCGGAGTTGCGTGCCGATTCGCGTTATAACCGTGACAACGCCTACATCACCCGTCACTACGCGTTATCCAGCGACCTGTTCGCGGTGATGATCAAGACGCCCCCGGAAGGCTGTCTGAGCTACAAGACACTGGTCCTCGCCGACCGTCTGGCCTGGGAACTGCAGCAGTATCCGGGCGTGCAGGCAACGTCCTCGCTGGTCAATGCCGTGCGCCAGATCACGGCCGGGACTTATGAGGGCAACCCCAAGCTCAACAGTATCCAGCGCAACCAGGACGTCTTGAACTATGCCGCGCAGCAAGCCTCGGTCAACTCTCCAGAGTTGTTCAATACCGACTGCTCGCTGATGCCGGTGATTGCCTTTCTCAAGGACCACAAGGCCGAGACCCTGGATGCAGTGGTCGGGATCGCCGACACCTTTGCCCGGGAAAACAGCAGCGATGACCGCCAGTTCCTGCTGGCGGCAGGGAGCGCCGGTATCGAGGCCGCGACCAACATCGTGGTGCGCGAGGCCAATCGCACCATGCTGCTTTACGTCTATGCGGCGGTGACGTTGTTCTGCCTGCTGACCTTCCGTAGCTGGCGCGCCGCATTGGTTGCGCTGTTGCCGCTGGTGCTGACCTCAATCCTCTGCGAGGCGTTGATGGTGGTCATGGGCATTGGCGTGAAGGTCGCGACCCTGCCGGTGATCGCATTGGGCGTGGGGATCGGTGTCGACTACGCCTTGTACCTGCTCAGTGTGCAGTTGCATTACCAGCGTCAGGGCCTGCCGCTGGCTGAGGCCTACCGCAACGCCGTGTCGTTTACCGGTCGGGTGGTGGGCCTGGTGGGCATCACCCTGGCGGCCGGCGTGGTGTGCTGGGTCTGGTCGCCGATCAAGTTCCAGGCGGACATGGGCATCCTGCTGACCTTCATGTTCCTGTGGAACATGCTCGGCGCGCTGATTCTGATTCCTGCCCTGTCGTATTTCCTGCTGCGGGGGGCGTCGCTTGATCGTCGTCCTGTTCCGGAGGCCCCTCAGGGGCATGCCGGTGCAACCGCGCCAACCCAACCTTCGGGCATGCATCACGCCCGGACTATTGCGGAGTAAGCCAACGATGTCTGATTACAAAGCCCCCTTGCGCGACATGCATTTCGTCCTCAACGAGGTCTTCGAAGTGTCCAGGCTATGGGCCCGACTGCCCGGCCTGGCCGAGGTGATCGATGAAGAGACAGCCGCCGCGATCCTCGAAGAGGCCGGCAAGATCAGCGCCGAAGTGATCGCACCGTTGAACCGCAGCAGTGACGAACAAGGTTGCACCTGGAGCAACGGCACGGTGACTGCCCCGGACGGTTTTGTCGCGGCGTACCAGGCATTCGCCGAAGGCGGTTGGGTGGGTGTCGGCGGCGACCCGCAATTCGGTGGCATGGGCATGCCCAAGGCCATTTCGGCCCAGGTCGAGGAGATGGTCAATTGCGCCAGCCTGTCGTTTGGCCTGTACCCGATGCTGACCGCCGGGGCGTGCCTGTCGATCAATGCCCACGCCAGTCAGGAACTCAAGGAGCGTTACCTGCCGAACATGTACGCCGGCACCTGGACCGGTTCGATGTGCCTGACCGAGGCCCATGCCGGTACCGATCTTGGCCTGATTCGCACCCGGGCCGAACCTCAGGCCGACGGCAGTTTCAAGGTCAGCGGCAGCAAGATTTTCATTACCGGTGGCGAACACGACCTGAGCGAAAACATCATTCACCTGGTGCTGGCCAGATTGCCGGATGCGCCTGCGGGCCCTAAAGGTATTTCGCTGTTTCTGGTGCCCAAGGTACTGGTCAATGCCGATGGCTCGCTGGGCGAGCACAACGCGCTGTCCTGCGGTTCAATCGAACACAAGATGGGCATCAAGGCATCCGCCACCTGCGTGATGAACTTTGACGGCGCGACCGGCTGGATCGTCGATGCGCCGAACAAAGGCCTGGCCGCGATGTTCACCATGATGAATTACGAACGTCTGGGCGTGGGTATCCAGGGGTTGGCGTTGGGTGAGCGTTCGTACCAGAGCGCGGTCGAATACGCCCGCGAACGCATCCAGAGTCGTGCGCCGACCGGCCCGCAGGCCACCGACAAAACAGCCGATCCGATCATCGTGCACCCGGATGTACGCCGCATGCTGTTGACCATGAAGGCTTTGAACGAAGGCGGGCGGGCGTTTTCCAGCTACGTGGCCCTGCAACTGGATACCGCCAAGTACAGCGACGATGCGCCAACCCGCACTCGCGCCCAGGAGCTGGTGTCGTTGCTGACCCCGGTGGCCAAGGCGTTTCTCACCGACATGGGGCTGGAAACCACGGTGCATGGTCAGCAGATCTTCGGTGGTCACGGCTACATCCGCGAGTGGGGACAGGAGCAATTGGTTCGCGATGTGCGGATCACTCAGATCTACGAAGGCACCAACGGCATCCAGTCACTGGACCTCGCCGGGCGCAAGATCGTTGGCAGTGGCGGGGCGCTTTACCGTTTGTTCGCCGCCGAGATTCGCCACTTCATCGCCAACGCCAGCGCTGACCTCGGCGAGTTCTGCAAGCCGTTGAGCGCCGCCGTGGACACCCTCGACGAGTTGACGGCGTGGCTGCTGGATCGGGCACAGAACAACCCGAACGAAATTGGCGCTGCCTCGGTCGAGTACCTGCAGGTGTTTGGCTACACCGCCTATGCCTACATGTGGGCCCTGATGGCCAAGGCGGCCATGGGCAAACAGGCCGAGGATGATTTCTACGCCAGCAAGCTCGGCACCGCACGTTTCTACTTTGCCCGTCTGCTGCCGCGCATCCACTCGTTGAGCGCTGCGGTCAAGGCCGGCAGTGAATGCCTCTACGCGCTGGACGCCGTGCAGTTCTGATCGAAAGGACAAGGAACCCCAACCATGATGGCGACAAAAATAATTCCGCCCGCTGACGGCGCCTATGCCTATCCCTTGCTGATCAAGCAATTGTTGCTGTCCGGCGTGCGCTACGAACCGGGTCGGGAAATCGTATACGCCGACAAACTGCGCTACAGCTACCAGACCCTCAACCAACGGATCCGCAGGTTGGCTAACGCCTTGACCGCTGCCGGCGTCAAGGCCGGAGATACGGTGGCCTTGCTCGATTGGGACAGCCATCGCTACCTGGAATGCTTCTTTGCCGTACCGATGATCGGCGCGGTGCTGCATACCGTGAATATTCGTCTCTCTGCGGATCAGGTGCTCTACACCATGAACCACGCCGAGGACGATCTGGTGCTGGTGCATGATGATTTCCTGCCCCTGGTCGAGCAGATTCAGGGGCAGCTCAGTACCGTCAAAGGCTACGTCCAGCTGACTGACGACACGGCAGCCGACACGTCTCTGCCCGTGCCGGGAGAGTATGAGCAGCTGTTGTCTCAAGCGGCAGACCAGTACCAATTCCCTGACTTCGATGAAAACTCGGTGGCGACCCTTTTCTACACTACGGGCACCACCGGTGACCCTAAAGGTGTGTATTTCACCCATCGCCAGTTGGTGCTGCACACCTTGAATGCCGTGGGCACGCTGGGTGTCTATCAAGGTCTGCCGCTGCTGCGTTCCGATGATGTCTACATGCCCATCACCCCGATGTTTCACGTGCATGCCTGGGGGGTACCCTATGTTGCCACCCTGATGGGTCTCAAGCAGGTGTACCCCGGTCGTTATGAGCCCAACCGCCTGGTCAGGCTGTACCGCGAGGAGAACGTCACGTTTTCCCATTGTGTGCCGACCCTGTTGCAAATGATCCTGGGCTGCGAGGAAGCGGCTCAAACCCGTTTCGATGGCTGGAAAATGCTTTTGGGCGGCAGTGCCCTGACGCTGGGCATTGCCAGCGAGGCGAGCGCCAAAGGCATGCGCGTACACAGCGGCTACGGCATGTCGGAAACCTGCCCGTTGCTTTGCACAACGTACCTGCGCGATGAGGAGCTGGAACTGCCCACCCAAACCCAATTGGCCATTCGCATCAAAACCGGGACACCTGTACCGATGGTCGATCTTAAAATCGTCGATGCCAGCGGCAATGATATGCCTCACGACGGCGAGTCCCTGGGTGAGATCGTGGTCCGTGCACCCTGGCTGACTCAAGGTTATTGGAAGGCGCCCGAAAAGGGCGCCGAGTTGTGGCGCGACGGTTGGATGCACACCGGTGACATCGCTTCTATCGACGCCTTGGGCGGGGTGGAAATCAAGGATCGAATCAAGGACGTCATCAAGACGGGAGGGGAGTGGATCAGCTCTCTGGAGCTGGAGAGCCTGATCAGCGAGCACTCGGCCGTCATGTCGGTCGCGGTCGTGGGCATTGCCGATGAGCAATGGGGTGAACGACCGATGGCGCTGGTGGTGTGCGCGCCTGGGCAATATCTCGACCGCAAGATCCTGGAGGTGCATCTGCAAGGGTTTGTCGAGCGTGGCCGTATCAATAAATGGGCGATCCCCAAGCAGTTCAAGTTCGTCGCCGAAATTCCTAAAACCAGTGTCGGGAAGATTAATAAGAAACTGATCCGGGAAAGCGAAGTAATGCTGTTCACTTAAGCAATTTCACCCGCGACGCATTCTTTGTAGCAGCTGCCGAAGGCTGCGTTCGGCTGCGCAGCAGTCGTAAAATCAGCAATTGCGGTGTGTCAGGTACACTGCGGCAGCCGGACTCACGACTGCTTCGCAGCCGAACGCAGCCTTCGGCAGCTGCTACAGATTGCATTCCGGAAACACAAGGCAGGCCTCTACCCTGGTGGAGGTTTGCTCAGGCTTCTTGGGAGCGCTTGACCGGGAATGACATGAAAGGCTTGATCTCCTTGAGCACGAACATGCTCTGCATCTCCTTGATGCCGGGCAACTGACGGATGACCGACATCGCGAAGTCGGCAAACGAGTCGAGATCGCGTGCCACGACCTGCAACAGGAAGTCAGCATCGCCACCGATGCTGTAGCACGCCACCACATCCTCCAGCTGCATCACTTCCTGCTCGAACTTCCGGGCCTCGGCTGCACTGTGATGGTCGATGCTGACCCGGATGAACACCATCACTCCCAGCCCGATCCTGCGTCGGTCGAGCACCGCCCTGTAACCCTGAATAAAGCGATGTTCTTCCAGCTGCCGCACCCTGCGCCAGCAGGGCGAGGCAGACATGCCGATCTGGTCGGCCAAGGTCTGGTTGGTGATCCTGCCGTCCTGTTGCAAGGCTGTAAGGATTTTGACATCTGTCAGATTCAGCGTCTGATCGGTCATAAATTCCGCGTCCCTGTGGTAAAGAGGTAGATCCTACCAGAACTCATCTTTCCAGCAATTAAAATAGAAAATTTTTCTCCTGCTAAAGCGGATAACATTTTTTCAACTTCTGATGTTGGAGTTGCCACGCTTTAGCCTCTACGTACAAACCGATGCCGGACGCGTCGTTGAATAAATAAACCACAGTTGATCGCTTCCTTTTCCGGAGGGCGCGATCCCAGGGTGATAAATGATTCTTCATCTGGTTTTTTTCAAGTTTGATGAACCCTTTCAATGGTGCGACGACGAAGTCATCGATGCAGAAGCATCGACACGCCAGCACCCACTTCATATTAACGAAATCATGGGCTGGGCGTGTGGCAGGAATATAAGCCCGCGCAAACAGGCCATGGACTTTATGGTGATGGGGTTGTTTGAAACTCAAGAGACGCTCTCCGCGTTTTTGACGCATCCCAATCATCTGCAGGGTGTAATGAAGTGGCAAAAAATTGCCAGTTGGCAGGTGGTTGATGTTGATGTTGGTAGTGACACTACGAAGTTTGTCGGGTTGCTCGATGGTTGGGCTGACTTCGGTGTGACAAAACTCGAAGAACTGAAGGTTTATTGACAGTCGTGGAGGATTCAATGAATTTCGATGCAGCCGTTCACAAATGCGTGATTGTCGTCGACAAAGCACTGGGGCTGGGGCATGCGGCCAATGCCGTCAGCGTTATCGGCGTTAGCCTGGGGCGTTCGGTAGAAGGCCTGGTCGGACCTGACATGCAAAGTCGTGACAATGTTAATTACCCCGGCGTCATCTACGCACCGTTGCCGATTCTGCTATCCACCAACGAGAATTTGCACGCACTTCAAGAGAAAGCGCTGGCGGATGATGAAATCCACATCATGCCATTCAGCGCCCTGGCGCAATCCTGCAAGACGTATCAGGAGTATGAGGCGCGTATCTCCGAGGCCGACAGTTCAGCCATAGAGTTGGTTGCCATCGGCTTGATCGGACCGAAGAAAACAATCAGTAAGTTGACCGGTAATCTTTCGCTGTTCAAATGACAAGGAGGTTGTAGTGTACGCTTTATTCAAGCCTGAGCTTCTGGAGTTGGCACGTACAGTTCATCAGCAACATGCAGTGTTTGAGAAGGATGGTATCTCCATCGGGGAGTTGAATGATATTCAGCTTGGGCGTATTAAAAACATACTCCGCTATGTCAAGGCGTATTCGCCTTTTTATCAGGATAGATTGTCTGGTTTATCCAGTAGTGCCATAGATGAACTCGACTGGAATGCGTTCCGGAAACTGCCGTTCACCACCAAGAACGATTTGCGCGAGGCAGGTCATGGCATGGCGGCCGCGCCATTGACGAACGCCTGGATCTACTACGAAACCACAGGTACTACCGGAGCGGCGACACCTTGTCCGCGCAACGAGCATGATTCGATATTCAATAACACGCCGCTGATCCTTCGTTACAGCGAGCTGTTTCGTGCCCACGGTCAGCAACATATTGTCGGCGTGATGGGGCCTACGGAGTTGCACTCGACCGGCGATACGTTTGAAGACGTCTGTCGCAGCCTTGGCCACACCGTCGTGAAAATGTGGCCGCGATCGCCCGTTGTCGGGTTGGATCGTGCCGTCACGCTGATCAGGGAGCTGAAGATCACGGCCCTGGTCTGCACACCGGCAGTCGCCATCAGTCTGGCCAGGCATTTGATCAAAAAGGGCCAGAGCCCCTCGGATCTGGGCGTAAAGCTGATTTTCACCCTGGGTGAACTGACCACTCCTGCATTGCTGCGCAATATCGGCGATGTGTGGGGCAGTGCGGTGTACAACTGCATGTATGCCTCGCAAGAGTCGTCGATCCTGGCCGCCTGCGACAAGGATGGCAATCTCTGCACGGTTCCCTTGAACGTGGTCTATGAGGTGGTCAACCCGCTGACGGGGAAAGTGCTGGATCCTGTGAATGCCAAAATGACCGGTGAATTGGTCATTACCCATCTTTACCAAGGGCAAAAACCACTGATTCGTTATCGCACCGGAGATATGGTCAGGGCTCAGGTGATGGGCAAGGGGCATTGGCAGATCATTCCTATCGGTCGGGTCAGGGATACGCTGGTCATCAACGGCCACAATCTCTGCGCCTACGACGTTGAGGCTGCACTATTCGAGCACCTCAAAGGTTGTCTGGATTACCACATCCAGGTGGAAACCGTGGGCGGTGAAGATCAGCTGAGCGTCACGTTGGAGTTGCAGCAGAACACCGCGTTCGACAACGACCTGGAGGCTGTTGCCAGTTCCATGGCGGACAGGCTCGGCGCTCGCGTCCACCTCACCGTTGGCCCCACCGATGCGGTTACCGGCACTGCGGCGATGGTCAGTTGGAAGGCCGCCAGGCTCCACGACAAGCGCAGCGGTAGCGACAATAACGAGCGTGAAACGGCATTGAACATTGCCGCGCGGAGGGCCTGATCATGACTGACGTACCCGGCAATACCCCGGCTACCCAGCGCAAGCCCCATCCATGGGTGTACTTTGATGGTCAGGTTGTCGCCGCTGCAGAAGCGCTGATACCGGTAACGACCCAGGCATTCAATTACGGCACCGCTGTCTTCGAGGGCATTCGTGCCTATGTCGCCAGTAACGGTGAATTGAATGTCTTCAGGCTGGATGATCACCTGAAGCGACTGGAGAATTCTGCCAGGCTGCTGCAGTTGGAAAGCCTGCCGTGTCGCGCCGAGATGAAGGCAATCATCCTCGACTTACTGCGACGTAACGAGGCTTCGACCGAGAGCTATATCCGGCCTCTGGCCTACAAGAAAGCGCTGCTGCCTGGGGTTGGTTTTGGCGTGAAGCTCTCGGGGGTCAGCACTGGCCTGGTGATCAATACCCTGGGCATGGGCGCCTACATGCCTGCCGGCGGTATTCGCTGCGCCATCTCGAGTTGGCGGCGTATTCCCGATGTTTCGCTTCCCGCGCGGGCCAAAATCACCGGCAGTTATGCCAATTCGGCGTTGGCCATGGAGTCGGCGCAACGCAATGGGTTTGACGATGCGTTGATGTTGAACGTGCACGGCAATCTGGCCGAGTCGACGACCTCCAATGTCTTCATCGTGAAAGACGGTTGTCTTATCACGCCGCCATTGAGCGCTCATATTCTTGAAGGCATTACCCGCGATTCGGTGATTACCCTGGCCAGGGAAGAATTGGGATTGAAAGTCGTCGAGCGAGATATTTCGTTTTCCGAACTGTTTTCAGTCGACGAGTGCTTCCTGGCCGGTACCGGCGTCGAGATCGTACCTGTGACGCAAATTGATCACTACGTGCTGCAAGAGAGCGGGGTAGGCGAAACAAGTGCTGCGATCAGGAGCCTCTACCAGGAAACGGTAAGAGGTCGGAATAGCAAATACGCCCATTGGTTGAGCCCGGTATCCAATTGATCGCTCTGGAGAGTCATGACTATGGACAGTAAATTCTTGAATTTGGGTGTTGGCGATTGGCGCGATGTGATGATTCATACCCTGGGGCCCAGCGGGACCAGCAGTGAAGCAGCCGCCGGCTTTTTCAGTGATTGGTTTGGGCGTCGATATCCAGGCTCACGCGTACAGGTCAATCTCAGCGACTCTTACGAGCATGCCCGCTCCAGCATGGACGAGAACGTTCCAAGGGTAATGATCGTAGCCAATGCCTACCCGCAGATTCATAACTTCTACATGGACCCGCGGTTAAGCCTGGTGGCGACCTTCGTGTTCGATACGCCGCTGTACGGATTGGCGAGCAAGGGACCGCTAACCACCGCAAAACTGACGGTCGCCACTCATCCCGCGCCGCTTCTCCTGATCAAGGAACTCTTGCCTCAGGACCTGGAGGTCGACTCCGTGATCCTTGCACTTTCCACCAGCGCTGCCGCGGCAGCGGCAGCCAGGGGCGAGGTCGACGTAGCACTGACCACGGAAGTGGCGGCCAACATCCACGGGTTGAAATTTATCTCGAGCACCCGTCCGATCCGGATGCTCTGGTCTGTCTTCGCGCTGACCCGCTGGAGCGCACTGCCGACGGAAGCCAATTTGTACGGCAGCTGATCGTAACACCCTGCCTGACCCCGTTCGAAGGCAGGGTGACCCTTGGACTATTTCGAATACACGTTGAGGTCATGATGACTGTCTTGAAGCTTCACACAATTGATTCGACCCCGGAAAAAAGCAAAGCACTGCTTCAGAGTTCCATCGACAATTTTGGCTGGATCCCCAATCAGAGTGCCTACATGTCGGAGTCACCTTCGTTACTGGCTGCCTATCAGCGTGCGCATGATCTGTTTATCGACAGTTCGTTGAACGAAGAAGAAAAAGCCGTGGTGTGGATCACCACCGGTGTGGAAAACCGTTGTGACTACACGGTCCAGGCCCACGCCTTCATTGCCCTTTCCAAGGGCGTGGATGAGCACGTGGTCGACGCCATCGCCCATGAGCCAACGCGCCTCAATGCGCGACTGATGGCGTTGCGCAGTTTTACCCTGGAAGTGATTCATTGCCGCGGTTGCCTGAGCAGACAGGCCATTGATGCTGTCTTGCAGGCGGGCTTCAGCAAGCAAAACATGCTGGATGTGGTTCTCGGTGTTTCACAGAAAAACATGTCGACAATCTTGAACGCTATTGCCGGCACCGAAATCGACGAGCGCTTCAAATGGGATGCCTTTCAAGGGTTCAAGCAAACGGCCGAGGCGTGAACGATGCTTCATCTGGACAGCGATTCGATCAAAGGACTGTTGAGTTTCGAGTTGTGCCTGCGGCTCAGCGAGGAAGCCTTCAGATTGCACTCTTCAGGCCAGGTGGAGCAGCCGTTGCGTACGATCGTCAAGGGCGGCGAGAACGAGTTGATGGGGGTCATGCCGGCTTACATCAAGTCCGGGCCCTATCAGGGGTTCGGCTTGAAGTCGGTGGTGGTCCGGTTGGGTGCTGAAGTTCGCGGCCCTTCGCATAGGGGGAGCGTGTTGATCTATGACGAAGCCGGCGTCTCCCCGGTCGTCGCGGTCGATGCCGGGGCGATCACTGAAATCCGCACGGCTGCGGCTTCGGCACACGCGACCCGCATTCTTGCGGCGCCTGACGCCAGCCGTGTGGCTATTCTGGGCACTGGCTTGCAAGCCCGTGCTCACCTGCTGGCAATGCGGGCCGTCAGGCCGGTCAGGCATGTTTCTGTATGGGGGCGTAGCGAGGCGGCGTGTCGTGAGTTTGCGTCCTGGAGCGAGCACTCCTGCGATTTGCCGGTCTCGATTTGCGCCACGGTTGCCGAGGCGGTGCGCGACAGCGACATCATCTGCACCACCACGGCAGCACGTGCGCCCATTCTGGCCCGTGCCGATCTGCCCGAACGCTGCCATATCAACGCAATTGGCTCCTCGGCTCCGGGTTTCCAGGAGTTGCATGAAGACGTGTATCAGGGCGCCGCGTTGTTCACGGACTGCAACCGATCGGTTTTTGCCGCGTCCGAGTGCGTGACGAAGGCTGTGATCAAAGGCCTGTTGCCGGACCAGGAGGTGGGAACAGAGATCGGCACTGTCGGCGCCGATCGCGTGTTGGCTCATAAGGCGGGTGTAACGATTTTCAAGTCGGTCGGATTGGCCGTGCAGGATCTGGTCTTTTCCCGGGAAGTCGTCAGGCAGTGGGTTGCCGGGTCCCGTTGAAACCGTTGATAACCTTGCTTGCCGGAAGCGGAACCGTTGAGCAAAACAATAATAAATGACCTGAGGAACGCGACATGCTCGATATGACACAAGTACTTACCTATTCGGCAGCGCTGGGTATCGCTGCCGCCATTCCCGGCCCCGGCATGGCGGCGCTGGTGGCGCGGAGCGTCAGCGGTGGCGCGTTATCGGGGTTTTGTCTGCTGTTTGGGCTGATCCTCGGCGATCTGACTTACCTGTCATTTGCCGTCTTTGGCCTGGCGATGATCGCCGAGCACTTCAATACATTGTTCCAGCTGGTACGCTGGGCGGCGGCACTGTACCTGTGCTATCTGGCCTGGCAGTTCTGGTTCGCCAACCATCAGGAGATTGAAGTCGGCAAGCCGGTGAAGAAGAAGGAGCTGTTGTCGGCGGCAATATCCGGCCTGACCATTACCCTGGGAAACCCGAAAACCATTGCCTTCTACCTGGCGTTGTTGCCGCTGGTGATCAACCTTGAGACGGTCTCGTTGCAGACCTGGGGGCTGATGCTGGTGCCACTGACCATTCTGGTTCTGCTGGGTGTTGGCGCGCTGTTCATTGTTGGCGCGGTGCGCATCCGGCACCTGCTGTCGAGCCTGCGAGCACAACAGCGGCTGTTTCGCGGCGCGGCAGCGATCATGGTGGCGGCTGCCGCAGCGATGCTGATTCGTTGAGGCGCTGAGAGCCCGTGTCTGCACCCTGCATGGAAGTGTTTCGCCTGCGGCGCGGTCACGGCGCCGCTCCTTGTCGGCGCTTCGGCTCAGAGCTTGTAACCGATCTGTCGCAACAGGTTTTTGCGCCACAGGATATCTTCGTCTCCTTCAATGTCCTTGGCGCAAAAACCATCCACGACACCGAGGATCGCTCGGCCTTGTTCCGTTTCAGCGAGAATGACTTCCGTTGGGTTGGCTGTCGCACAAAAGATATGGCACACCTCAGGCACCATTTTGAGGATGTTCAACACGTTGAGCGGATAGAAACCGTCGCCGAGGAAAATGATGAAGCTATGGCCTGCGGCGATGGCTTTTGCGTTTTTTTGCGCCAGTTCGATCATGGCGCTGTCGGTGCCGGACCAGCGCACCAGGCATTTGCCGGAGGCTTCACAAAAGGCCAGGCCAAACGTGATGCCCGGCACGCAACTGACTAATGCTTCATGAATGTCCTCGACAGACTTGATGAAGTGCGTCTGCCCAAAAATGAAGTTCGTCGCTTCCGGCTTATCGATTTTCAACGTGATGAGTTGCATCTCAAACGCCTCCTTCCACGATGTATTATCAGGGCCCGACAACACAACCAAGCATAGTTACTGATTGGCAGTGGCGTCGTCTGCTGTCGATCGCGGCGTCTCATTCAGGTCGGCGAACCACTCTGACCTTGCCGCTGTTTCCTCCTCCACAGAAGAACTGGTCGGCACCATCCGACTCGAGTCCCGATACGCCGACACCAGCAGGCATTTTGAGGCTCTCCAGAATCTCACCCGTTTGAGGATCGACGTGCCTCAATTCGCTTTCTTCACCCTCCCAGGTGCCGTGCCAGAGTTCTCCGTCGACCCAGGTGACGCCAGTGACGAAGCGGTTGGATTCGATGGTGCGCAGAATCGCCCCGGTTTGGGGATCGATCTGATGAATTTTCCGGTCCCGATACTCGCCCACCCAAAGCGTCCCTTCGGCCCATGTGAGCCCTGAGTTGCTGCCGCCGGGCACAGGGATCGTGGCGAGCACGCGACCGGTTTTCGGGTCGATCTTCTGGATGCGATCCTCGGCGATCTGAAACAGGTGCTGACCGTCAAAGGCTGTGCCAGCATGCGCGGCGACATCGATTGAGCGCAGGGTATTCCCGCTCGCGGGATCGAGGGCGTTCAGTTTGTCTCCGGAAGCGAACCAGACCTGTTGGCCGTCATAGGTGACCCCATGCACATGGTCGACTCCCGGAAAGGGTCCATATTCGCGGATAATTTCGGCTGCTGAGTGTTTCATGTCTTCCACCCTGGTGGTTTGGTCGTGGAGTGATCCTAGTCACTTGGAAGTGGAGCAGGGAGTAACAATGACGTCGCGAAACCCGGCACCGAAGGCGTTATCCAGCGACGCGCTCGCCCGCGACCAAACCACTGGACCTTGCCGGCCGCCGCCAGCGAGTCGAGTGCCCGCTGCACGGTGCGCTGGCTGGCGCCAAGCGCCAGCGCCAGGGCTGAGCTCGACCACGACTCACCGTCGGCGAGGAGGGCGAGCACCGCCGCCTGCTTCTCTTCGACGGGCCGTGCCAGCACGACGACTTCCAGTGCGCTGCGCGGCACCAGCGCAAAACCGCGCTTTGTAGCAGTCACGCCAGCCACGGTCCGCAGCGCCGCGCGAAGTCGCCCGACCTCGACGCGCAATCGCGCGCGATGCGACTCATCGTCAAGCTTCAATCGGAAGGCTCGGGCGATAAGCGTTTCCCTCGATACGTCGGCGGGCCACGCTTCGCCCAACGCCCGGGCGAGCGCGAACAGCACCGGGCGCCTTGCGAGCGAGACTTGCGCGCGTGCGTCACGCACGAGATGACGGCAGGCGTCCACGACGAGCGCCTTTGACGCCAGTAGCGCTTCAACGTCCTCAAGCAGCAGGAGCCGCTCCTCGCCACCGGTAATCAGGCGCGCCGCAGGCGTGTCGAGGAGGAGGCATGCGCTGTCGACCTCGGCTGTCAGCGCAGGGATTGCGGCGTGGCGTGCGGCATGCTCGGCCCGAGTGAGTGCCACCCGTGCCGTCTTCGCCTGGAGGCGGCGCATCGCGATCCCCGCCACGACCAACTCGTGAACAGCCCTCGATGCAGGCGGTAAAGGCGTGGGGTCGAGTTCGGCAAGCCGGTGCTCGGCTTCGTCGAGATGACCGATCAGCAGCAAGCGCCGGATCTCGAGGTACCGGGCATGCGCGGCGTTAACCCGGTCACCGTGTTCTTCGAGTGTCGCCCGTGCTGCATCGAGTGCCTTCGCAGGCCAGCCAAGGTCGCGCGAAGCGAGCGCAATCTCGGCCTCGGCAACCACGCACCGCGCTAGGGCCAAGGCCTCTTTCGGACCGAAGGCACGTGCCGCACTGCGCAACAGAGCCTTCGCGCGAACCAGTTCGCCGAGCTGCGCCATGGCGATGCCGCGTAACGCGAGTGCCGGCGCATCGTCGCGCAAGGCCACCCGGTTCAGTGCGCCGAGGGGATCACCTGCCGCGAGCGCACGCGCCGCGGCTGTTATCAGCGAATCCATCAGAATCGCGCCACAGCTGTCACTCCTGCCCTCCGATACCCGCTGCTTAGTCTATCTCACGACTACCAAACAGCCCGGAGGCTAACAAGCGCTGAGTCAGGTGCCTTCGCAGGAAGACATTCAGAGCTTGCTGACGCCTGCCAGAGGCAGGCTGAATCGCTGTTCACAGGTGCAGCACCCTGGAACTGCTGCGGTATAGGCTGGCCGAAGGGGTTATTGGCGCCGCCCAGGTGGTGCTCCCGGTGCCAGCGTGAGCTCCGCGCAGAGGCCACCGCCTTCGCGGTTGCTCAAGGTCAGCGAACCGCCGATAGCCAGCGCCAGTTGCTGGGCGATGGCCAGCCCCAGTCCGGTGCCGCCGGTGGTGCGGTTGCGCGAGCTTTCTACCCGATAGAACGGCTTCATGACCTCGGCCAACTCGTCCTCGGCGATCCCCGGTCCGCGATCCAGCACCTTGATCGACAGGTTGCCAGCGCTCGATTGCACCACCAGCTCTGCTGCGCCGGCGAACTTCAAGGCGTTGTCCAGCAGGTTGACCAGCACCCGCCGCAGGGCATGGGGACGGGTATCGATCACGGCGGCATTTCTGTCAGTCAACTGCACGGGCTTGCCCATGTCCTGATAGTCGAAGACCAGGCTGACGAGAAAGGAGTCCAGGTCAATGCGACAACTGGCTTCGGTGGCGCCATGCACGCTGCGGGCATAGGCCACACCTTCGCGCACCAGGTGCTCGATTTCTTCCAGGTCCTGCCAGAGTTTGTCCTTTTCGGCTGAATCGTCCATGAATTCCGCCCGAAGTTTCATCCGGGTGATGGGCGTTTGCAGATCATGGGAAATGGCGGCGAGCAGTTGCATTCGTTCCTTGAGATAGGCCGCGATGCGCTCCTGCATGGCATTGAAGGCCGCGGCAGCGTAGGCGACTTCGGTCGGGCCGGTTTCATCCAGGTGAATTTGGTGGGTGTTGGGATCGAGGGTTTCCACTGCGCGGGACAAACGCGTCAAAGGGCGGATGGCAATTCTCACGGCCAGCCAGGTGCAGCCGATCAACAGCAGCAACTGGCCGAGCAGGACCACCGGCAGCCACGGCGAGAGCGGCATGATCGAGGGCCGGACGTCGATTGTCAGTGGGTTGCCATCGGACAGCCGCAGGTGCGCCTGATAATGTTTCTGCGGGCCTGGGATGTCACTGAATGTCAGCGAAAAGTCATGGCCGACGGCATCTTCGATGGAGCGCACGGAGACCGGAACGTCGTCCTGTTGCATCGGTACACCGGGCTCACCCTCGCTCAGCAGGTAACCATAGTTGCGCCTTTCCAGACGTTGCAACCAACTGGCGCGCTCCTCGGCTGGCAAGCGGTCAAGGATTGCAACCGAGGTGGCCACGTCGTTGACCAGATTGCCAAGCATCGTCGATTTCGCGCTCTGGTAGCGTTCGTAATACTGAGCGGCGAAGGACAGACCCTGAGCCAGAATCAAGCCGATCAGAAAGATCAATGAGAGACGCGACGCCAGCGTGCGCGGCCAGTGCAGCGAGAAATTCATGATGGTGCACCGAGGATTTCCACCGGCAGGGAGAACACGTAGCCTTCGCTGCGCACCGTCTTGATGTAGGCCGGTTCGCGGGCATCATCCAGCAGGCGTTGGCGCAGGCGGCTCACCAGCAAATCGATGGAGCGATCGAACAGATCGGCATCGCGGCCCTGGGTCAGGTTGAGCAACTGGTCGCGGTTGAGCACGCGCTGCGGATGGTCGAGGAAGACCCTCAGCAGGCGGTATTCGGCGCCACTCAAGGCGACCATGGTGCCGTCCTCATCGAGCAAGTGGCGGGCCGAGGTATCCAGGCGCCAACGACCGAAACCCAGTAGCCGACCACTTTCGGTGACCATCAGGTTCGGCGGCAGCATCCGCGTGCGTCGCAGTACCGCATTGATGCGGGCCAGCAGTTCGCGGGCGGCGAACGGTTTGACCAGGTAATCGTCGGCGCCCATCTCAAGGCCGATGATGCGGTCGGTTTCGTCGTTGCGGGCGGTGAGCATCAGTACCGGTATGGCTTTGTGTTTGCCGGCACGCAGTTCGCGGCACAGCAGCAGGCCGTCGTCGCCGGGCATCATGATGTCGAGCACAATCAGGTCGACCGGTGTGGTCTCGAGGAAGGCACGCATCTGGCGCCCATCGGCGACCACCGTGGTGCGCAAACCATTCTTCTTCAGGTAGTTGCCTACCAGCTCTCTGATCTCGCGATCGTCATCGACAATCAGAATGTGATCGACATGATCCATTGCCTCAACCTCTGTGTGTATGCGGTTTTCGCGCAGTCTATCGAGCCTGGATGAGCTTGCCCAAAGGCCTTTGTATTGCAGTGTATCTGGCGCGGGCTGGATACACATGGACGCAAAAAAAGCACCGATTTGGCCGCTGGCTTTGGTGCTGGACGCAAAGGGGCGGGTGCGCTACAGCCATTTCGGGGAAGGTGATTACGCCGAACAAGAACAGGTGATTCAGGGACTGCTGGAAGAGGCGAAAATCGCCGAGGTTGCTGTACCCAGTGCAATACAGACGGTCGGTCGGTAGCGAAGCAGTGGCTTTGTTCTATCCTGAAATTGAACGCAAACCTCAGGAGGAGGGCTTTATGGCAACCGAAAAGAAACGTGAACAGTACGAAGATTTTGAAGAGGAAAAGCCAGAAGAAGCGACCCCGGAAGAGAATCCACCCGATCCGACGTGGAAGCATCCGGACGATGGAAAAAGCCTTTCGGAGCTCGACGAGGAATGGCCGCTTAAACCCTGAGCCATCTGCCTTTTGCACAATGCCCGTGGCCAGTCCCGGGCATTGTGCTGTCGACCTTGCGTTACTCCAGTGCCGTCGACGTCGTTGCGGGTCGTGTGCGTGCCAGCACGTTATAGGAAACCCGTGGAATGCCCCGCAGACGGTTGTCGAGCAATTTGCTCAAGGACTCTCCCTGATACAGATAGGCGTCACCAAAGTCGCTGCCGAGCATCGTCGGATGGGCGACGATTTCCAGCAGTCCGTCTGCCGGTGGCCTGGCGTTGCGCAAGTCCACCGGGGTACAGACGTAGTCCGCCGTGGCACCGGCGAGGCGGTGTAAACGTCGGTTGAGCAAGCTATTGAATACTCGTTTGGTCAGGCTGAGGTTGTGCCCCGGATTGCGCGCCAGGCGAACGGGGACTCCTTGACGGGCAGCAAACCGCGCGACGATCTCACCGATCGGCCAGATAGTGTGAACATGCTGGTGGGAATCGAGATGGCTGGGCTGCAGGCCATTGTCCAGGCAGTGCTGCCATTGCGCTTCGAGCTCCTTCAGCACGGCATCGCGTTGCTGGCGGCTGAGCCACAGGCGGTGGCGGGGCAGGTTCAGGTCGAACTCGCCAGCCGTGTCGCAAAAGTTTGGCAGCTCGAGAATCGCCCGGCTCAGGGGCCGGCCGTACGTGAGGTTGAAGTGCAGTCCCACGCGGCCCTTGAGCAGTGGCTGTTGCGCCAGCTCACAGGCTGCTGAGAAGGCCGGCATGTTGGCCATGACGGTAGCGGAGCTGATCACCCCGGCCTGGAAGGCCCGCAGGATGACTGCGTTTTCGTTCAGGCTGAGCCCGAAATCGTCAGCGTTGACTATGACTTGGCGAGGCATGTTCGTCCTCCATGGGGGGGGCAGTGGGCGCGATTTTTTTATCGACGCCGGTCACGACGGGAGTGCGGGCCAAACGTGCGACAGCTGCCGCACGTTTGGCTCGCCACTGTTGCAGCCTCGGTTTGATGTGCTGCCAGCCCTCGTCCAGACCCCAGCGAATCCACTCATCAAGCAGCACTCGGCCGCTGCCCAGACCGGCATATTGCGGCACGAGCCAGGTTGTAGTCGTTAGAGCCGACCCTGTTCCAGAAAGCCTAGACGATAGCTGATGCAACGCCCGTCAAGTTCCAGCACGACCACGCGGCCCTTGCGCGGTGAGGTCGATCTGGTTCTCGATCCTCGGCGTGGCGCCGTTCACGCTGTTGCTGCCTCATGTGGACCTGTTCTGGACCCGTGTGCCGAGCGTGGTGATCGGCTTCATCCTGGCGTCGGCGTTCTCGGCTATCGTGGTCTACGCTCAAGAACAAGTACCGGGCAACGCCGGGATGATTGCCGGGGTGTTCTTCGGTCTGATGTTTGGTTTCGGCGGAAATTGGTAGCCAGGAAGCTCGAGGCGATTGCTGTTTGATCGTTGCTTTGGCGTCAAAGGAGAGGGTGTGTTTTCGCCCTGTTTCTATGTGAATCTCTGTGCATGCTACTTGGTCGGAGGGATCCTTATGTTGCGTTTGTTATTACCTGTGCTCTGCGCGCTGGTGGTCTGGCCCAGCATTACCAGTGCCGACGAAAAAGCCGCGGCTTATCTGCTAAGTCCGGGTGACGCCATTTCGGTTTCCGTGTGGGGCGAAGAGAAGCTGAAACAGGAGGTGCACGTACTTCCTGATGGCAGCATTACCTTCCCGCTGGCAGGACAAGTCGATGTTGCGGGGCTTGATGCCACTGCAGTCGCAAAGAAAATCGCTGCCAGGCTTAAGGAGTTCATACCCGATCCGAACGTGAGCGTTGTCGTCACGAGCACCGCAGGCAATCTCGTCTATGTGCAGGGTAAGGTGCTGAAGCCCGGCACCGTACAGATGTCAGGTCCAACTGCAGTGCTGCAAGTATTGAGCATGTCGGGCGGGCTCGACAAATTCGCCGACAAGGAGGACATCAAGGTCGTGCGCCGCAATGGGGCTAAACAAGAGATCCTGCCCGTCCATTACAGCGATTTGATGTCCGGGCGTGACATGTCCACCAATATTCAACTCCAGGCCGGCGATACGCTGGTCGTGCCTTAGCCTTGCGCGAAGCACTAAGGATTATCTTGCCCGTGCTGCGAACGGCTGGAGTTGCGACGGCCATCCTGATCTTGCCGTGCTCCGGTGTGGCCTATGCTGCCACTTGGCATTCAGCAATCGTTGTGCCTTCGACTGTCGAGTACGACAGCAACCCGGTGCTTGTTACGGAAAACAAGAAGGGTGTGACTCGTACGATCATCGCTCCCGATTACACGCTTGTCGGTACTTCAGACCGGGATCAGTGGCGGTTCGGTCTTGGCATGAATCTGGTGCGTTCGTCTGATACGTCCATCGTTTCGGACCGCGAAGACCCCAACGTGCAGTTAGGGTGGCAGCGCGAGACCGAGACGGGTGGTTTTGGACTCACGGCGAAGTATATTGAGAGCTCGACGCTCTCCACTGCGGTTCAAGCGACCGGCGTGATTGCCACCACCGATGGTACGCAAAAGCTAACCTCGTTCGGCGGCAACTGGAGTACCGCTCTCAGTGAGCGAACTACCTTGGTTAACGAAACCGACTACACACATGTCACTTACGACATTAATACACTCACCAACTATGACGAGCTTTCGAACCGCCTGAGCTTTAACTACGCATGGAGTGAGCGTGTAGAGCTATTCACGCGTTTTGGCGTGAAGCGTTATGAGCCGCAGCAGGGATCTGCGTTGCCTTCCTCAAACAGTTACACCCCCACTGCCGGCTTGAACTTTGAGATCTCCGAGCGGCTCAAGGGGGCGGTTTACGCGGGTGTCAATCAAGTCTCTGGCTCGAACAGCCGCCCCCGTGGCCAAGGCGGTTTTTCGTTGCACTATACCGGTGAGCGTGTTGATACAAGTATCGACGCCAGTCGTAGTACCGTCGCCAGCGGCGACGGCGGTTTTGTCGAGGTTGATAACCTGAACGGTACATGGAGTTATGCCCTCGACGACACCAGCCGTACCGGTTTTGATGCCTCATGGCAAAAAACCAAAGGGCTAGCGCCTAATACCCTGCGCAATGTCGGTGTCTGGTTTAGCCGGGAACTCTCGCCTTTTTGGGTGGCGCGCCTATCCTTCATGTACAAAGAACGCCAGCAAAATGGCTTGCCGGATGCCACCGCAAACGTCGTCGGGTTGACCTTGACCTATAGTCACCCCAACTTCTGAAATTCAGCTGGGTGATAAATATGACCTCTGAATACGAAATGTCGGTCAACGACTACATTGCTGTCATCAAGCACCATGCCTTGCTGTTGATCCTGAGTTTCGCGGTAATACTCGGCCTGAGCGTAGTGGTCGCGATCTCTATCCCGCCCATCTATGAGTCATCTGGCACTATTCTGGTCGAGTCTCAGCAGATCTCGCCAGACCTGGTGGCGGCGAACAGCAATACCTTTGCCGATGAGCGCATCGAAGTCATTCGCCAGCGCGTGATGACCCGTGAGCATCTGCAAGGGATCATCGACAAGTACAATCTTTTTGCTTCGCAAAGCAGGCAGTTGAGCGTTTCCGAGAAAATCGATGAAATGCGCAACGCGATTACAGTCTCCTTGGTCAGCGCTACCGTTAAGGGGCGCGGAGAAGTGACGATTGCTTTCCGTCTTTCCTTTGAGCACCGGCAGCCAGAGATTGCCAACAAAGTGGCCAACGAGCTGGTGACGCTGTTTCTGGATGAAAACATCAAGCAGCGCACCGAGCGCGCCAGTGAAACAACAGAGTTTCTGACGCAGGAGGCGGACAAGCTCAGGGTCGAACTGGAAGCTCTGGAAAACCGCTTGGCAGACTTCAAGCAAGCGCACAGCAACGCGCTTCCCGAGCATCAGGAGTTGCGCATGAATATGTTGTCACGCGCCGAAATCGAGCTCAAAGAGGTCGACCGTGACTACAAAACTGCCCGTGAGGAGTTGCGCTTCAATGAGTTGGAGCTTTCCGCAGCAGCGACCAAGCATGTATCGCCCGGCGCGGGGGTTGATAAACAGCAAGATCTGGGAAGCCTGAAGGCGGAGTACACCCGGTTACTGTCGCTGTATACCGAAGCCCACCCCGATGTGCGTGCCGTCAAACGCAAAATTGCTGCACTTGAGGCTACCAAAGGTGCTGGTGGTGCAGCGGCTTCAGTCAATCTGGACCTTGCCAAGGCTCAGGCCCGGATCGCTGCCGCAGAAACACGTATCAAGTCGCTGGCCGATCAAAAGCAGGAAATACTCAAAAAAATAGCCGACTACGAGGCGCAAATTCTTGAGACGCCGCAAGTCGAGCGCGGCTTGGTCACACTGATGCGTGACTATGAAAACGCTAAAAAGAAATACGAGGAAATACGCACCAAGGAAATGAGTGCGAAAATTTCCGAAAGCCTGGAGCAGGAAAACAAAGCCGAGCGTTTTGTTCTTCTGGAATCGCCATTGATGCCTGAAAAGCCGATACGGCCGAACCGTAAAAAAGTGGTCGCCATGGGCTTTGTTCTCGCTCCGGTGGGCGCTGGCACATTGGTGATGGTCCTTGAGATGCTGAACCAGCGCGTTCGCGGAGCTGAAGCCTTGGCCAGTGTGCTGGGTAGACGCATCTTGGTTGCGATTCCCTACATATACACCAGAGCGGAACTGGCACGCCGTAAGCAGTGGCGAACGCGATTGATCGTCAGTGGAGTCGTGCTCATCGTGCTCTTTCTGGTGCTCTTGCATTTCTTCTACATGCCTCTGGACCTTTTGATGTTTAAAACTCTGGGCCGGTTTGCATAAGGAATATAGCCATGGAAATCATCAAGCCCGATACCGAGAATTCCGAGCAACAGCCTTCGTCAAGTCTCGTGACAATGCCAAAAGCCATGACAGTGACCGGGCAGTCTGCAAGTCTGAATGCGCTGAGTTATGTGCAAACCAAAGTTGTACCGCTGCGGCCAGATCATCTCGAGCGCAATCGCATTGTGGCGTACAACAAGAATTCGAATATGGGGGGGGCTTTCGATCTGCTGCGTACGCAAGTTCTGAAAGTCATGGAAGAAAATGGCTGGCGCACGCTTGCTATCACCTCGCCAACTCCGGAGGCAGGCAAGACTGTATTGGCTATCAACCTGGCAATGAGTATCGCCCATCACACCACCAAGACGGCGCTACTGGTGGATTTCGACTTGCGTCGTCCGATGGTGGGTGCCTGCCTGGGTCTGCCGATGGAGAAATCGCTCAATGAATTGCTGGACGATGAAGCGGAACTGCAAGAGGTTCTGGTCAACCCGACCTTGCCGCGCTTTGTAGTCCTGCCGACGCGAAAGCCGATCCCTCTCTCCACCGAGGTGCTGTCATCGCCTACAGTGAGCGATTTGATTACTGATCTGCGCGAGCGCTACGACTCGCGTATCGTGATTTTCGACTTGCCGCCGTTATTGAGTTCGGACGATGTTATTACCGTCTTGCCTAAATTCGACTGCGTCCTGCTGGTGGTCGCCAACGGCATGAACAGCAGGAAAGAGATCGAGGAAAGCCTTTATCATCTGGGGACAGCCAATCTGATTGGCACGGTACTAAACAAAGCCGAGCGCCCAAGCCGCTCTTACTACTAGAGCGTCACCCTCAGGTGTTCGGCGTTATGCAACAGCGCCGACTTTCAGTGCCAAGGGTACTTCTGCTCCCAGCTCCAGGCGTGCGCCACTATCTGCTCAAGTGAGGCAAATTGCGGTTGCCAGCCAAGTAATGTGTTGGCCATGCGGGGGTCGGCCACAAGGCGTGGTGGATCGCCGGCGCGGCGTGGCGCTTCGCTCACGCAGATATCCTGGCCGGTCACGGCGCGTGCAGTGTCTATGACTTGTTGTACTGAGAAACCTTGACCGTTTCCGAGGTTCAAAGCCGTGCTTGCACCACCTGCCAGTAAATAATTCACGGCAAGTGCATGAGCTGCAACGAGGTCGACAACGTGGATGTAGTCGCGAATGCAAGTGCCGTCAGGTGTGTCGTAGTCACGGCCATAGACGGTGATGGTTGTGCGCCGACCGGAGGCCGCTTGCAGTATCAGTGGCAGCAGGTGGGTTTCCGGTTCACGGCGTTCACCTAACTGTCCTTCAGGGTCTGCTCCGGCGGCGTTGAAGTAGCGCAGGCAGACCGATTTGAGCCCGTATGCACGGTCGAAATCTTCAAGCATCTGCTCCACCATCCACTTGCTGCGACCATAAGGGTTGATCGCGGCCTTGGGATGCTCTTCGTCGATAGGTACATACACCGGGTCGCCATAGATGGCTGCGGTCGAGGAAAAAATGAAGTTTTTAACCCCGGCACGAACCACGGCTTGTAGCAGCGTCAGGGTTCCAGCCAGGTTGTTTTGGTAATACTTGGCAGGTTCAGTGACGGATTCGCCCACCTGTGTAAATGAGGCGAAGTGGAACACGGCATCAAAGTGCTGTCCCGCAAACAAGACGTTCAGGGCTTGTGCGTCGGCGATGTCCAGTTCGACCAATCTCCCGCCCATCAATGCGCCGCGATGGCCTGTTGAAAAGTTGTCTGCCACCACCGGTTCGTGACCTGCACGCAGTAGTTGCTTGACCATATGCGAGCCGATATAGCCTGCGCCACCAACAACCAAAAATTTCATCCTGATCTCCTGGAAACTGTTGCTGTGCAAGCACAGATTGGAACGCCAGTTCGATCCGCCTGATCATTACGTTAAAAGACAGGTTAGCTAATGAGTTGCCAGCGCGCTGGATGATGCTGTATTGACAGGGCCTGGCTGTGCGTTGCCTGAGGTTGTGGCTTGCGCGACGGCTTTTTTCAAAAACAACCAGTTCGACGCCTGCAAGCCGTCGAACTTGATCGTATAGCGTCCATCAACGTAGGTGGCGGGTAGCTTGTTCATTTGTCCAGGGATGCCGTGGGTGAACAGTGTCAAGCCTTGCGGCGCCTGGATTGTCAGGGTGCCTTCGAGGGGCTCGACATAAAAAGGTGTTTTGCTGTCGTCTTTGGGGATGGCACGGGTACCCAGCGAAATCAGTAAATCCTGCGATCGGCCGACAGGCGCGTCGTCCAGGCTTTGCACCACCACACTGGCATTAGCGGTCTTCACTTGAACCTGGATATTGCCAAGGCTGATCGACTCGCCGCCGATCCAGCCGGTTGCTGCTTGGGTGCGGGGCGTATTGATGGTGTAGATGCCTTGTTTCCAGTTGCGCTTTAACTCGCCAGTGTCTGTCGTCGACTCGCTGGCATTGGCGTCCAGCAGCGACTGGTTGGGGTCATGAAACACCTGTGCATTGCTGGGGATAGCACTCTGCTGCAACCAGGGCAATTGCGGCGTCTGTGGCATGGCGATTTCCAGCTTGCCTTTCTCCATGGCTGTGCGCAGTAGAGCCGCGTTGGCGGGTGTGATGCGTTGGTTGAACAGGGTGCTGGGCGTCGGCGCGAAGACATAGGTCGTTGTTGCTTCGCGAACGTCTGCACGGCGATAAAGCAAGGCGGCGGCGGGCAGGGTGGCCAGCATTGCAGGGTCGTTATAGGCGTGCCAGTTGTCGGCAGTTATCCATTCGCCGGTTAGCGGCTCCTGGCTGTAGGCATATTGCATCAGCGCATCCCAGCCTTGGTGGCTGGCGGTGCCGGCCATATAGAGTGGCAGCGTGTGGCGGTCAGGTGTCGGGAAAGGTTCAGTGTTCCACTCGGTGACGGTCAGAGGTTTGCCTATGACTTGGCCGGCGGCAATCCAGTTCAGCAAACCGTCGCTGGTGAGCGGGTTTTTCTCTAGCTGCCCGGGGCCACCGTAGCTATGGACGTCGATCAGGTCGCCGGCGGTAAGGGCCGGTAGGGAGCTCAGGCTGTCGCCGCCCCAGCTACTGGTCGTGACGATGGGTACCTTCACTCCTGATTCACGTAGGTGCTGAATCATGTCTACGTTGAAACGTCGCTCCAAATCGTTGAGGAACAGCTTGGCGGGGCCAGGCTCCCAGGAGCGCCAGGTCTGGCTTGCAGATAGATTGTGCTGGTGCGCAAAGGCCTCGGCCTCGGCCATGTAGATCTTGTTGTGCTTTGGCACTCGTTTGTCTGGTAACAGGGCGTTGCCAAAGTGCTGGGTGACATCGTTTTCGTTGGTAATCAGTACGGCGGCGATCGCCGGATCGTCTTTGTAGGCGAGTCCGGTGTAGGTGTTTACATGGGTCAAATAGGCCTGAGCAAAGCGCTTCATTGCCCGCTGAATGGTGATGTTTACATAGGCATAGCCCTTCAGATCGGCGTTGTTCTGGCCATTCTTTGGCATTTCATCGAAGCCATAGATGTTGTCGTTTGCAGTCAAGGCTCGCTCGACGTGCATATCGAGCCATACATAAATGCCCTCGTCTTTGAGGCACTTGATCCACCAGTCGATTTTTTTCAGTGAGTCCGGGCTTAGTTGCTGAGTGTCATGCGTGAGGTTGCTGTCGCGAAAGATGTTTGGGCTGACCCATGGGGAGTCATGGTGGTGCAGTCGTACGAGATTGAAGCCGAGTGCCGACAGACGTTTGGCCTGCAGCTTGATTGCATCGTCTGGCGTACGAAACAGCGCATAGGCCGTCAGGTTAGTGCCCCAGAAGCGCGCTGGGGTGTTGTCTGCAAATAACAGTTGCTCGCCGGATACTTTGACGAAGCCACGCTTGCCTGCAGGTTTTTCGTGAGCGTTCAGAAAGGACAGATCGACCGGCGAGGTTTTCCAGTCGAGCGTGTCACTCGGCCAGCTCCTTGTATCCGCCAGCCCGAAACGCTCGGTTGTGGTCGGACCGAGTACCACATCGCCAGATAGGCTCAAGGTGGCTTTGAAATTTTGGCGGCCGGGTTTGATCGTGTTCTTGTAAAAAAAAGCACGCACCTGAGATTTATCACCGGGTTCAAAGTACACACTTGCCAGTGCAGGCTCAAAACGCATCTCGATGCGTCGGCTTTGTGTATTCCCCCAGGACCAGCCGCGGTTGTCGGGTAGCAAAGCCGGCTCACCCATTTCTCCATCGTAAAGGGCAGGATCGAACTTGAAGACGATGCCCCCGCCCATCACGTCCGGCATCATGCTGTGTGCATCCAGGGCAATGTTCAAGGTCAACTTCTGCTCGTCTTCCTTCTGAATCTGCGCAGTCACGTCGAAATCCAGCTTTTTGTTCTTGCCTGCAAGGGAGTAGCTATAAGGGGAGTTCACTTTGAATGCGGTCGGCAAATCCGTCCATTCCCAGTTGCTCCCCCAGAAGGCGAATGAAGAAGAAACTACAGGGTTGCCACCGCGCGCCAGCATTGGCAGACCGCTGCGCTCATCCACGCTGGAGACCCAGTCCGACGCCCAGGTGCTAAACGGCCAAACAGCAAGGAGAACCACTAGCAGCATATGGGCGCGGTGAACAAAAGAGGCCATGAGCGTTACCAGGGTTGAAGGTTGGCGCTCGCAATGCTTGCAGTCTCAGTGCGCTTGAGCCTGCGCACCATCTGAGCATAGGCCACACCCAGTCCGGCCACCGACCAATACACCACGGGGATCACCGTGATACTGCTAACGGTAAAGATGGTCACCAGTATCCCGGCCAGTACCGCCAGCAGCGCACGTCCGAGTCGGCGCGCCTCATCGTCTTTGTAGGGGACCGAACGCATTGCTCTGCGGATGCTGAGCAGCACAGTGGCGAAAAAAACCACGAATAGCGTCAATCCGATCAGGCCGATGTCCAGCGCCAGGGCGATATAGGTATTCACAATATCGATGATGCCCTCGCCCTGAATCATGGACTGCATCTCAGGAGTGTTGCGGTAATCGAAAGAGCCCAGCCAAGGGTTGCGCTGGATGACGATCACTGAGTTATCAATCAAGCGCTGCCGGTACGTGATGTTCTCTACGTCTACCGTACCGATGAACGGTAGTAGATCGAGGAATTTTTGCCCGCCAGGCACGATGGCCAGCAGGGGAAGGGCGAGCACCCCGGCGATTGCCAGAAGCATCAGGCGTTTGACAGCTTTACGGCCGGTGGCGATGAACACGGTGATCATGACGGCCGTACCGATCCAGGGGCCACGCGACAGCGGTGCAAACAGACCGCCAGCCAGCAAGAGCGCGCCGAGGCATTGCTGCAATCGGCTGCGTACGCTCTCGTGCAAGAACAGGTAAAAGCCGATGGCCACGCTAATGACGTAACCCAGTGCGATTGCCTGGCCGGTGGTGGCGCTGGCGCGTAATGAGTCACCACGATCCAGGTAGCTGGACATTCCCCAGTGCATGTCCAGGGCGACAATCAGCGCGTTGTACAGCAGCCAATGGCGGGCAAATTCGACGAGACCAATAAGCGCCAGCACCATGGCGGCGAGTACAAATCCCAACAGAGCATCCTTGAAGTCGCTGAGTTCCTTCAGTGCCCTGCTGGCAACGTAGTAAGGCAAAAAAACGTCTGTGAACAGGTAGAGCGTCTGGCGCAAGGTGTCGGTCAGCGTGGTGTCACGCAGGTAAAGCAGGCTCGTCAGCAAGAGGTAGGCCGCTAGCAGTTTGTCAGGCCAGGTGCGTCCGAAGCTCAGTGTGCTTGCTTGCCTGCGTATCCTGAAAAAAGCTGGCAACAACAGACACAATGCGAGCAGACGAATATGGTTAAGTGCAAAAAAATAGTTGATCAGGCCGAAGCCGGGAATCTGTGCCGGGGCCGGCGGGATGAGAAACAGCAGAAGGAAAAACAGTGCCAGAGGATTGCGTTCGCGTTGTCGTGCGACGGTCAAAATGATAGCGGCAATGCCCGCGTACACCCAGAAACTGTGCGAGACAAAGGCCAGTAGCGTCAATGCGAACCACAGATTGCGGCGACGAGTGAAGTCGTGGTGTGGGATCAGGTCTTCTGCTGGTCGACGCGCCAGGGCAAAAACGACGCCAGCTAAAACCAGAATGACGATCAGCGCGCGAAAGTGCTCAGGCATGGATTCTTGAACTCATGGATGGGTGAGCATCGGCTAGTGAGATGACCAATTGTAGCTATAGTAACGTGCGTACCATTTGAGTTTGGGGTTGATGTCATGCCTCCAATTGATTTATCGCCATCGTTGAGCCTTCGCAGGCGAGCGATATCTGCTGGGGCATGGAATCTGGGTGCGCTTGTTGCCTCTCAAGCAATTCGCTTGGGCGGCAACCTGGTAATGGCGCGTCTGCTGATGCCGGAAATTTTCGGCGTAATGATCATCGCCACCACCGTTTCGGTGGTTCTGCACTTGCTTTCCGATGTCGGTTTGCGCCAGAACATTATCCAGAGCCCGCGTGGCGACGATCCAGTGTTTCTCAATACCGCCTGGACAGTGCAGATCCTGCGTGGCGTTGTCCTTTTTGCTTCGACACTGCTAATCGCGGGCTTCACCTGGTTTGCGCAAGTCATCAATCTGTGGCCGGCCAATTCCACCTATGCCGCACCGGAGTTGCCGCTGGTGTTGGCCTTTACCGGTTTTACCGCGATCATCTTTGGGTTCCAGTCGACGAAACTCGACTTGGCCGTTCGCGATTTCCAGCAAAAGAAAGTGGTGCTCCTCGACTTTGCGTCCCAGCTTGCGGGCCTGCTGGTGATGCTGGGCATCGGTTACTTCACCAGGTCTGTCTGGTCGTTGGTGATTGCAGGCCTGGTCTCGGCCATGGTCGGCACCGTTATTGGTCATCTATGGTTTCAGGGCCCGCCTAACCGTCTACAGTGGGACCGCTCTGCGCTTGAAGAGTTAGTCGTCTTCGGCCGTTGGATACTGTTGTCTTCGGCAGTGGGAGTATTGGCCATGTATGGTGATCGCATCTGGTTCGGCGGCAGCATGTCGGCCACTGAACTGGGCGTCTACTCCATTGCGGTGCTGATTTTGGGCACTCTTCAAACCGCCGTGCTCAGGTTGGCCGGGGCCGTGGCCCTGCCGGCCTTCAGTGAAGCCTCAAGAAGTAATGACACCGCGCGGCTGCGCGTTTTGTATTACCGCTTCAGATTGATTTTCGATCTTGCTTTGCTGTTTGTCTGTGGACTGTTCTTGACCGTCAGCCCGCTGATCGTGGGTGGGTTATACGATGAGCGTTATGCCGCTGCCGGCACCATGATGGCCATTCTTTCACTTTCCTTTTTCACATTGCGCTACACGGTGGCGCATCAAGTTTGGCTTGCCTTGGGACTCACAAAGTACCAGGCCATGGATAACATTATTCGCATTGTCTCGTTATGGGTGCTACTGCCGCTGCTGCTGGCGATTGGCGGGGTAAAGTATGCGATTTGGGGTGTTGCCCTGCATACGTTCCCTACGCTTGTCCTGATTGTTTATGTCAATCGTCAGGTGGGGCTGTTCGATCTCAAGCGTGAACTGGTGGTGCTGCCAATGCTGGCGGTGGGGGCTGTGTGTGGAGAGTTAGTGTTGGGTGTTGCTAAATGGCTTTGATTCGATCGATGTCTCTTGCTGTTTCCAATGCTGTGACAGACCGTCACGATGTGTTGATTGATGGAAATTGCTTGGCTGGAAGTGCATTGAGTTTGAATAGGCTTTCAGCGGTTTTGGAGGTGATCTAATGAAAGTGACTTTTGTGTTGCCGGTGGTGAACATGTCGGGTGGAATTCGCGTCGTTGCAATTTACGCTAAGGCATTGTTTGAAATGGGTCATGATGTAACGCTCGTTTCCCCGCCTGCACCTCCTGTTCCGCTGGATAAGAAGATGAAGAATTTCATCACGGGTGAGGGGTTGCCGATAAGCGAAAGAAGTCCATCTCATTTAGACGGTCTTGGTCTTGATCACCGGGTGATAGAAAAATACAGGCCTATTGTGGATTCGGATGTTCCAGATGCGGATGTTGTAATTGCAACGTGGTGGGAAACGGCTGAGTGGGTGAACTCTCTAGGTCAGGCCAAGGGTGTAAAAGTATATTTTGTGCAGGGGCATGAAGTGTTTCCTTATTGCCCGGTGGATAGGGTGGTGGCGACCTATAAGATGCCTTTGCATAAGATAACCATTTCGAAGTGGTTGGCTGATGTCATGAGCAGGGAGTATGGCGACTCTGATGTTAGCCTGGTTGGGAATAGTGTCGATCATCAGCAATTTTTTTCCGCGCCGAGGGGAAAACAGCGTTGCCCAACAATCGGTTTTTTGTATCATGAAGCGCCATTTAAGGGGGTTGATGTTGCGCTCCAGGTAGTTTCTTTGCTCGAGAAAAAATTTTCAAAACTTAGAGTTATAGCCTTTGGAAGTGCTCCTCCGAGTGGTCTTTTTAAACTTCCAAAGAGTCTTGAGTTTCATCTTTCTCCCGATCAACATCGTATTCGTGATTTATATGCACAATGTGATGTCTGGCTCGCAGCAAGCCGGAGTGAAGAAGGCTTTAATCTGACGGCGATGGAAGCGATGGCGTGTAGGACTCCGGTAGTTTCAACGCGTACGGGCTGGCCGTTAGAGGCAATAGCTTGTTTCAAAAACGGCGTACTGGCCGATATTGATGATACTGTTGCCTTGGCTCATGGTGTTGAATGGCTATTGACTTTAGACGAGCAGGGGTGGCGTGCGGTTTCAGAAATGGCATGTCAAACGGTGGCTTCAAGTTCTTGGGAGAACTCTGCAAAATTATTTGAAGCGGCACTTAATGACGCGTGTGTGAGGAGTTTTTCTTAGGAACGATTGTTTTAAACGGGGCTTGAATGATGTCGATTTATAAAAGGTTTTGTAATCCGACGATGAGAGTTCAGCCGTTTCTTGGGGGGCGATCTAATGAGTAGTGTCCCTCTTGATGTGTTAGTGGTTAACTACAATACAGCGACGCTGCTGCAGCCCATGTTTAATGCGTTGCGCGAGTCAAATAGTGCAGATCGAACGCGCTATTTAGTGGTGGATAATGCCTCTGCCGATAATTCACTGGAGTGCCTGGCAACTATTTGTCCAGAGGCATTGCTGCTGGCCAATGAAAATAATGTTGGCTTTGGTCGTGCCAACAATCAATTGGTTGAGCACCTGCAGGGCAACTACGCGTTGCTCCTCAATACCGATGCCTTCGTTGCTGCTGATACCCTGAGCAAGACCCTCGATTACATGGAGGCTCACCCTGATTGCGGAGTCCTCGGCGTTCGGTTGGTTGGGCGAGAGGGTGATTTGCAGCCCTCCTGTCGCTATTTTCCGACGCCGTTGAATGTCTTCCTCTCGCGTACAGGGCTTGAACGCTTTTTCCCTGTGGTGAAGAGGGTCGACGACATGGACTGGGATCATGCCTCGGTCCGGGAGTGCGACTGGGTGCCCGGCTGCTATTACTTGATCCGCCGTGAAGTCATCGATCAGGTTGGCTTGTTCGACCCGCGCTACTTTCTTTACTACGAGGAGGTCGATCACTGCAAACGCGTTAAACAGGCCGGCTGGAAGGTGGTTTATTACCCGCATACCACGGTGGTGCATATCGGCGGTGAAAGTGCCAAATCGGTTGTCAAACTCAATGTGGTCAGTCGACAGATACCCAGGTTACAAATCGAAAGCGAGCTTTTGTACTTTCGCAAGCACCACGGTCTACCGGGTTTGGCCTCACATATGTTGCTGGTGAGCCTGGGGGACCTGATTCTGGCGCTCAAGGCTCTATTGAAAGGCCGCGGCCGAGCCGCCATAGGGGCGTGTTGGCAGCATGCTCGTGATACTTGGGCGTTGCTGCGCGATACCCAATTTGCTAGCCGACCAACACGGTAGGTCAACTTATGTTCGAAAATATACGTGCGGACTTGCGTGCATACGCTGGTGATTGGGCAGCTCAGGGGTTCTGGGTGATGCTGGTTTATCGCTTTGGGCGCTGGCGCTACGGAGTGCGCCCGGCATTCTTGCGAAAGTTGTTCTCCTTTATATACAAAGTGCTCTTCAAATTGGTGCAGATCGTGACGGGTGTCGAACTGCCGTGTGAGGTGGTGATCGGGCGCAACTTCGTCATCGATCATTTCGGCGGAATCGTGATCAGTGGATATGCTCAGTTCGGCGATGATTGCCGTATCCGCAATGGCGTGGTCGTGGGGCTCAAGAATGTGGATGAGCCGATTGCCCCGGTGATGGGTAACAACGTTGATATCGGTGCCGGGGCCAAGGTGCTGGGCAATATCCGCATTGGTAACAACGTCGTGATTGGTGCCAATGCCGTGGTGCTGACAGATGTACCGGACGACTCGGTGGCAGTGGGCGTGCCTGCAACTATCAAGAAAAGGCAGCGCGCAGAAGCAAGGGAATGCTTATGAGCCCTCCGGTGGACGATATCGAGCAGTTTTACATCGCTGAGTGAACTCAATGGCTACTGGTATCGGTGTCGTTGTTATCGGTCGCAATGAAGGCCTACGGCTTGAGCGTTGCCTGGCTTCGCTGGGCGGTGCGGCGCAGAAGGTTATTTATGTCGACTCTGGATCAACGGATGGTTCAGTCCAGATGGCACGGCGGCTTGGGGTCGAGGTGGTTGAGTTGGATATGTCGATTCCCTTTACGGCTGCGCGCGCGCGCAATGAAGGATTCGCCTGCGTGCAACGTTTATTGCCGGCGATGCGTTATGTGCAGTTTGTCGATGGTGATTGCGAGGTTGTCGGTGGCTGGCTGCCCCGGGCGCAGGCCTTTCTTGATGCTCAGCCTGAGGTTGCGGTGGTCTGTGGACGGCGCCGTGAACGTTTTCCACAGCGTTCGATTTACAACTTATTGTGTGATCTTGAATGGGATACCCCGATAGGTGAGGCCAAGGCGTGTGGTGGCGATGCGCTGATACGGGCTGACGCCTTCGCCGCAGTGTCTGGTTTTCGAGCGGATCTTATTGCCGGGGAAGAGCCTGAGCTGTGTGTACGTCTGCGTGCGAATGGATGGAAGGTCTGGCGCCTGGCTGACGAAATGACCTTGCACGATGCGGCCATGACCCGCTTCGGCCAATGGTGGCGGCGTACCCTGCGTGGTGGCTATGCCTTTGCCGAGGGCGCATTTTTGCATGGGGCCGCACCGGAGCAACATTGGCAGCGTGAGTCGCGCCGGGCCTGGCTTTGGGGCTTGGGTGTCCCGCTGGCGACTATGATCGCGAGTTTGATGCTGGGATGGTTTGGGCTGCTTCTGCTGCTGGTCTATCCACTGCAGGTGGTGCGCTTGGCTCGCCGGGGCGATAGATCAGCGCGCGAAAACTGGCTGCAGGCCTTCTTTCTGGTGCTGAGCAAATTTCCCGAGATGCTCGGGCAAGTCAAGTTTCTGTTGCACAGATTGGGTGCCGGCAAGACGGCGTTGATCGAATACAAGTGAGACGGCTATGAATGATTGGCTGATACTAAAAAGCGTGTTTTCTTTACATGCAGGGTATTCCTTCAGGGCATTGAAAAATAAGCTTGTATTACTGATTTTAGTTGGAAAAAACTGGTCCGAGCTAAAGTTGTTTTTGTGGCGTATGTCGAATGCCCTGGGCAAGGCCGGTTTTGAGAAGTTGGGAGGTGATTGTGTGGGTGTTGTTCATTGGCCGTACATCAGTAGTTGCTGGAGATCTCAGGAGAGACTTAGTGTGTTGGCCTCGCATTACGAAGTCGTCACAAAACGCTGTCCGCAGCTATTGCTTCTGGGACGAAATGACCGCTTGATGTTGAGTGACTTGTCGGAGTGCTCTGTGGGTTGTTCCTTGGTTCTGGATCGTCCGGTATGGTTTATGCGTGAAGGGGAGTTGGTGCTGAATTTGTTTCAGGGTGATTTGCGTATTGCATCAATAGCGTTCACCTTGTGTCGCACGGAAGTTGAGTTATGTGTTTTTATCGGTGCCGTTCAAGGGATACACAAAGGCGTAGAGAGTGACAGGTCTTTGGAAATTTATAGAACACTGACAAAAGATTTTGAAGGCCTTCGCCCAAGAAGTCTTCTGATCGAAGCCATTAAGTATATTGCAAGCAGTGTTGGTGTTGAAAAGATTTATGCGATAGGGGATGGATATCGTCATCATCGTCATCCGTATTTTGGCGCTGAAAAAGCTCAAGACCTGGCGGCTAATTATGATGTCATATGGTTGGAGCATGGAGCGATTCCGTCAGAGCGCGAAGACTTTTTTGAAATTCCCATGGTGTTGTCCAAAAAAGCACTTGATTGTATTCCTTCAAAAAAACGTGCCATGTACCGCAGGCGTTATGAACTTCTAGATGATATTTTTACAAGGATAGATAGTGTGTTGGTAGGCGGCTATGTAACTAACGCAAGCGCTCATTAGGTCGATATTTTACTGTGGGGTCTGATGAAATTGCAGCGGTTGCTCTTAGTCAGTTAGTGGGCGACACTGTTTTAATTATTGGTCTCTAAGTGTATATAAGGTACCGGAGCAAAAATTCCAGGTGGAGTATTGCTCGGAGAAAATGCAAGGATCGGAATAAACGCCGTGATGCTTGTTGACGTTCTTGATAATTGTACTACTGTAAAAGTACCTGTAGTAATAGTTCACTGCTACGACATCTAAGCTGGTTCCTATGCGTATCGCTTATTTGATCAATCAATACCCCAAGGTCAGCCATAGCTTCATTCGTCGCGAGATTTTGGCGTTAGAGCGCCAGGGCTTTGTGGTGCAGCGCATTGCTCTGCGTGGTTGGGATGCCGAGTTGGTGGATGCCGAGGACGTGTCCGAGCGCAGTAAAACTTCCTATGTGCTGCAGGGCGGAGTCAAAGAGCTGTTAGTGCCTGTGCTGCAGGTACTGCGCGCCCAGCCGCGACGCTTTTTTTCGGCGTTGTGGCTGGCGCTACGTATGGGCCGGCATGCCGATCGGCCCTGGCCGTATCATTTGGTCTATTTGTCCGAGGCATGCCGCCTGCTGTTTTGGTTGCAGGCGTTCGGCGCCGAGCATGTGCATGCGCATTTCGGCACTAACTCAACCGAGGTGGCGATGCTGGCCAATGCTCTCGGCGGGCCAGCGTACAGTTTTACGGTGCACGGCCCGGAAGAGTTCGACAAACCGCAGTTTATTCATTTGGGCGAGAAAGTCCGGCGCGCGGCTTTTGTCGCGGCTATCAGCTCTTATGGGCGCAGCCAGCTGTTTCGCTGGGTAGCTCATGCGCACTGGGCAAGAGTAAAGGTGGTGCATTGTGGTCTGGAGCGTGCGTTTCACGATGTACCTGCAGTTGCCGTGCCGTCCGTACCGCGGTTGGTCTGCGTGGGTCGCTTGTGTGAGCAAAAGGGCCAACTGTTGTTGCTTGAGGCCGCCCGTATCCTGGCAGCGCAAGACGTGGTGTTCGAGATAGTACTGGCCGGCGATGGGGAAATACGTGCGCAAATCGAAGCCCTGATTGCACTGCATGGCTTGCAAGCGCAGGTGCGAATCACTGGCTGGATTAGCAGTGAGCAGGTGCGGGCGGAAATTCTTGCGGCGCGGGCCTTGGTGTTGCCGAGCTTCGCCGAGGGCTTGCCGGTGGTAATCATGGAGGCCATGGCCTTGCGCCGGCCAGTACTGACGACCTATGTGGCGGGCATTCCCGAGTTAGTGCGCCAAGGTGAGAACGGTTGGTTGTTTCCCGCTGGAGCTGTGGATGAGTTGGTGGCGGTGCTGGCGGACTGCCTGGCGCAACCCGTCGAGGTGTTGCAGCGGATGGGCGAGGCGGCTTATCAGAGAGTGCTGGAGCGACACGATATCGATACCGAAGCGGTCAAGTTGGCTAATTTGTTTAGGGCGCAAGCATGATCACCTTACTTGATTGGCTGTTCAGCACACTGCTGGTGCTCATGGTCCTGCCGGTGTTGGTGCTGTTTTTGCAGGTGCTGTTGGCCTGCCTGCCTGTGCGGTTGCGCTCGTCGGCGCAAAGATCGCGGCTGCGGGTGGCGGTGTTGGTACCGGCATACAACGAATCCTCGATGATCGTCGCGACGTTAAATACCATTCGGCCGCAGTTGCTAGAGGGCGATCGCTTATTGGTGGTGGCGGACAACTGTTCTGACGACACGGCCGCGTTGGCCCGCACGGCGGGAGCCGAGGTGGTGGAGCGCAGCAATGATCAGCAGTGTGGCAAGGGGTATGCGCTGGACTTTGGGGTGCGTCATTTAGCGAGCGATGCGCCGGACGTCATGATCGTTGTCGATGCCGATTGCCAGGTGGGTGAGGGCTCTATTGAGCGTTTGGCAATGTGTTGCATCGACTCTGGGCGGCCAACGCAGGCACTTTATTTAATGCGTGCTCCAGCAGGTTCCGGGCTAAAAGTGCGGTTTGTCGAGTTTGCCTGGCGTGTGAAGAATCTGGTGCGGCCGCAAGGTTGGGCTTGGCTTGGTTTGCCCTGTCAGTTAATGGGTGCGGGAATGGCTTTCGTCTGGCGGGATCTGGCTTTGATTGATTTAGCCAGTAGCCACATCGTCGAAGATTTGAAGATGGGCTTCGATTTCTGCCGCAGTGGCAAGCCACCTCTGTTTTGCCCCGATGCCCTGGTGACCAGCTATTTTCCGCGCAGTGATGAAGGCTTAAGTATCCAGCGTACGCGCTGGGAGCATGGTCATCTCGGGGTAATCCTTGGTGATGCGCCAAAGTTGTTTGTAGAGTCGATCAGCCGGCGTAACTGGAACCTCCTGGCAATGACGCTGGATTTATTGGTCCCTCCGTTGGCCTTGTTGACGTTAGTGCTGGGGGCTGTTTTTAGTCTGTCATGGTTGGTGTTTATGCTGTATGGAGCTTTGGCTCCAGCATTAATCGCTTCTGCCGGGGTGGCACTATTGAATGTGACTATTTTGCTGGCATGGAGCCAATTTGGGCGCGAGATCATATCTTTTTCAGCCTTGTTGTATGCGCCGTTCTACGTGGTGAAAAAAATACCCCTGTATCTAGGCTTTTTGCTTAAGCGCCAAGTTGAGTGGGTGCGTTCGAAGCGAGATGACAATTAATGTGCGCTTTTGCTTGGCAGCACAACTGGCAAACGATTATCCAGAAACTCAGGGTGGTCAGTGATCTCGATGATGAGCAAGGATTGATTGATGCTTTATCCAAGCCTGAGGCGGCGACAGTACTTGGATTCGTCAATGCCTTTGCCATGAACCTGGTGGCGGGCAACACCGATTACTATAACGCGCTGTCCGCTGCTGACGTGTTACTACGAGATGGCTCCGGCATGGCTATCCTGTTTCGCCGACTCGGCTTGGTGCCGGGGCTAAATATGAATGGCACGGATTTTATCCCCAAATTACTGGCCGCGTTCAAGGGCCGTCGGGTGGCTTTTTGGGGCACTGCAGAGCCCTTTCTAGCGAATGCGGTACAGCGTAGCGAAGCGGTATTTGCGGTCAATGTAGTTTCTGCTCACCATGGTTTTGCTGAGGTGGATGCCTACATCGACCTTGCCCGGCAACTGCAGCCAGAATTGGTTGTGCTGGGCATGGGCATGCCCAGGCAAGAAGCCGTTGCTGCCAGGCTGGCTGCCAGCGGCGTGCCATGCCTGATAGTGTGCGGCGGGGCGATCCTGGATTTTCTCGGTGGCAAGGTTGTTCGGGCTCCGCAATGGGTGCGTCGTCTCGGTTGTGAGTGGGTATTCAGGCTGATGATTGAGCCAAAGCGGTTATTCAGTCGCTATGTGGTTGGTAATCCACTGTTCTTGTTGCGCACGCTGATCTGCAGAGAGGCGCCTACATTAAGGAACCCCTGAAAAAGACTTACCGTTTCTGGTGAAATACGCCGATCCCGTTGCACGAGTTTCCCATGAAGCAGATGACAGCGATCCGGGCATGGGGAGGCATTGTACGAAAGCACTACCTACACCTTCCGTCGGTTGGCAAACACGATAAATCCAAACAAGGCGGAAGAAAATAACCATGCTGCCGCAGGAAGCGGTACCGCACTCCGTTGATTGATATAAGAATTGGCTGTCCCAGCCAGACCTATACCCTGGACATGCCGACCAACCCTGAACTGACCATTGGCAAGCGCCGCAATTAAACTGTTGAATGAAGAAGTATTGGCGCACGGCCCAAGGAAGCTGAACCACTCGCCGAGAGTGTTGACCCTATTGTTAAGCACGCCCTGAGTAGCAATGCTCTGCGTGTCAGAATTACCGGAGAGGTCGGTGTGAAAGCCAATGGCGTTGCCACCTGGAAGAGACAAAGGCACGTCAATGCTGTTTCTGAAAATAAACCGCGCGCCACCCGCGTGCTCTTCGATCAGCATGCCTGATTGAGGCCCTAAGTCCTCGCCAGAGTTGCTCATGCAACTAGATTTATAGACCAAACTGGCCGCCTGAGCACTAGAAACAGTCGCAGCATTCAGGAGCATTAATAACAAAACGGAATTAATAAAAAGTGTCGGGTGCATAACATCGCCTCCCTGAGCAGAGGAGTATTCTTTTGTCGGACGAAGGAATCTTTATCTACTAAAATTGAGCATAGTAGGCACATGGCTGCTACGTCAATCGTACGTCGCCACAATAAATATAAATAGAAAGTCAGTGTAATTTCGTCAAGATAACGTCACAACAAACACGTCAGTCGTCAATCAAGCGGACTCTATTTGACCCAAGGCGCGTTGCTGATACCCAAATTGGCGTTTGATCACTCGGAATGGGGGCTGGACCTTGAGACGGGGAGCGTGGTTCAGATCAAGTCTTCATGAAGGGAATAGGTCTAGAGTGCGCTCAACCTCATCGGGGTCGATTGTAAAGCCATCGCCCTCTGGCGTTCCAACCACAAAGCCAAAATTCTGATGATCGCGATCCGTTAGGTACTTGTAATAACAGATGAAGCGATTCGGGGGCTGCAGAGCCAGCAGTGAGCCACCAGGCTGAAGTACATTGACACCATGTACGAGATGACTCCCCTCGACCCCCACCACGGTTTTTGCTCCAGCGCAGGTCGCTACGATGGTTGGAACATCGGTTTTCGAAGGGTCGATAATGCGAAAACCTCTGCGGTTATGCAGACGTTCAGCGAGTTCCATTTCATTGTGTAACAGTCGCAATTCACCGTTGCCGCCTCGCAGAATGAATACTCCGGGGTGAGAGCTGTACCTTACGTGTGACAGTAGTTTTTCACCCATCGCGCGAAAGCGTAAATGCCTATTTCGATTTTGACTTAGATCATCGAATATCACGAGCTCATGAAAAAACGCATTGCGCAAACGAACCGGTGTTATGCCAAGCCAGTCCTCATATTCGGGAGCCTGGGGAAATAGAGGAGACCCGGTGGATGGCGCAGTCGTCACCGGAACTCCTTCGTCGCATGCTAATGGGTAAGTGACACAGTCTTCCATCAGCCAGGAGCCAAACCATTGGTTTCCACCTGCTGTGCAGTAAATCGCCCCGCGCTCCATCTCGGTTTCCACGGAGATCTTTGGAAGCCAGCCAGATCTGGGAGATAAGCAGGATTTTGCGTTGCCCTTGTAGAGTGTTCCATCTATCAGCCAGACATCTTTAAGCAGGTGGCCCCGTGTTGGACCATGATCAACGCTGCCGATTCCTTCCATTGTACGACGGGGGTGTTCGTAAGGAAAAAAGCGTTCTTCCTCCCATCCTGTCACACGTTCGAGTTGATTGGGCAGGAAAAAAGCCGGTGGAGAAATTGATGTTTCGCCAGGCGCAATAGTCCAGCTTTTCACCGCTGCACTTTGCGGGATCTCCGCCGGCTTTCGCATAATCCGCGCTCTTACAATATGCCGATATGCAGCAAGGTTCCATGTTGTCCGGTGGCTGCTCGTTAACACGCGTAATTCCGACATATCATCTTCACTCTAATCCGCCTTACAAAAAAACAGTAAATGGCGCAAGCGCCTGAACTGCATTTTTTAACATCAGAACGCTGCTCAGGTAGATATGATCCTCTCCACAATGGGCGGGGACTTCAAATGAGCATAACGACTACGTAACCTGTCGAGAAGAAATTCGCTTGGGCTCTTGGCACAGTAGAGATAAATTTTGTATAGCCCGCCAAACCCCATGTTAATATAACGAGTCGCCACTTCCTCATCGTTTTGCCCGTCCGGCAAGCCAAGATGAAGTGTCAGTTTTTTTTCCTCGACAGCAAATAACGGTGTATGCCAAAGGAGTTGGGCTGCACCCACCTTGGGTAGTCGGACAAACATATAAGCGTGGTTACCCAGCGTATCAATATCACCGCCACGTCTTCTTTTCCATTCGAGAAGTCCGTCGTCGGGACGGGCCAGGCAAGTACCGATGTCATAATAGTCAAAGCCATTGTTTATTGCCCACTCAAGCTCCATGAATGTAGTGATCGAGTTGACTTCATTCAGCCTTTTGGCATCTGAAAAAACTGCCTCAGGATAGCCGGCACGTATCATGCTCCAGTAACGCTTTCCGGCCCGGGTAATTACGCACGCAAGTTGGCATGCAACAATTTCGTCTTCCAACAGTATTAGATCGAGCCGGCCGAAAGTCTTTGCTATCCTTAAAACTTCATGTGTGGCAATGTGCGAGGCGGCAGTGCCATGCCTTGCGATGGCATAGGGTTGAAGCATTTCCCTGTCGGCTCTTTCAATTTCGTCGTCCGTCAGCGCCTGCCTCATTCGGTAGCGCGACTGGTTCTTGCGTATGTTTCGACGTAACTTACTATCGTACCCCGCCGTGATATCGTCAATGGAGCGACCCAGCGGCACGATAGCACTCAGAAAGTGAGGCACATACAACGCGCCCAAAGTTGGCATTTCACTGACCAGAACCGTACGGTTCGATTTATCCGATTCCGATTTGCTGTCGGCCACAGGAGACTCCACCCCCAGGAGAACCTTGGCCATCTCCCGCTGTGCTCTCCTTCCCACATAGAGGATGTCGTAAGGACTGTCGTTGCGCAGTTTGAATCTGACAATCTCCCAGCGCCAGAAACAGGCTCGCCCAAGTATGTCTCGCAGCCAGGCTGCAGTTTTCCTTAGCTCAAATCGTATTGAGGGGGATATGAGTTTTCGGATCGGTACCGCTAAATACGCTTTCATTTTCGGCACTCTTTTTAACTTGCCTTCAGACTGGCTAATAGGCTCGCTTGCCGGTGAAGGCAAACAGCGTTCGCAGAAGAATGACGAAATCGAGCCAGAGCGACCAGTTGTTGATGTACTCAATGTCAGACTCAACACGCTGAATCATCTGCTCTATATCTCTCGTTTCACCGCGAAAGCCACGCACCTGAGCCAGGCCTGTGATGCCAGGCTTGATATTGTGACGCGCAAAGTAGTCTGCGATGCCAGGCGAGTACTGCGCATCATGCTGAATGGCATGCGGGCGAGGCCCCACCAGGGACATTTCCCCCATCAAAACGTTGAACAACTGTGGTAGTTCATCCAGGCTAGTTCGCCGAATAAAGGCTCCAACCCTGGTCATGCGCGGATCATTCTTTTCTGCCTGCTTGACGATGCCGTCTTTGGGCTGATGGACGACCATGCTTCTGAACTTCCAGATACGAAAAACTCCACTCCACCCCATGCGCTCCTGTCGAAAGAACACCGGTCCAGGGCTATCGACCTTGATGGCAATCGCTATAGCCACCAGCAATGGAGCCGCCAGAAGCAAGATGAGAAAAGCCAAGACTTTGTCCTCAAGATTCTTCAGAAACAGACGCATCCCCATCAGCGGAGTTTCAGACAACGTCAGCACGGGAATACCGGCAATTTCACGAACGCTGTGATTGATCAAACGCAGTGAAAAAATGTCAGGCACCCAATTAATAGCAATGTGCTTATCAAGCAGCTTTAAGTAAACATCCTTAATGACCTCCGAGCCATCCAGCGGTGTAACGAAATATACGGTACGAATGGAATGTCGCACGATTAACTTATCAAGGTCGGAGATATTACCCAGTATCGACAAACGTTGCGTGCTTTCTGAGCCCTCCTTCCCTCGAACATCACGCGACCCAATCAACACACAACCGACCACCCGTTCACCCAGCCAGGGATTATTGCTTATTTTCTGGTGAAGGAAGCTGGCCAGCTCCCCCGAGCCAATAATAAGAGCGGCTTCCAATTGATTCGGGTGGGTCAAGCGTTTCTTCTGCATTTCGAGTGTCGCCAGGTGCAAAAGCAACTGAGCGAAATATCCAATAATAAATAACTGCGCAACCAATAAGCGCGAGTACTGTTCACTTTGTTTGGTCAGAAAGGCCATGACAACGAGAAAACCAAAAGCGGCAAGCCACGCCTTCAAAAGTTTAAATGCTTTGACGGTGAATCCAACATTGCTTCGGTAAATAGCATAATGGTCGTACACGACGGCCAACGCCCCAAGCAGCAACAGGAGCATAATGACATAAGCCTGCGTTATAACGCCGATATGATAATCGATCAAATACCATGCAATACCGATCACAGCAACAAAATCGAGACCGGCCTGAATAGCGTTACTGGTACTGCTTCGTCGCTGGAGTATGGAGCGGCTACTGTTGGGTTCGAATATCATCATTAGACCTCATTAAATTGAGAATCCAAAACGCTTATCTATTAAATAATAAAAGGCAATGAAGATATAATTATTAATTAATTTGTCAGCGTTGAATGATCCATCGGCGGTGTACTGCAGCTTCGATGATTCGCACCACATTGGCAGCTCTCCTGGTGCCAGAGCCTTGAGCAAGTCGCCCTGAACCATCAGCGCCAGACCCTCCTCGTAATACTTGCTGGCCTTCTCAGCCGGCGAGGAGCAGGCCGCCAAGCCAACAGAACAGACTGCAAGGAGCGCGACCCAGGCGTCTTTGCCAACTTTGCTCAAATACATCTTCATCGAATTCACCCCCCCTTGGAGGTCAATGCGGAATATGAGCCGCCAGCCGTGATCTCACTAGCACGCCACTCACCCAGGAGATCCTCCCTGAAAGAAGCTTTCTACTATGTCGGGGTATAGCCCAGCGTGGACAAACCGTGTCAGCAAACTGACGTGTTCCTCATGTTGAAAAATGGTCAGGAGTTAGGCGATCTGCCATCAAGTGCCGTCAGACAGCGGCTCTGCCTGTGGTTGAGGCATTGCAGACGCTGTAAAGAAAACGATAAACGGTCGTAAAGCTTGAGTTACAAGGGTTGACAAGATGTAGGTGTGTCATTTTTGAGTCATCTGTTTTTTGACGCTTTTGCACGTTAGATGGCATTTCTTGCGCTTTAAGTGCGTGCTGATAGTGTCAAGAAATGGCCAGTCATCAGCGCCCACATCCGCCAGACGCTGGTTCGGCATCCAAGAAACGGTGTACCAATATCGGACAGTGATCATCAGCGCCGCGGCCCGCTGAAGGGCTATGACCTGGCGGTGATCGAACCGATCTACGGCAAGCCGCTGAGTCAGCCGAGCGACGATGATTTCACCTTCAACTATCGCTTCAATGCACGGCTGGGGGCGAAGCCTGCATGGTGTCATATCGATCTCAAGACCATTGTGATCCCTGACCAGGCACCATCGGCCGTTGCCGCCGCCATTCCGTAGGAGTTGGGGGGGAACACCGGTGCATACGAGCTGCCGAAGGCTGCGATCTTTCCGGGGGCCATCGGAACGTCAAAAGATCGCAGGCTGCGCCAGCTCCTGCGCGAAGGGGAGACTTGGGCGTTCAATCCTGTCCGCTATCCTTGATCTCACCTTCTGTTGAACGAGCGTTCCCATGCTTGAAGTGCACGGCGTGTTCAAGAGCTACGCCACCCCGCAAGGTCCGTTGGCGGTGTTGCAAGGTGTCGACTTGCACTTGGCGCAAGGCAGCAGTCTGGCGCTGATGGGCGAATCCGGCAGTGGCAAGAGCACCTTGCTGCACTTGATTGCCGGGCTCGACAAGGTTGATCGCGGCAGCATCCGTATGGGCGATCAGTGCCTCGAGCAGATGAACGAAGGGCAACTGGCAAATTGGCGGCGCACTGAAATCGGCTTGGTGTTCCAGCAGTACAACCTGATTGGCAGCCTGCGGGTCGAGGAAAATCTGGTATTCCAGGCACGTCTGGCCGGGCGTCATGACCTGCGTTGGCAGGCGCACCTGGTGGCGCGGCTGGGGCTGGGGGATTTACTCCAACGTTATCCGGAGCAATTGTCCGGTGGCCAGCAGCAACGGGTTGCTCTCGGTCGGGCGCTGGCGTCGCGTCCGCGTCTGCTGTTGGCCGATGAGCCGACCGGCAGTCTCGATGAACACACCAGCGACGAGGTGCTCGACTTGCTGCTGGAGCTGCTCGATGACAGCCCCAGCAGTTTGTTGATGGTCACTCACAGCCCACGGGTCGCCGCACGGCTGGCAGAAAAAGTGCTGCTGCACGGTGGACGCCTGGTCGACACAGGCCAACGCTGATATGGACGTTTTGCGTGAAACCTTGCGAGCGCTGCTCAGCCATTGGCGTCAGCACCCGGTGCAGTTTTTCAGTGTGCTGACTGGGCTCTGGCTGGCCACCGGCCTGCTGACCGGGGTACAGGCGCTGAACAGTCAGGCGCGAGAAAGTTACGCCCGCGCCAGTCAACTGATTGGCGGTGAACCCCAGGCCAGCCTCAGTGCGCCGAATGGCGCGACCTTCTCTCAGGCGTTGTTCGTCAACCTGCGCCGGGCCGGTTGGCCGGTATCACCGGTGTTGCAGGCGCGACTGCAACTCAAGGGGCATGAAGACCTGCGCTTGCAGTTGATGGGTATCGAGCCGTTGTCGTTGCCCAGCGGTTCGGCGCTGGCCGGACAACACCTCGACATGGCGCAGATGGTCGATTTTGTCGGCCCGCCGGGCCGTACCTGGATTGCCCCGTCAACCTTGCAGGCGCTCGGTTTACGTGACGGCGACCAACCGCAAAACCTCAACGGGCAGACCTTGCCGCCGTTGCACAGTCAGGTCGACATGGCCCCCGGCGTATTGCTGGTGGACATCGGAGTTGCCCAGCAGGTGCTGGGTTTGCCGGCACAGCTGTCGCGACTGTTGTTGCCCAGGGATTTCGCCGCCACCGAGCCTCAGCTACCCAGCGAATTGACGGGGCAGTTGCAACTCAAGCGCAGCGGCGAGGAAAACAATCTGGCGCGGCTTACCGAAAGCTTTCACCTGAACCTCGACGCGCTGGGGTTTCTGTCGTTCGTGGTCGGCTTGTTCATTGTCCACGCGGCTATTGGTCTGGCGCTGGAGCAACGTCGCGGGTTGTTCAGAACCCTGCGCGCCTGTGGGGTCAGCGTGCGGACGCTGATCTTCTGCCTGAGCCTTGAATTGGGTGGGCTGGCACTGCTCGGCGGGATGGCCGGGGTAGTCAGCGGCTACCTGTTGGCCAGTCTGCTGTTGCCGGACGTGGCCGCCAGCTTGCGTGGTTTGTATGGTGCCGAAGTGGCGGGGCAGTTGAGCCTCAGCCCGCTGTGGTGGTTCAGCGGACTCGGATTGAGCCTGCTCGGCGCACTGCTGGCCGGCGCCAACAGTTTGCTGCGGGCAGCGCAGCTGCCGTTGCTGGCGTTGGCCAATCCGCAAGCCTGGCATCAGGCTCATGCGCGCTGGTTGCGGCGTCAGGGTTGGGTGGCCGCAGTCGCTGCGGCGATCGGACTGATTGCGTTGACGTGGGGGGACAGCCTGGCCAGTGGTTTTGTGTTGATGGCTGCGTTATTGATCGGTGCCGCATTGAGTTTGCCGGTGCTGCTCGACGCTGTATTGAATCGGCTCGTGCGGCGCAGCCGGTCGGTGCTGGGGCAATGGTTTCTCGCCGATTGCCGTCAGCAGTTGCCAGCCCTGAGCCTGGCCTTGATGGCGCTGCTGTTGGCGCTGGCGGCCAACATCGGGGCCGGCAGCATGACCGCCGGTTTTCGTCAGACGTTCAGTGACTGGCTGGAGCAACGGCTGACTGCCGAGCTTTACGTCAACCCGCAGAACCCGGCACAGGCCACCGAACTGCAGCAGTGGCTGCCGGAGCAAAAGCTCAGCGCGGTGTTGCCGAGCTGGCAGGTTGCGGTGTCGTTGCAGGGCTGGCCGGCGGACCTTTACGGGGTGATCGACCATCCGACCTATCGCGAACATTGGCCGTTGCTTGACGCGTTGGGTGAGCGTCCCTGGGATCAGTTGGTGGCGCATGACACGGTGATGCTCAGCGAACAACTGGCCCGTCGACTCAAGCTGCGGCTCGGTGACCGTCTGAGCGTTCCCACACCTCAAGGCGCGTGGTCACCGCAACTGATCGGAATCTATGCCGACTACGGCAACCCGAAGGGGCACTTGCTGGTCAACGCCGAACACCTGCTGCGTTACTGGCCGCAACTGACGCCGAGTCGCTTCAACCTGCGTCTCGATCCGGCGCAAATCCCCGCGCTGCTGACGGCGCTACAAACGCGCTTTGCCCTGGACGACAGCCGCATTGTCGATCAGGCCCGGCTCAAGGGCTGGTCGACGCAGGTGTTCGAACGGACCTTCGCGGCGACGGCGGCGCTCAACAGCCTGACCCTCGGCGTGGCCGGTGTGGCGCTGTTCATCAGTTTGCTCACCCAGAGTCAGAGCCGTCTCGGGCAACTGGCACCGTTGTGGGCGCTGGGCGTGACGCGCCGACAACTGATGCTGCTCAACCTCGGGCAGACCTGGTTACTGGCCCTGCTCACGCTGGTGGTGGCGTTACCCTTGGGACTGGCGCTGGCCTGGTGCCTGGACACGGTGATCAACGTTCAGGCGTTCGGCTGGCGCCTGCCGTTGCGGGTGTTCCCGCTGCAACTCGTGGAATTGATGGGGCTGGCGATGTTGGCGACGTTACTGGCCTCGGCCTGGCCATTGTTCAAGCTCTATCGCACGCAACCGGCGGACCTGCTGAGGAGCTTTGCCCATGAGGATTAACTGGGCCGTTGGCGTGTTGTTGCTGGCACTGACTGGTTGCGATGACTCATCGACGCACAACGAAAGTTTCGCCGGGCTGGGCAGTGAAGCGGCGGCGTTCCAGCAGGTGACGCCGAGCCGGGTATTCAGCTTTCCGGCCGATCATGGTGCTCATGACGGTTACCGCGTCGAGTGGTGGTACATCACCGCCAACCTCAAGGACCCGCAGGGCCGGGAATTTGGCGTGCAGTGGACGCTGTTTCGCAATGCGCTAAAGGCCGGGCCCGAGCAACCCGGCTGGGCCAGCCAGATCGTCTGGCTCGGTCATGCGGCAGTGACCTCGGCGACCGTTCATCACGCCGCCGAGCGTTATGCCCGCGGTGGCGTCGGCCAGGCCGGGGTTCAGAGCGTGCCGTTTGCGGCGTGGATCGATGACTGGCGCCTGAACACTCAAACCGACACCGTGAACCCTTTGGCCGAGATGCACATGCAGGCCAGCGGCAAGGGTTTCAACTATCGGCTGCGACTCACCTCAAATAGGCCGTTGGTGCTGCAAGGCGAGCAGGGCTTCAGTCAAAAATCCGAGCAGGGCCAGGCGTCGTACTACTACAGCCAGCCGTTCTTCCAGGCCAGCGGCAGCCTGGAAATCGACGGCACGACGTATCAGGTCAGTGGCCGGGCGTGGCTCGACCGTGAGTGGAGCAGTCAGCCACTGACGGCGAGCCAGACCGGTTGGGACTGGTTTTCCCTGCACCTGGACAGTGGCGCGCAAGTGATGCTGTATCGGATTCGACAGAAGGACGCAGGGGTGTACCTGACCGGCAGCTGGATCAACCCGGATGGCAGCGTTGTGCAACTCTCGCGAGACGAGATCAGCCTCACGCCGTTGGCGTCTTCCGAGGTGGCCGGGCGGCGTTTGCCGACGCGCTGGTCGATCAAGGTCCCGGGCAAAGGCCTGGATATCACCAGCAGCGCGCTGAACCCCGGGGCCTGGATGGATTTGCGCATTCCCTACTGGGAGGGGCCGGTGCAACTGAGCGGCAGCCATGCCGGCAACGGGTATCTGGAAATGACCGGGTACTGATCCAGAGCGCTGCCCGCTATCTTTGCGCTCTTGCTCAGGGAATCAAGGGTGGTCGAACTGGTTCGTTTTTTTTCGTTACAAACAATTTGGCAGAAATAGGGTGGGCAGATTAATTCAGAATCTTTCAACGGACAGGACGTTCGCGTTGCATTAAAATCCCCCCGTTCGCCCAGTGTCGGGGCTCTTTACCGGTGCATGGATTGCCAGGCCATAACACTGGGCGAACACCTTCCTCCAGGCGCGATAAACAACATTTCATGACGCGCCTCATCGCGCCGCAGCCTTCACGTAACGCCTGCCGTTAAAAAGCCCCCTGTTCAAGCAACTGGCTGAAGACTTCCAGTTCGTTTTTTTCCAGATCGGATATCACGATAAAACGCATGTGATTGTGTTGCCACGCGACCACGTTGTAACCGCGGATGAACTGGTTTTTCCGGGGCTGATCGGTTTCTGTCGTCGGCACCATGAACACGTTGATGATGTGCTTCGCCCGCCCGTAAGACAGTGCAGCGGTCGTCTGGTGCTGCAGGTAATCCAGGCGCCCGCCGAGTAAAGGGAAACCCTGTGCCGAGAAGTCGAACACCGGTGGCGAAAAATCCAGCTTGCCGGTAAACCAGGGCTTGACCGTGTGCCGGTCGGACGATACGACATCGTTCAAGTGCTGGGCCATCAACGAGCGCACATGGCTGGACACCGCTTCGTCCAGCCAGGGTTGCTCAGGCGAAGGCGTGGCCACATACAACACCAGGGCCATGGCCAGCGCGACCGCGGAAAAAACCGGTGCCAGCCACTTTCGCGTGGCATCTCTCACCACTTGCCAGGGAGAGGTCGGTGACGGGAGATTGACGAAGATCTGTTGAATCAGCGCATCGGGCGCCGCGTAATACGGCGCATAGGCCTTGACGCTGCTGATCAGCCGTTGCATTTCATCATGCACGCGTTGGCAGTCGGCACAGTGCGACAGGTGCCCGGCAACGTTTGCAGTGGTCGTTGCATCCAGTTCATGGTCCAGGTAGCCATGAATCAATTCGTGGCAGACCGTGCAGTTGATCTCATTCATGGCCTTGCAACTTCAGTAGTTCCAGCTTGAGCATGGCGCGAGCCCGGGCCAGTCTTGACATGACGGTTCCCAGAGGTATGTCCACCACCTTCGCGATGTCCTTGTAGGGCATATCCTCCAATTCCTTGAGGACGATCATTTCGCGAAAAGCCGGGGGCAGGGCGCGCAGTGCCTGTTGAACCCGTGCAGCGTCTTCGGCCTGCATGGCGAGCAGCTCCGGTGTCTGGCTATGGCTCAGGGCAACGTTGTCTTGCGAGATTTCATCGCCGATGGCGACCCAACGATGGCTGGCCGAGCCCTTTAGCCAGTTGTAACTCTCGTTGCGGACGATCGTCAGGAACCAGGCCTTGGCATTGCCATCGGCAAAGCGATGCAGAAATCTGAACGCCTTGAGTGCACTTTCCTGCACCACATCATGTGCCGCGCTGTCACTGCCGGTGAGCCAGCGCGCGAGGTTGTAAGCGGCATCCATATGCGGTGCAAGCAGCTCCTCAAATCGCTTCATAGTGCCCCAGCCTTTGCCCCCTATAACCCGGATTCGCTGCGTTTTATTCCCGGAATGAAAAATATTTTTTTCCCGGGAATAAAACCCCGACCGGCGCGGTTGTACATCCTGTCAGTTCATCAATGTAGACCGCTACGAGGGCGTTCCCATGAACATTCGTCCGGCATCACATGAAAAACGTACAGACGGCCCCCTGGACCCCGACCGCAGGCACCTGCTCAAGTGCTCGGCGTGGGCGGGTGCCGGTGTCATCTGGGCATTGAGCGGTGGCATTCCGCGAGCGTTCGCCCTGGGCGAAGATGGCCAGGTGAAGGACCCGAAAGCGCTGGACAGCACCTTCCACTTCGTACAAATCAGCGACTCGCACATCGGCTTCAACAAGGACGCCAATCCCGAACCGCTGAAGACCTTGCAGGTCGCCATCGACAAAGTTATTGCGCTGCCGAAACGGCCTTCGCTGATCCTCCACACGGGCGACATCACCCACCTCTCCAAACCCGAGGAATTCGATACGGCCGCATCTGTGCTCAAAGGCCTGCCTTCAACCGTGCACTACATTCCAGGCGAGCACGACACCCTCGATGAGGGCGGCGGCAAGCTCTACCTCGAGCGCTATGGCAAAGGCACCAAAGGCAATGGCTGGTACAGCTTCAACGACCACGGCGTGCACTTCATCGCGCTGGTCAATGTCTTCAACTTCCAGGCCGGCCATGAGGCCACGCTCGGTGCCGAGCAACTGGCCTGGCTGCAAGATGATTTAAAGGCGGTGAGTACCAGCACACCGGTTGTGGTGTTCACCCACATTCCATTGTGGACGATCTACCAGCCATGGGGCTGGGGCACCGAAGACGGCGATCAGGCCATCGCCATGCTGCGCAAATACGGTTCGGTGACGGTCCTCAATGGTCACATCCATCAGGTCATCCAGAAAGTCGAGGGCAACATCACCTTCCACACCGCACGCGGCACGGCTTACCCGCAACCCGCACCCGGTGTCGGGCCAGCACCGGGACCGATGACCGTGGCAGCCGATCAACTGCGCAACTACCTGGGGATTACCGAGGTCAAGGCGACGCAGGGCGATCATCCATTGGCATTGATCGATTCGACACTCGTTTGAGGACGGCGCTGACATGAAGCATTTACTGCGTGTAGTGGTCTTGGGTTGCTTGATGGTGTCGATACCGGCGTGGGCAGAAGGGATCAAAATCGATATCAAGGAATTCATGTTTGCGCCCAAGGACGTGACGGTAGCGGTGGGCACCAAAGTGACCTGGGTCAACGACGATCAAACGGTCCATACGGTGAAGGAAACCCACAACGTGTTCCATTCAGCGGCGCTCGACACCAACGACCAGTTTTCCTATCAGTTCAATACGCCGGGGACGTTTGAATACTACTGCGCACTGCACCCGCAGATGATTGGGAAGATTATTGTCAGCGGGGCGAAGTGAGGGGAGGGGTGTTGCAACACAGAAAAATGGATGACCCCAGGGGTTGATGACGGTCAATCAAGTGAACGCAAAGTTCGAAACAGCAAAGATAAAATGTGGGAGCGAGCCTGCTCGCGATGACGGTTTTACATTCGGCATCAATGTTGACTGTCACGCCGCTATCGCGAGCAGGCTCGCTCCCACAGGGGGCTTGCTTCGTTTTACAGAATGCATTTCCTTTACAGACCGGCATTAACCCCTGAGATCGCCTATTTTCATTACTGCGCCGACACCTGCGCTTGCAGTCGTCGACCAATGACATCCAGCAAATCACAACCGTCGCGCAGCGGAATCGCCAACACCCGTGCAAAGTCCTGCAAAACGACGGCATCGTTGTGGGGGGCTTCACGCAGGGCAAGATTCTCCAGCAACTGCGTCACCGCACTGATGCGGTAGGCGGCAGTGTCGTGCAGCACGTCGAGCGGTGCTTCGGTGTCGATAACCAGCGAGTGAAAGTTGTTGTCGATCCCGGTGATGGGCATTAACGCGAGCCATGGCTGTACCTCCATTGGATAAACGAACCTGAACACTCAATGGCGAACGCCGGATGCCAAATCAGGCATATCGAGGTGCTCCAGTGCCCGGTTGACCATCAACTCACCCAGCACGGTCAACTGCTGAATCGCCAACGCCACGCTGCGACGCGAGCCTTCGAGTTCAAAGGCCAGATCGGTGGCCATGGCATTGAGCGAGGCGAGGGTTTCGGAGGTGTGGATCAGCAGGGTTTCGGTGTCGACGTCAGGGCTGATGGTGAAGAGACGGCTGATGGAGGCGGGGGGATTGGGGGTGATCTTTTTCATTGGCTTGTTCCTGAAACCAAATCAAGGAAAAGCGCCTGCTTGAATTTAGAGGCGCTCGTGCACCTAGATTTTTTTGAAGGGCTTCCACACCCTTGCCACTGATTTTGCAGCGACAGACGAAGGCTATTCGCCTGGCCCACCCGGCACAAGTTCACCAAAACCGCTACAGCGTGCAGGAAATGTCCGAAGCCCGTGTTTCTGCGGTCTCTCGCCAAAGAGTCGAACCCGTTTCAAGCGGCCCTCAGCATGTTCGTCTAACCTGCGATGATTGTGCATCGAGAGTCTGTCGATGGAACCCGAGTACGCTGTGCACCGCAATACACCCATGCTGGCGGTAGTCGACGCTCGTGGCCTGGCCGTGGCGTCCGTAGCCTATTACCGCAAGACCAGCAGCGATGTGCGGCCTGAGACGCGAATAACGCGCGAGACTTTTGATGCGGCCGGTCGATCGCTGGCGAATTGGGACCCGCGTTTGGGCTCAGGCGGTACACCGATTGCCTCGATGATTCGCGTTCCTGGCTTGTCTGGACAACCCGTGTTAACCATCAGCGTTGATGCCGGTTGGCGGTTGGCATTGCAGGATGACACCGGGCAGGTTCGGCAGAACTGGGACGGGGCGGGGAATACAACTTGCTTTGAATACGACCCGATGGGCCGGCCACTGAGTATCGAGCAAACCTCGCCCAATACCGCCATGCAGTGTGTGGAGCGTTTTTATTACGGCTCGGCTGAATCAGAGGTCAGCGCTCGAAACCAGTGTGGTCGGTTGATTCGCCATGCGGACACTGCCGGTACGCGTGAGGTGCCCGACTACAACCTGCAAGGGGAACCGCTCACGGAATCACGGCGTTTTCTGGCAGCACTGGATCACCCTGGGTGGCCTGTCGCCGAGAGCCAACAGAATGCCTTGCTGGAGCAGGAGGCGGACAAAATCTACAGTACTCACTGGCAGTACGACGCGCTGGGTGGCGTGCTTGAGCATCTTGATGCCGCTGGACATGCTCGGCGCTATGCCTACACAGTTCAAGGGCAATTGCAGAGCAGTTGGCTGACGGTTGCCGGCAAGTCGGAACACGTGCTGGTCAGTGACATGGTCTATAACGCTTTTGGCCAGGTCGAACGCGAGAAGGCTGACAATGGCGTCAGCAGCAGCAGCAGCGTCTACGATCCCGCCGATGGCCGACTGCTGCAGTTGCTCGCGCGTAAAGGTGAACGAACCCTGCAAAACCTGCATTACGCCTATGACCCGGTGGGTAACATTATCCGCATGGCCGATGAGTCCCAACCGGTCACCTGGTTTGCCAATCAACGTGTCGAACCGGTCAACCGCTATAGCTACGACTCGCTCAATCAATTGATCAGCGCCACCGGGCGTGAGGTAGCGTCAGTCGTCAATGGTCCAGCACTGCCCGAGCTGATCTCCCCCCCGGATCCTGCTCGACTACAGCACTACAGCCAGACCTGGAGTTATGACGCAGGCGGCAATCTGCTCGCACAGCATCACAGCGGTAAACCCACGCACACCATGCTTGTTGAAGCCGGCAGCAATCGCGGGCTGACCCAGGTCGAGGGCCAAGAGCCGGACTTTGCTGCGAGTTTCGATGACAACGGCAATCTCAAGTTTCTGGCGCCGGGACAAGCGATGCGCTGGACGGCGCGCAATCAACTCAGCGAAGTCCTGTTGGTGACCCGGGCAAACGGCCAAAACGACAGCGAGCGCTATCTCTACGACGGTGCCGGTATGCGAGTGCGCAAGGTTCGTCATGCACAGGCGGCGAGCGTGACCCGAAAAACCGAGGTTCGGTATTTGCCGGGGCTGGAGATTCGTAGCGATGGGGCGGACAGCCCTGACGAAGTGTTGCACGTGCTTAATGTCCAGGCGGGACGTAGCAGTGTTCGGCTACTGCATTGGGCGCACGGTCAGCCGGATGACGTCGAAGAAGATCAGTTGCGTTACAGCCTCGACGACTATTTGGGCAGTAGCACGCTGGAACTGGATGGCCGTGGCAGCCTGATCAGTTATGAGGGGTATTACGCGTATGGCGGTACGGCCTGGTGGATGGGGCGTTCGCAGGTTGAAGCCAAGTACAAGTATGTTCGTTATTCGGGTAAGGAAAGGGATGCGACGGGGTTGTATTACTACGGCTTCCGGTATTATGCACCGTGGTTGCAGCGGTGGATTAATCCAGACCCGGCTGGGATTGTTGATGGGTTGAATCTATATGGAATGGTTCATAATAATCCAATTAACCTGATAGACAGCTCGGGAGCCATGTCGACGATACCGGAAAGTGCCAACTGGATTTGGATGGGGGGATCGCTATCAGTAGGGAGCGCGATCAATATCAATAAATTTATGTTTAATAACCCAAGCTATAAAGGCACTCTTTGGGTCGATAGGAGAGCAGGCCAAGGCAGCCATTTAGCAATGCGGGAAATGTTAAGTCATCGAATAAATATCAGAAATGTAAGTGAGATATTCGACAGCGCTGGTCCAAAGTTGCTGGCGGCTTTTGAGCGCGAACGATCAGGTCCACTCAAAAACTATGCGGCAGCAAGTGACATCGCCAGAGTAGCGCTTCTAGAAAAGGGTGCATTGTACATGGATGTGGATGTCGAGATGACAGCACCTATGTCACCTTTAGAGGCAAAGGCAGGTATCTTGATAGGTCCCGTCGAAGGACGCGATCTCGGAAATGCTATAATCGCGGCCCCTCCAGGATCAGAACAGATCAAAGCGGCAACTGAAAAGATCATCTCTGCATATGAGGCTTCGAACAATACCGCATGGTCCGTAAAGCGGCGGTATTCGAGCCCTTCACAAATAAAAGCTCAAAGCTTAGCCAGACACGATGTTTCACTGTCTATGCAGTCCATCAATGAGAAACTCATGACTATCCAGCGGGTGCAGATATATTCAGACTCCGAATTCGGAAAGGCAGAGGAGTCGTCTTTGGAAGAGTCACTGGAAAGCTTCCGTAAAATATCAATGTCTCTTGGGGTAAGCCTTGAGCGCCGGGCGGCCGACACAAGTAGAATGACGGGTACTAAAATGTGGAGAAAATTGCTTAATGCAGAATTTGGTGTTCCCCAGCGCCTTCGTTTTCCTAGTAACTTGTTTGAAAACGTAAATGCTTCCGGGCTGTCGTACACTAAAAGACCTCCGCTTCTGCGACGGTCATCTATTTAGGTGGAGTACACCCCATGGCGTTCTATCCGGAAAAGGTAGGGCAGCCGCAAAAACTGAGTTGTTACCTATGTGGGTGAGTCATACCGCCAGCGATTTTTTAATGACCTCTTCGTTTGAGGTCCAAAAACGCTGGCCTGGTTGAAAATCAGCCCTTTTCTAGGGCTGTCGTACCGGGTTCGGTGGGGCGAGCCGCCGTTCAGCTCAGCGGCGGCAAATTAAGCGCAGCGCAGCACTCCTCAATCGACCTCCGCTGTGTATCGGCATACAGCGCCAGTTCATCGATGGTCGACCGCCCCAATGCTTGTTCAAACGCCTGCCGGTTCGAATGCTCGCCGTAGTGGGTTTGCGCGGCATCCCCGAGGTTCGACTGGAAGATCCCCGCCGCGCTGACCGGCAGAAAGTCTTCGTACACCAGTGGCTCTGCGCGAATGAATTCGGCGTTGAGCAAGCCTTGCAACGACGCTGTCCCAAGTTCGTCGCCATCAGCCGCGAGGCCCTTCTCTGTGACGAAATAGCGGAAGTAGGCCAGACCCTGTTCGCGCATTTCGCGGTAGCTGTCCGGGAAGGCTTTGAAGTGCTCTTCCATCAGGCTGTTGTAGCGCGCCGCGTTGGCTTCGTTGGGGAAGTCCTTGAGTTCATCGCGGGCAGCGTTGAGCAAGCGGTCGTAGAGTGCACGGCCTTCAGGCGTCAGTGCGGCGCCGCGTTGTTCGATTTCACCGAAGCGGGCGCTGTGGCTGCCGTGGGCCTGCTGCTGATCGGTGAACGCAATCGGTTCGTCCAGCGCTTTGAAACTGGTCTGGCGCAGCAGGATCGGACACTGGCGGCGCGGTGGGCCTTCGATTACCGCTTTGGGGGTGATGCCGTGTTCGGGCATTTTTGCCTGCACGATGTCGATGTCCAGGGTGCGCGGCGTCAGGTGATTGATGTGCGGGCCTTTGAAGGCGACGACGTCGGCAATCAACCGATGCTGGGCGCTGAGTTGCTGGTATTGCGCGGCGGTGACAGTGGCGCGGTGGTGCCAGCGGAAAGTTTCCAGTGCCTGTTCGACGAAATCCTCGGCTTGCTGCTCGTTGAGTCCGCCGTGTTGTTCGGCCTGCTCGATCAGCGCCAGTGCCTGCGCGGTGAAAATCGAACGCTTGGCCAGCACCGATTCGGCAAACGTGCGCAGCTCGGGGTTTTCGATCAGTTCCAGGCGCAGCAGCGAGGTGAACACCCGGAACGGACTGACTTGCAACGACGCTTCATGCACGGCGCGGAACGCCGTGGAGTGCACCGGCACTCCTGCCGGCGTCAGGTCGTAATAGCCGACCGGCTGCATGCCCATCACCGCGAACAAGCGGCAGAGCGTCGCCAGCTCTTGCGCGGTGCCGACGCGGATCGCCCCGTGGCGTTCCAGGTCCAGGCGCTCGATTTCGCCTGTGCTGCGTAACTGTCGGGCAATCGCCGGATCGCTGTCGAGCACCTGGGCGTTGGTCTGCGCCACCAGTTCCATCAAGGCGCCGTACAGCGGCACTTCTTCGCGGTACATGTCTGACATCGCTCGCGAGAAGCGTTGGCGGATCAGGTCTGGGCTGACGACGTTGTGGTTGCTCATAAACACGAATCCCGGCGCAGTGACAGTGGAGTAGGCCGATTCTGTTCGGCACAGGCGACGCTGACAAACGAAGTTTCTTCTGAACTTCATTCTGCAAATGACTGCTGCGATCAACGCAATATCTGATCCACCAGCTCGATCCAGTGCCGGACTGGTGTCCGTCCGGCGCTGGCGAGGTGGCTCTGGCAACCGATGTTGGCGGTGACGATCAGCTCCGGCCGGCCGCTTTCCAGAGCGTTGAGCCTGTTGTCGCGCAGTTGCCGGGCGAGCACCGGTTGGGTCAATGAGTACGTCCCGGCCGAGCCACAGCACAAGTGACTGTCGGGCACGCTGGTGAGGTTGAAACCGAGGCGGGTCAGTAGTTCTTCGACTGCACCGCCGAGTTTTAGCGCGTGCTGCAAGGTGCACGGGCAGTGGAAGGCGATTCGTCGTTCGGTGGCCGCGCACACTCGCTCCAAGGGTTCGTCGCGCAGGATCTCCACCAGGTCCTTGCTCATCTCGCTGACCCGTTTGGCCTTGGCCGCGTAGGCCGGATCGGTCTTGAGCAAATGCCCGTAATCCTTGATGAACGCACCGCAGCCGCTGGCGGTTTGCACGATGGCTTCGGCGCCGCTTTCCAGCGCGGGCCACCAGACGTCGATGTTCTGGCGGGCGCGATTGAGCCCCTGTTCCTGAGCGTCAAGGTGATAGTCCAGCGCTCCGCAGCATCCGGCCTGGTGAACGGTGCTGACGCTGATCCCCAGTCGATCGAGCACCCGAGCTGCGGCGGCATTGGTGTTCGGTGACAAACCCGGCTGCACACAGCCTTCGAGCATCAGCACTTTTCGCGCATGCACCGTGGTTGGCCATTCTCCCGCTGGCGGCACGTCGCGCGGCAGTTTGGCTTCGAGGTCGCGCGGCATCAGCGGCCGGAAGGTTGCGCCGATCTGCAACAAGACCTTGAACAGTCCGGGGTTTGGCGCCATTGCCCGCAAGCCCTGACGCAACACGCGCTGGCTCGCCGAGCGCGGCACCGCCTGATCGACCACCGCGCGGCCGATGTCCAGCAGGTTGTGATAATCGACCCCGGACGGGCAGGTGGTTTCGCAGGCGCGGCACGACAGGCAGCGGTCCAGGTGCAATTGGGTCTGGGCGGTGGCGGGGTGACCTTCGAGCACTTGCTTGATCAGGTAGATGCGCCCTCGTGGGCCGTCCAGTTCATCGCCGAGCAACTGATAGGTCGGACACGTGGCGTTGCAGAACCCGCAGTGCACGCAGGTGCGCAGAATGCTTTCGGCTTCTGCCGCGCGGGGCAGGCGTTTGGCCTGATCGCTGAGGGTGGTCTGCATGCTTCAGAACTCCGCGTACATCCGGCCAGGGTTGAACAACCCCTGAGGGTCGAGTTGGGCCTTGAGCTGTTGGTGATAGCGCAACAGCGCCGGCGCCAACGGCTGGAACGGCGTGTCGCTGACGCCGTGGCTGTAGCACGTCGCATGGCCGCCCAGATCCGCGGCCAGTGACTGAATGTCCGGCGCCTCGGATTTCAACCAGCGTTGCGCACCGGCCCAATCGATCAGCTGTTCGCCGGGCAGCGTCAGCGGGCCGATGTTGTTCGGCAATGACAGACGCCACAACGGCAGCCCTTCATCGAAAAATGCCAGCTGTTGTTCATTCAGCGCCTCCCAGTATTGAGCGTCCAGCACCTCGCCACCGAGGCGCTGATGGGCGGCGCTGACCGAACCTTCGCCGCCCTCCAGCCGCAGGTGTAATTGCCGGCCGTCATGGCACGCCGCGCTGATGGGCAGCGGTTGCTGGCCCCACTCGGCGAGTTTGCTCAAGGCGTGGGCGCTGTCGAGTTCCAGGCTGATGCTCAGGCACTGGCGCGGTTTGGGCAGGACCTTGAGCGAGACTTCGGTGATCACGCCGAGGCAACCGAAGCTGCCGGTCAACAACCGCGACAGGTCATAACCGGCGACGTTTTTCATCACCTCGCCGCCAAAACGCAGCTGTTTACCGTTGCCGGTGATCAGCCGGGTGCCGAGCACAAAGTCACGCACCGAACCGGCCCATGGGCGACGCGGGCCCGATAGCCCCGAGGCAATCATGCCGCCGACCGTGGCGTCTTCACCAAAGGAGGGCGGCTCACAAGGGAGCATTTGCCCGGCCGCATCCAGCGCCGCCAGCAACTCCCTCAGCGGTGTACCGCAGCGAGCGGTGATCACCAGTTCGGTCGGGTCATAGCTGACGATGCCGCGATGGGCGCGGGTGTCGAGCACCTCGCCAGCCACCTCGCGGCCGAGGAAGGCCTTGCTGCTGGCGCCTTGAATGCGCAGCGGCGTGGCGTTCTCCCGGGCCTGGTTGATTTGCTCCAGTAACTCCACGCTGGCGTCCCGGTCCTGGTCGGTGTGCATCAGAAACGCTCCAGTTCAGGGAAGGGCAGTTGTCCGCCGTGGACATGCATGGCACCGAACTCGGCGCAGCGGTGCAGCGTGGGAATGTTCTTGCCGGGATTGAGCAGGCCTTTGGCGTCGAACGCGATTTTGATTGCGTGAAACACCGTCAGCTCGTCGTTGTTGAACTGCGCGCACATCTGATTGATTTTCTCGCGGCCGACACCGTGCTCGCCGGTGATGCTGCCGCCAACCTTGACGCAGAGTTCGAGGATTTTCCCGCCGAGGGCTTCGGTGCGTTCCAGCTCGCCGGGCTGGTTGGCGTCGAACAGGATCAGCGGGTGCATGTTGCCGTCACCGGCGTGAAACACGTTGGCGACTCGCAAGCCGTATTCACTGGCCAGCTCGGCAATCCCCTTGAGCACCCGAGGCAACTCGCATCGCGGGATGGTGCCGTCCATGCAGTAGTAATCCGGCGACAAGCGCCCGATCGCCGGGAACGCCGCTTTGCGTCCGGCCCAGAATTTAACCCGTTCCGCCTCGTCGCGGGCCTGGCGCACTGCACTGGCGCCGGCCTGTTCCAGCACAGCGCGAACCCGCAGGCAATCATCGCGTACATCGGCTTCGACGCCATCGAGTTCACACAGCAGAATCGCCTCGGCGTCCACTGGGTAACCGGCGTGAACGAAGTCTTCGGCGGCGCGCAAGGCCAGGTTGTCCATCATCTCCAGGCCTGCGGGAATGATCCCGGCAGCGATGATCTCCGCCACGGCGCCTCCGGCTTTTTCCACGGAGTCGAAACTCGCCAGCAGCACTTTGGCGGCCTGCGGTTTGGGCAGCAGTTTGACCGTGACTTCGGTGATGATGCCCAGCAATCCCTCGGAGCCGTTGAACAGCGCCAACAGGTCGAACCCTGCTGAGTCCAGTGCGTCCGAGCCTAAGGTCAGGTGTTCGCCTTCAATCGTCAGCACTTCCAGCTTCAGCACATTGTGGACGGTCAGGCCGTATTTCAGGCAGTGCACGCCACCGGCGTTTTCCGCGACATTGCCGCCAATCGAGCAGGCGATCTGCGAGGACGGGTCCGGCGCGTAATACAGGCCAAGCGGTGCGACGGCCTGGGAAATTGCCAGGTTGCGTACCCCCGGTTGAACCCGAGCGGTGCGGGCGGCGGAGTCGATGTGGAGGATCTGATTGAAGCGCGCCATCACCAGCAGCACGCCTTTTTCCAACGGCAGCGCACCTCCGGACAACCCGGTGCCGGCGCCACGCGCCACCACGGGCACCCGATGGGCATGGCAGAGTTTGAGCACGGCCTGAACCTGCTCGAAATAACGCGGCAGCAGCACCAGCATCGGCGTGGTTCGATAGGCCGAGAGCCCATCGCACTCGTAGGGTTTGAGTTCTTCTTCGCGGTAGAGAATGTCCATTTCCGGCACCTGCTCGCGCAAGGCGTTGAGCAAGGCTTCCTTGTCGACCGGGGGCAGGGCACCGTCGATGCGTTCGTCGTAGAGAATGTTCATCAGATGACAAGCCTCGTAGCAGCTGCCGAAGGCTGCGTTCGGCTCGGTCCGCGCTCGGGCGAAGCAGTCGTAAACAGGAATGATTTGGTATGCCTGACACAATCGAGTCCACCATTTTGCGACTGCTACGTCTGAACGCAGCCTGAGCCGAACGCAGCCTTCGGGTGTGTGTTCAAGCCCGGGTTCTTTGTCATTTATAGTCAAAATTTCGACAGTGGGCCTGCCGGCAGGGCTATTCCGGGCCGCCAAGCGGTGATGGCTATTTGATTGCGCCCTGATAGACTTCCAGACATCCCTGTCCGAGTTACTCGAAGTTTCAGGTCAGTAGTAGTGAAGAGGAGCTTTGTCCCCTTATGCACCATAACGGAGGAAAGGGACTTTCACTGGCACGGAGGCTTTACACATCGCGAATCCTGGGAATGGTCCTGGGCCTGCTCTGCGTGGGCGCGGCGATCATTCCACTCAAACCGCCGCATTGGCTGTTGGCGCTGATGCTGTTCAACGGTCTCGTCTGGCCGCACCTGGCCTATCAATGGGCGCGCCGCTCGCCCACGCCTTATCACGCCGAACACCGGAATATTCTGATCGACGCGTTCATGGGCGGATTCTGGGTCGCGGCCATGCAGTTCAACCCCTTACCCAGCACTGCCACGTTGTCGATGATGGCGATGAACAACGTCGCCATTGGAGGCCTGCGTTTTCTACTCGTTGGCACGGTGGCTCAGCTGTTGGGCGTGGGTGTCGGGTTGCTGGTTTTCTTTCCGGTGTTAATCCCGCAAACCAGCCCTGGTCAGTTGTATGCCTGTTTACCGTTGCTGACGTTTTACCCCTTGGTGTTGGGCTGGATCTGCTTTCGTCAGGCCCACACACTGGGCAAACGCAAACGCGAACTGCTGGCCCTGAGCCGCACCGACAGCCTCACCGGGCTGTTGAACCACGGCGCCTGGAAAGATGCGCTGGAGGTCGAGTTCCAGCGTTGTCAGCGCCAGCAGCGGGGCGGTGCAATTGCCTTGATCGACATCGACCACTTCAAGATCATCAACGACACCTACGGGCATGTGGCCGGCGATATCGTGTTGCGTCAATTGAGCAAAGTTCTCAAGCAAAACCTGCGCGCCAGTGATGTGGCCGGGCGCTATGGCGGTGACGAGTTCTGCGTGATCCTGCCCGACGTGCCACTGGCCCACGCGGCCCAGGCGATGGACGCCTTGCGCGATCGGTTTTCGGGGCTGGGTTACGAGCAGAATCCGGCGTTGAAAGTCAGCCTGAGCATTGGCCTGGCCGCGTTCGACCCGATGCACACTGAAGCCATGCAATGGCTCAACGATGCCGATGAGGCGCTGTATGCCGCCAAGACCACCGGGCGTAACCGGGTGATCTGTCATGCCGATGGGCTGGTGCAGCGAGTGGCGATGGGGTTGGTTTGAATACGCATAGACAAGCGCAGACCGTCGTAGCAACTGCCGAGCCCGCGAGGCTGCGTTCGAGGACGAAGTCCTCGCAAATCCTGCGTACGCGGTTTACCTGAAAAAACGCGTTGTCGGATTTTACGACCGCTGCGTCCGGATGCGGCCCAGACCTAACGCAGCCTCGCAGGCTCGGCAGCTGCTACGGAGGATCGGTGGGGCGCACAGTCCTCAAAATCCCCCCACAACTTTCCAAGACCTTTCCGACACCGTACCCTGTTGCCGCGTTTCAGCGTCGGGCCCTATAGTTCGAGCTCGCTGAAAGAATCCGCGAACGACCTTGGCCGGTCGGACGATGACCACGCTTCAGCGTCAAAAACACCGTAGCAGACGCTTTTTTTGTGTTTGCAACATCGTGTTATGGCAGCTGTGTGCGGGACACCTTTGGGTGTGCCGGTGTGGTCGTTACCGGTCGGCCAACCCTCGCACAGCTGCCACCTCTCTCGTTTGGCCGCGAATGGTGGAAGCTCAACAAAGAGTAAAAACCATGAACGACCAAGTCATGCCTCGCTATCTCCCCGTCGACACCTACGACTCCGCAAACCCCGTGCTCTTCATCAACACCCACAAAGAGCTCAGCGACCTGGCCGCCTGCGCCGCACATCGTTTCACGGTGGTTCGCGACCTGATGGACACCTTGACCAGCCTTTCCCTCAAGGGCATTTCCGATTGCGACCTGACCCGCGTCACCCGCGGCGTGCATTTGCTCACCCGTGAGGGTTGTGCGGTGCTGGAGGTGATTCAGCTGCGGGTGGGGCAGTTGGAGGAAGGGTACAAAGCCAAGCCCTAGCGGCTACCGGCAATCAGTTAAAGCGCGAAACCTGTGGGAGCGAGCCTGCTCGCGATGAGGCCATCACATACAACATCTATGTTGGCTGATACACCGTCATCGCGAGCAGGCTCGCTCCCACACGAGTCTTGCTTCGTTTTACAGAACGTATTGCCATTCACTGAATGGCATTAGCCCTAGTGGCCTGGTTCTGTAGGAGGTCTTCAAGTAATCGGTGTGCTGACGAACGCCGGTAGCTGTTCGGCGTAGGCGGTGAACGCGCGGATTCTCGGGAACTGCGCGTCACTGACCTGATCCGGCACCACCAGATTGGTGAAGCTCCAGGCCACGGCGAGGGTGATGCCCGCCTGGTCGAGGGAACCGTCGGTCTTCAGCGGCTGCTTGTCCAGTTCCTGTTCCAGGGCCGAATACGCCGCCAGCAACTGTCCGCTGATGCGTTCCAGCCATGGTTCATGCTGTTTCTCGGCCGGGCGCAAAGTGCGCTCGTAGTAGATCTGCACCGACTTCTCGCAAGCCGCCAGGGCCAGGCCGATCAGCCGCAATGCACGCGAGCGCTGGTCCAGTTGCGTGGGCATCAGACTTTTGTCCGGTCCGCTCAAGGCTTCGAGGTAGTCGATGATCAAGGTCGAATCCATCAGCACTTCGCCGTTGTCCAGCACCAGCGTCGGGGCCTTGACCACCGGGTTGATCTGCTGGAACTGCGCAAACTGGCGGAACACCGACACCGAGGCGTGCTCGAACGGGATGTCCAGCGATTTCAGGCTAATGGCGACGCGTCTTACATAAGGTGAATCGAGCATTCCGATCAGCTTCATGTACAGCTCCTTTGATAATGCGTAGGCAGTGCGTCGCCAATTTAGCGGCAAACCGGTGACCTACGCCAGTGCACTCGGGCTCAGCCGCTATGCTTGAGAGTCTAGGTGCCCGGATGTTTCTGGAGGTCTGTCATGCCCGCCGAAAAAACTGCGCTCGTCCTTGCCGGTGGCGGCAGCCTCGGTGCGGTTCAGGTCGGCATGTTGCAGGCGCTGGTCGAAGCGGGCGTGTCGTTCGATATGGTGATCGGTGCCTCGGTCGGCGCCATCAACGGCGCGTACTTCGCAGCAAAGCCGAACGCACAAGGGGTGGCCGAGCTGGCGGACTTCTGGCGTGGTTTGCGCAAGGCCGATGTGTTTCCGTTTTCGCTGTTCGATAGCCTGTCGGCGATTTTTCGGCGCCGGGGCTTTCTGTTGCAGTCTGCGGCGCTGGAACATCTGGTGCGGCGGGCGTTGCCCTTCAAGCAGATCGAAGACACCGAACTGCCGCTGCACATCGTCACCACCAATTTGCTCACCGGCGCCGAAGAACTGCTGTCCAGCGGCAGTGTCGAGCAGGCGTTGCTGGCCAGCGCGGCGATTCCATTGGTGTTTCCGTGTGTGCAGATCGGCGGCAAGCTGTTGATCGACGGCGGCGTGGCCAGCAATACGCCGATTGCCAGTGCGGTGTACCTGGGCGCGACGCGGGTTGTGGTGGTGCCGACCGGTTTTGGTTGTGACTGCCCCAGTCCGCCCTCAGGGCTGGTGGCGTTGGCGCTGCACACGTTGAACCTGATGAGCATGCGCCAGCTGGTGCGCGACATTGAACTGTATTCACCGCGAGCGGCGATCCATGTGGTCGCGCCGCTCTGTCCGCTGGGGATCTCGGTGTTCGATTTCACCCAGACCGATCAACTGCTGCAGCGCGCTTATCAGTCGACCCAGGCCTGGATTGACGGCGGCGGGTTGCTTCGCGCCGGGGTGCCGGGCTCGTTGCAGGCCCACACCCATACCCATCATGGTGGTGAGGGTCAGTCCTCGAACCCGACCTGCTCGTGAATCTCATCCATCTTCAGCTCCAGGCGATAGGCCACGGCGATGAACAATGCCTGGCACAGGCACAAAGTTGCACTCAAGGAGCGGAATGCAAACGAGGAACCTTCATTGACCAGCAGCACCGTGTTAGCCCGTTTGGCCAGCGGCGAGAGGTTGCTGTCGGTGATGATCAGGGTTTTCGCCTGATGGTGCTGGGCGATGCGCAGGCAGTGCTGGGTTTCCTTGCCGTAGGGCGTGAAGCTGATGGCGATCACCAGGTCATTGGCCCGCACGCTGCGCATTTGCTCGCGGTAGCTGCCGCCCAGTCCCGAGACCAGGTGAATGCGCTTGTTGGTGTGTTGCAGGTTGTACACCAGGTAATCGGCCACCGCGAACGAGCGGCGCACCCCGACCACGTAGATGTTGTCGGCATTCACCACCAAGTCCACGGCTTTCTCGAAGGACTGGTCATCCAGCTCCAGACCCAGGCGTTCGATGCCTGACAGCGTGGCGTTGATGCACTCGCGCGCCAGGTCGCCGCCGCTGGCCTTCTGCGACTTGTTGGCGATCATGCTGCGAATGCGCTGCTGGTAGTTCTGCACCGGCGTGGTTTTGTGGGTGTACGCCTCGCGAAACAACGCCTGCATTTCGCTGAAACCGCTGAAACCAAAGCGCTGGGAGAAACGCACGATGGCCGAAGGGTGCACTTCGCATTCGCGGGCGATGTCGCTGATGCGGTCGACCATGATCCGGTCGCTCTGCTGGCTCATGTAGCTGGCGATGCGTTTGAGCTGCCGCGGCAGGCTTTCGTATTCGTTGGTGATCAGCTGCAGCAAGCGTTCGGCATTGATCGGGGGGCTGGCGAGGTCGCTTTGCGGCGTGGTCTCGGCGGTAGCCGGCTGATCGGTGCGGGACATAAATGATCCTTCTGGCTTGTTCTTATTGGGCCGCTCGGTGAAGCGTTGCCCATGACAATAGGTTGGCTGTGCGCAGTCTACAGGGTAGGCGTGAATAAAATCTTGAGCCGTGGGTCAGCCGGACACGTGCTGAAACGATGCACGGTGCCTAGGGCGGTTCCGTAAAAGTTTATTGGAAAAAATATTCCACGTAAAAATATATTGGAATAAATATTGATTTGTGCGCGCCACACGTTTTAGTCTGCATCCACCAAAAGCGTTCGGCGCCACCATCGCCCCGAACGCAGGCTGATAAAAATAACAGGAGCCAGCATGGGCCAGACTCGTTTTGCCAGTGGGCGTCAATTGGATCTGATTTGCCTCGGGCGCCTTGGCGTCGACCTCTATGCACAGCAAGTCGGTGCACGGCTGGAGGATGTCTCGAGCTTCGCCAAATACCTCGGAGGTTCGTCCGCTAACATCGCCTTCGGCACGGCCCGGTTGGGGCTGAAGTCAGCCATGCTCAGCCGGGTGGGGGACGACCACATGGGGCGTTTCCTGGTCGAGTCCCTGGCCCGTGAAGGCTGCGACGTCAGCGGCATCAAGGTCGATCCGGAGCGCCTCACCGCCATGGTTTTGCTGGGCCTCAAGGACCGCGAAACCTTTCCGTTGGTGTTCTACCGCGAAAACTGTGCCGACATGGCCCTGCGCGCCGAAGACATCAGCGAAACCTTTATCGCCTCCAGCAAAGCCTTGCTGATCACCGGCACGCATTTCTCTACCGACGGCGTCTACAAGGCGAGCATCCAGGCGCTGGAGTACGCCGAAAAGCACAACGTCAAACGCATTCTCGACATTGATTACCGGCCGGTTCTTTGGGGCTTGGCGGGCAAGGCGGATGGCGAAACCCGTTTCGTCGCCGACCAGCAGGTCAGCCAGCACGTACAGAAAATCCTCCCGCGTTTCGACCTGATCGTCGGCACCGAAGAGGAGTTCCTGATTGCCGGTGGCAGCGAGGACTTGTTGAGTGCACTGCGCAACGTCCGTCGTCTGACAGCGGCGACCCTGGTGGTCAAGCTCGGGCCGCAAGGCTGCACGGTGATTCACGGGGTGATTCCGGTTCGTCTCGAAGACGGCGCGATCTATCCCGGTGTGCGGGTCGAAGTGCTCAATGTGCTGGGCGCTGGCGATGCGTTCATGTCGGGTTTCCTCAGTGGTTGGCTGGAGGATGCCAGCGATGAGCGCTGCTGCCAGTTGGCCAATGCCTGCGGCGGCCTGGTGGTTTCTCGCCACGCCTGCGCCCCGGCGATGCCGACCCGCGCCGAACTGGATTACCTGTTCAACAGCCCGGTGCCGATCACCCGGCCGGATCAGGATGCCGTGTTGCAACGTCTGCATCAGGTCAGCGTGCCGCGCAAAACCTGGAAGCAGCTGTTCATTTTTGCCTTCGACCATCGCGGGCAACTGGTGGAGCTGGCGCAAAAGGGCGGTCGCGAGCTGAGCAGCATCGGCGAACTCAAGCAGTTGTTCATCAAAGCCGTCGAGCGGGTCGAAGCGGACCTGCGTCGGCAGGGCATCGAGGCGGATGTCGGTCTGCTGGCTGACCAGCGTTTCGGTCAGGACTCGCTGAATGCCGCCACCGGTCGCGGCTGGTGGGTGGCGCGTCCGGTGGAGGTGCAGGGTTCACGGCCACTGGCCTTCGAACATGGTCGTTCGATTGGCAGCAACCTGATCGCCTGGCCGCAGGAACAAATCATCAAGTGCCTGGTGCAATTTCACCCCGACGACGAACCGTTGCTGCGTCTGGAACAGGAAGCGCAGATCAAGGGGTTGTATCAGGCGGCGCAGGTCAGCGGCCATGAGTTGCTGCTGGAAATCATCCCGCCCAAGGATCACCCGTCAGCGCATCCGGACGTGCTCTATCGCGCGATCAAACGCCTGTACAACCTGGGCATTTTCCCGGCCTGGTGGAAGATCGAGGCGCAAAGCCGCGAGGAGTGGAAACAGCTCGACGAGCTGATCCAGGAGCGCGATCCCTATTGCCGAGGCGTGGTGCTGCTGGGGCTGAATGCACCGGCTGCAGCGCTGGCCGAAGGCTTTGCGCAAGCGAGCCAGAGCAAGACCTGCAGAGGGTTTGCAGTCGGCCGGACGATTTTCCAGGAGCCGAGCCGAGCGTGGCTGGCCGGTGAGATCGATGACGAAGCGCTGATCCAGAGAGTACAGGGCACGTTTGTCGAACTGATCAACGCCTGGCGCACCGCCCGCGCCTGAAACTGATTTTTGATTGAAATGCGATACCTGTGGGAGCGAGCCTGCTCGCGATGCTTTTGGCGCCCTTGAAGGCCCCATCGCGAGCAGGCTCGCTCCCACAGGGTTCATCGCCACATTCAATGGTTATGTAAAAACAATAAAAGGTGCAGCCATGCCCGCTATCCGAATTGGCATCAACCCGATCTCCTGGAGCAACGACGATCTGCCGGCCCTCGGTGGGGAAACGCCGCTGAGCACTGCCCTGAGCGAAGGCAAGGACATTGGCTACGAAGGTTTTGAACTCAACGGCAAGTTTCCCAAGGACGCCAAAGGGGTCGGTGATGTGCTGCGGCCTTACGACCTGGCGCTGGTCTCGGGCTGGTACTCCAGCCGCCTGGCGCGGCGTTCGGTGGCTGAAGAAATCGAGGCCATTGGCAGCCATGTCGAGTTGCTGGCGAAAAATGGCGCCAAGGTGCTGGTCTACGGCGAAGTCGCCGACTCGATCCAGGGCCAGCGGATTCCTCTGGTCGAGCGCCCGCGATTTCACACCGAGCAGGCCTGGCAGGAATACGCCGACAAGCTCACCGAGCTGGCACGTTTCACCCTGTCCCGGGGCGTGCGTCTGGCGTATCACCATCACATGGGCGCGTATGTCGAATCGCCGGCAGACATCGATAAGCTGATGTCCCTGACCGGCAGCGAAGTCGGCCTGCTGTTCGATTCGGGCCATTGCTACATGGGTGGCGGCGAACCGCTCGAGGTGCTGCGCAAGCACATCGGGCGCATCTGCCACGTGCATTTCAAGGACGTGCGCAAACCGGTGGTGCAACTGGCGCGCAACCATCTCTGGAGCTTCCCGGACTGCATCATCAACGGCACGTTCACCGTGCCGGGCGACGGTGATATCGACTTTGCCGCGCTGCTCGACGTATTGCTGGCCGCCGATTATCACGGCTGGCTGGTGGTCGAGGCCGAACAGGATCCGGCCGTCGCGCCGAGCTATGTCTATGCCAAGAAAGGTTACGAGACCTTGCGCGCCTTGCTCGATCAGAGGACCGGACAATGAGCCTGCTGGTCAAGAGCAGCGCCAAGGGCCGAACCCTGGTCGAGTTACCCGCCGGAGCGCTGGAATACGTCGGTTTCAGCGCCTACCGCCTGAGCCTCGGCGAAACCTTGCCGGTCAGTGCGGGCGATAAAGAACTGTGCCTGGTGCTGCTCAGCGGTCGGGTTGATGTCAGCGGTGAAGCGCCAGGGCAGGGCGCGTTCAACTGGAGCAACATCGGCGACCGCCAATCGGTGTTCGAAGACAAATCACCGTTCGCCGCTTACCTGCCGCCCGGCAGTCAGGCGCAGATAGTCGCACTCAGCGATGTACAGATTGCCGTGTGCGCTGCTCCCGGTTCGGCGTCGGCAGGCATAGGCCCACGGCTGATAACCCCCGACAGCATGAAGCGCAGCGTGCGCGGCAAGGGCGCCAATACCCGTTACGTCTGCGACATCCTGCCCGACACCGAGCCTGCGCACTCACTGCTGGTGGTGGAAGTGCGTACACCGTCCGGGCATTCGTCGAGCTACCCGCCGCACAAGCACGACACCGACAACCTGCCACACCAGAGCTTTCTCGAAGAGACCTATTACCACCAGGTCAACCCGCCGCAAGGCTTCGTTTTTCAGCGGGTTTACACCGATGACCGTTCTATCGATCAGGCCATGGCCGTGGAAAACAGCGATCTGGTGGTGGTGCCCAAGGGCTATCACCCGGTCAGCGTGCCTTACGGCTACGAGTCGTATTACCTGAATGTCATGGCCGGCCCGAAGCGGGTCTGGCAGTTCCATAACGATCCGCAGCACAGCTGGCTGCTGGACCTCTGAATTCTGAAGACTGACGGAGAACAATAACAATGAGTGATGCCCCGGTTATCGGCCACTACCTCAACGGCCAGGTGCAGGACACTGGCAGTGAGCGCTTCAGCAATGTCTTCAATCCGGCCACTGGCGCGATTCAGGCGCGAGTCGGGCTGGCCAGCCAGCAAACCGTCGATGAAGCCGTGGCTTCGGCGCTGCGGGCGTTTCCGGCCTGGTCCGAGCAATCGTCGCTGCGCCGCTCGCGGGTGATGTTCAAGTTCAAGGAACTGCTCGACCGTCATCACAATGAGCTGGCAGAAATCATCAGCCGCGAACACGGCAAGGTGCTCTCCGATGCGCGTGGTGAAGTGACGCGAGGCATCGAGATCGTCGAATACGCCTGCGGTGCGCCGAACCTGCTGAAAACCGAATTCAGCGACAACATCGGTGGTGGCATCGACAACTGGAACCTGCGTCAGCCGTTGGGCGTTTGCGCCGGGGTCACGCCGTTCAACTTCCCGGTGATGGTGCCGCTGTGGATGATTCCACTGGCGCTGGTCACCGGCAACTGCTTCATCCTCAAGCCTTCGGAGCGTGATCCGTCGGCCAGTTTGCTGATGGCACGCCTGCTCAGCGAAGCCGGGTTACCGGACGGCGTGTTCAACGTGGTACAGGGCGACAAGAGCGCCGTCGATGCGTTGCTGCAGCACCCGGACATCGAAGCCATTTCGTTTGTCGGTTCGACGCCGATTGCCGAGTACATCCACCAGCAAGCCACGGCCCGTGGCAAGCGTGTGCAAGCGTTGGGCGGGGCGAAGAACCACATGATCGTGATGCCCGACGCCGATCTGGATCAGGCCGCCGATGCGTTGATTGGTGCTGCATTCGGTTCGGCCGGCGAACGCTGCATGGCGATCTCGATTGCGGTGGCTGTGGGCGATGTTGGCGACAAGTTGATTGCCAAACTGCTGCCGCGGATCGATCAGTTGAAGATCGGCAACGGTATGCAGGGCGACAGCGACATGGGGCCGCTGGTTACCGCCGAGCACAAGGCCAAGGTCGAAGGCTTCATCGATCAAGGCGTGGCCCAGGGCGCCCAGCTGATTGTCGATGGCCGCGGCTTCAAGGTGCCGGGTGCGGAGAATGGCTTCTTTGTCGGTGCAACGCTGTTCGACAAGGTCACGACCGAGATGAGCATCTACCAGCAGGAAATTTTCGGTCCGGTACTGGGCATCGTTCGGGTGCCAGATTTCGCCAGCGCCGTGGCGCTGATCAACGCTCATGAGTTTGGCAACGGCGTGTCGTGCTTCACCAGCGACGGCGGGATTGCCCGGGCGTTTGCCCGCACCATCAAGGTCGGGATGGTCGGGATCAACGTACCGATTCCGGTACCCATGGCCTGGCACTCGTTTGGTGGCTGGAAGCGCTCGTTGTTCGGCGATCACCATGCCTATGGCGAAGAAGGCATTCGTTTCTACAGCCGCTACAAAAGCGTCATGCAGCGCTGGCCGGACAGCATCGCCAAAGGCCCTGAGTTCAGCATGCCCACTGCCAAATAAACACCTTGAGTGCGGAGAACAAGAATAATGAGCCAGCCCCTGCGTTTCGCCCTGAACCGTATGGTTGCCCCACGTTTGTCGCTGCCGGAATTCATTGAGCTGGCGGTAGCCCTGAAAGCCGAGGCCATCGAGATCCGCAACGACCTCAAGGGCATCGAAATCGAAGACGGTACGCCGCCCGAGCGTGTGCGCCAGTTGTGCCGGGCCAACGGGATCAGCGTGCTGTCGATCAATGCGCTGTACCCGTTCGATGTGTGGAACGACGAGCGCCGCGCACACGCCTTGAAACTCGCCGCCTATGCCCGTGATTGCGGCGCGCAAGGCTTGGTGATGTGCCCGCTGAATGATCGCGCCGACCCGCGTAACGAAGCTGAACGCAGCGCCGGCCTGCGCACCGCATTGAGTGAACTGGCGCCGATCCTGCGCGAACATGGGATTCTCGGTTTCATCGAACCGCTGGGTTTCGAGGAGTGTTCACTGCGGCGTAAACGCACGGCAGTGGATGCAATCAAGTCTATTGGCGGGCTGGATGTGTTCCGTCTGGTGCACGACACCTTTCACCACCATCTGGCCAGTGAACACGAGTTTTTCCCTGAACTGACCGGGCTGGTGCACATCTCGGGCGTCGAGGACGCGCACGCGCCGCTGACGTCCATCCGCGATGGGCATCGGGTGCTGGTGGGCGAGGGCGACATCCTCGGCAACGCGGCGCAGATCGATACCTTGCTCAGCACCGGTTACAGCGGCTACCTGTCGTTCGAGCCGTTTGCCGACAGCGTGCACGGGCTGACGGACATCCGCCAGGCAATCGGCGCGAGCATGGATCACCTGAAGAACTCCCTGGCCTGACACCGCTTTGGGCCGAATGAAGATCAACTGTGGGAGCGAGCCTGCTCGCGATAGCGGTGTGACAGCAAGCATTGATATTGAATGTAAAACCGTCATCGCGAGCAGGCTCGCTCCCACAAGGTTTCTTCGTATATTGAAGGATCGCACATGACCACAACACGACTGACCATGGCCCAGGCCCTGGTGAAATTCCTCGACAACCAATACGTCGAGGTCGATGGGGTTCAAAGCAAATTCGTCGCCGGGATCTTCACCATTTTCGGCCACGGCAATGTGCTCGGCCTCGGCCAGGCGCTGGAGCAGGACAGCGGCGACCTGATCGTCCATCAAGGCCGCAACGAGCAGGGCATGGCCCACGCCGCCATCGGTTTTGCCAAGCAGAACCTGCGGCGCAAGATCTACGCCTGCACTTCATCGGTCGGCCCCGGTGCAGCGAACATGCTGACCGCTGCGGCGACCGCCACCGCCAACCGGATTCCCTTGCTGCTATTACCGGGTGACGTCTACGCCAGTCGCCAACCGGACCCGGTGCTGCAACAGATCGAGCAGTTCCACGACTTGAGCATCAGCACCAACGATGCCTTCAAAGCGGTGAGCAAATACTGGGACCGCATCAACCGTCCCGAACAACTGATGAGCGCGGCGATCCACGCCATGCGCGTGCTCACCGATCCGGCGGAAACCGGCGCGGTGACGCTGGCCTTGCCGCAAGACGTACAGGCCGAAGCCTACGATTACCCCGATTACTTCCTGCAAAAGCGCGTGCACCGTATCGACCGTCGCCCGGCCACCGAAGCCATGCTCGGCGATGCCGTGGCGCTACTCAAAGGCAAGCGCAAACCGCTGATCATCTGCGGCGGCGGGGTCAAATACTCGGGCGCGAATGCCGCGTTGCAGGCGTTTGCCGAACGATTCGACATTCCCTTCGCCGAGACTCAGGCCGGCAAGAGTGCGGTAGTTTCCAGTCATCCGCTGAACGTCGGCGGCATCGGCGAAACCGGTTGCCTGGCCGCGAACCTGCTGGCCAAGGAAGCCGATCTGATCATCGGCGTCGGTACCCGCTACTCGGACTTCACCACGTCGTCGAAATGGCTGTTCCAGCATCCCGAGGTGAAGTTTCTCAACCTGAATATCAGCCCTTGCGATGTGCTGAAACTCGATGGCGTGCAGGTACTGGCCGACGCCAGGTCCGGCTTGCAGGCATTGTCCGAAGCGCTGGCCGATTACCGCTCCAGTTGGGGCGATCAACCGCGTCAGGCCAAGGCACAACTGGATGAAGAAGTGGATCGGGTCTATCAGGTCGAATACCAGACCCAGGACTTCATCCCGGAAATCAACGACCACATGGACCCGGCGGTGCTGCGCGAATTCATCGAGCTGACCGGTTCCTGTCTGACCCAAAGCCGTGTGCTCGGCGTGTTGAACCAAACCCTGGCCGACGACGCGGTGATCGTCGCCGCTGCCGGCAGCTTGCCCGGCGACTTGCAACGCAGCTGGCGCAGCAAGGGCGTGAACACCTACCACGTCGAGTACGGTTATTCCTGCATGGGCTACGAGGTCAATGCCGCGCTCGGGGTGAAACTCGCGGAACCGACGCGCGAAGTCTATGCGCTGGTGGGCGACGGCTCGTACATGATGTTGCACTCGGAGTTGGCCACCTCGATTCAGGAGCGGCGCAAGATCAACGTGATCCTGCTCGACAACATGACCTTCGGCTGCATCAACAACTTGCAGATGGAACATGGCATGGACAGCTTCGGCACCGAGTTCCGTTTCCGCAACCCTGAGACCGGCAAGCTCGATGGCGGTTTTGTTCCGGTGGACTTTGCCATGAGCGCGGCGGCCTACGGCTGCAAGACCTACAAGGTCAACACCGTCGAGCAACTGCAAGCGGCCCTGGCCGATGCGCGGTTGCAAACGGTGTCGACGCTGATCGACATCAAGGTCCTGCCTAAGACCATGATCCACAAATACCTGTCCTGGTGGCGGGTGGGTGTGGCGCAAGTCTCCACCAGCGCGCGCACCGATGCGGTAGCCAAAACCCTCAATGAACGACTGGCCAAGGCCCGTCAGTACTGATTGCTCTGCCATCTCAACAGGAAGGAGTCTTCGCATGTCTTTAAAGCTAGGCGTCATCGGCACCGGCGCCATCGGTCAGGATCACATCCGTCGTTGCAGCCAGACCCTGCTCAACAGTCAGGTGGTGGCGGTTACCGATATTAATCTGCAGCAGGCGGCCAAAGTGGTTGCCGACCTGAAACTGACCGCCGAGGTGTACCCGGACGGTCACGCGCTGATCAAGGCGCCAGACGTCGAAGCGATTCTGGTCACCTCCTGGGGGCCGAGCCACGAAGAGTTCGTGCTGGCGGCGATTGCGGCGGGTAAACCGGTGTTCTGCGAGAAGCCGCTGGCGGTCACCGCCGAGGGCTGCCGCAAGATCGTCGAGGCTGAAGTGGCCCACGGCAAACGTCTGGTGCAGGTCGGTTTCATGCGCCCGTACGACGAGGGTTACCGAGCACTCAAAGCGGTGATCGACAGCGGCCAGATCGGCGAACCGCTGATGCTGCATTGCGCTCACCGCAACCCGACCGTGGGCGAAAACTACAAGACCGACATGGCGATCACCGACACGCTGATCCATGAACTGGATGTGCTGCGTTGGTTGCTCGACGACGATTACGTGTCGGTACAAGTGGTGTTCCCGCGCAAGACCAGCAAAGCCCACGCCCACCTGAAAGACCCGCAAATCGTCCTGCTGGAAACCGCCAAGGGCACGCGCATCGACGTCGAAGTCTTCGTTAACTGCCAGTACGGCTATGACATTCAGTGCGAAGTGGTGGGCGAGACCGGCATTGCCAAGCTGCCGGAGCCATCGCAGGTGCAGATGCGCAGCGGGGCCAAGTTGTCCAACGCGATTCTGATGGACTGGAAGGACCGCTTCATCGCCGCCTACGACGTTGAGTTGCAGGCCTTTATCGATGGTGTATGCGCCGGGCAGGTGGGTGGACCTTCGGCGTGGGACGGCTTTGCTGCAGCGGTGGCGGCAGATGCCTGCATCGAAGCACAGCAGAGCGGGGCGATCATCAACGTCGCACTGCCAGACCGTCCCCGTTTCTACGGCTGACCACAATCCAATGTGGGAGCGAGCCTGCTCCGGGCGGCGATCCGACGATTGCGATTGGACAGTCACATAGATGTTGGATGTGCTGCCGCCATCGCGAGCAGGCTCGCTCCCACAAGAGGGCAAGGCTCAGGCCTTGGTTAAGGAGAACAACAAAATGCGCATTGCACTAGACCCCTACATGTACCGCACTCTGTCCCTGGGCAAGATGGTCGACAAGGTCGCCGAGCTCGGTTACGAGCACATCGAGCTTTCACCCCGGGAAGATTTCCTGCCGTTCTACAAGGCCCCGCGTGTCGACAAGGCGCGGATCAAGGAGTTTCGCAAAGCCCTGAGCGACACCGGAGTGAAGCTCTCGTCCTTGCTCCCGATGTACCACTGGGCTGCCGCCGATGAAGGCTTGCGAGTGGCGGCGGTGCGCAACTGGAAGCGCGCAATCCAGATCGCCGTTGAGATGGACTGTGAGCTGGTCAACACCGAGTTCACCGGTCAGTCGGACAACCCGCTGGTCTGCGAGAACCAGTTCATGCGTTCCATGGACGAGCTGATTCCCGAGTTTGAACGCGAAGGCATCAAGCTCGATATCCAGGCGCATCCGTATGACTTCTGCGAGCGCAATAACGAGTCGGTCGACATCATTCGCGGCCTTGATCGCGACTGGATCAACTACCTCTACGCGGCGCCGCACACCTTCTTCTACGACGACGGCAAAGGCGACATCGCCTCGATGCTCAGGTACGCGGGCTCCAAACTCAGCCACTTGATCATCGCCGACACCTACAACCACAAGGCTTCGTCGGGGCTGCGCTACATCGTCAACCCGCCGGGCGTTACGGCCACGGTGCACCAGCATCTGGACATCGGTCAGGGCGAGGTCGACTGGGAAGCGTTCTTCAGCACCCTGCGCGAGATCAAGTTCGACGGCATCGCCACGGTCTCGGTGTTCGCCTGGGAAGATCGCCCGGACGAGTCCAACCGGATGATGCTGGAGCGGGTCAAAAGCGAACTCTGCCGCTGACGCCTTGCGCAAATCCTGTGGGAGCGAGCCTGCTCGCGATGCAGGCAATGCGGTTTATCAGAGGCACCGCGTTGATCCCATCGCGAGCAGGCTCGCTCCCACAAGGGCCATGCACATCCGGTAGTTATCTATAAGGAAAGCTTCATGCGAATCGGACTTGTCGGTTACGGCCACGGTGGCCGGTTTTTTCATGCGCCGCTGATCAGCAGCTTGCCAGCGGCGACTTTTGTCGGCGTGGTGACGCGTTCCCCCGAGCGCCGTCAGCTATTGGCGACTGAATACCCCCGCGTCCCGGCGTTCGACAACATTGGCCAATTGGTGGAAGCCAGGGTCGATGTGCTGGTGATTTCCACCACACTGGAGGGTCGAGCGGCGCTGGTACTCGAAGCGATTGAACACGGAGTAGCGGTGGTCTGCGACAAACCCTTCGCCGCCGATGCTCAACAGGCCGAAGCACTGGTGACCGCTGCCGAGCAGCGCAAGGTCCCGCTCAGCGTTTATCAAAACCGGCGCTGGGATTCGGACTTCCTTACGGTACGCAAACTCATCGACTCCGGTGCGCTGGGACAAGTCACCCGCTTTGAATCCAGCGTAGAACGCTATTCGCCACAGTCGGTGGGCAAGGGCAGCGGCGGCGGGTTCCTGCGCGATCTGGGCAGTCATCTGGTGGATCAGGCGCTGCAACTGTTCGGGCCGGTGAAACGGGTTTACGCCGAGCTGGACTACCTCAATCAGGAGCAGCTTTTCGACAACGGCTTTTTCCTCTCGCTGACCCATGCCAACGGCGTGATCTCGCACTTGAGCGGCAGTTGCCTGCAAAACAATCCCGGGCCGCGTTTTCGGGTCAACGGCACGGCGGGTTGCTACAGCGTCGACGGTCTGGACGGACAAGAGGCCCTGGCGCTGACCGGGCTGACACCAGCATCCGAAGGTGATCGCTGGGGCGTTGAAGAGCATCGACGCTGGGGCTGGTTCGAGCACGGTGAAGAGCGCGAGCGGGTTCCGTCTGAGCGCGGTTGCTGGAATCAGTTCTATTTACAGCTGCAAACCGCGTTGCAAGGCGCTGGCCCACTGCCGGTCGAGGCCCGTGATGCACTGGCGACCACCCGCATTCTAGACGCCGCACGGCTGAGTTTCGAACGCCGTCAGGTGGTTGAAATGAAGCCTGCGTGTGGGCATGGAATAAAATTAGAATAAAATTCTAAAATGAGTTGATATGGAAATTAAATTCCAATAAAGTCGTTTCCAGGTTGCCGACTATCAACGTCCCGATCGACCTCAAGTCAGCCTTGAGTGCGGGGAGGGCGAAACAAAAACAAGAAACAACGATAGGTACCGTCGATGAAAACCTTCAGCTCTGCTCTGCACGTTTTACGTAGCGCGTTCCTGCCTCGTGTTCAAACCCTTTCCCTTTCCGGTTGCCTTTGCGTTGAACGCAAGGGCGCCTTGGTGTGCTGCATTCCCGGTGCACCGATCGTTCGCTTGCCTACTCACTGAATTCGTCCTGCGCCTTATCCATAAAACCTACAAGAATGTGGAGAAAGACTTTTCATGAAGACCAAGATCCGTTTCGCCTCGCTTGCCCTGTCCCTGATGCTTGCCAGCGGCGCTGCACTCGCTGACCTGAGGATTGGCGTCAGCATGTCCCAGTTCGATGACACCTGGTTGACCTACTTGCGCGAATCCATGGACAAGCAAGCCAAGTCCATGCCCGATGGCGTCAAACTGCAGTTCGAAGACGCCCGCAGCGACGTGGTCAAGCAACTGAGCCAGGTCGAAAGTTTCATCAGCCAGAAAGTCGACGCCATCGTGGTGAATCCGGTGGATACCGCCGCGACCAGAAAAATCACCGAAGCGGCGGTCAAGGCCGGGATTCCGCTGGTCTACGTCAACCGTCGTCCGGATGACCTGAACCTGCCCAAAGGCGTGATTACCGTGGCCTCCAATGATCTGGAAGCCGGCCAGATGCAGATGCAGTACCTCGCCGAAAAAATGAAAGGCAAGGGTGACATCGTGATCCTGCTCGGCGACCTCGCCAACAACTCCACCACCAACCGCACCAAAGGCGTCAAAGAGGTGCTGGCCAAATACCCGGGCATCAAGATCGACCAGGAACAGACCGGTACCTGGTCGCGTGATAAAGGCATGACGCTGGTCAACGACTGGCTGACCCAGGGCCGCAAATTCGACGCCATCGTCTCCAATAACGATGAGATGGCCATCGGCGCGGCCATGGCCTTGAAACAGGCCGGCGTGGAAAAGGGTAGTGTGTTGATCGCCGGTGTCGACGGTACTCCCGACGGCCTGCGCGCCGTGAAGAAAGGCGATCTGGCGGTCTCGGTGTTCCAGGACGCCAATGGCCAGGCTGTCGACTCCATCGACGCCGCCGTGAAGATGGCCAGGAACGAACCGGTCGAGCAAGCCGTGTGGGTGCCGTATCGCTTGATCACTCCGGAAAACGTTGATCAGTTCAAATAGTCAGTCCGTTCAAAAACAACAATAAGCACGCAAGGTGGCATTGCCAACCTTGCTGATGGAGTACCTGATCATGTTCGCTTCAGCGACTGCTTCGAGCATCCCGTTGGTGGGTGTCCAGCCAAACGCCGTACCTGTCGATGAGCCGTACCTGCTGGAGATCGTCAACGTCAGCAAGGGTTTTCCCGGTGTGGTGGCCTTGTCCGATGTCCAGCTGCGGGTGCGTCCGGGTTCGGTGCTGGCGTTGATGGGCGAGAATGGCGCCGGCAAATCCACCCTGATGAAAATCATCGCCGGCATCTATCAGCCGGACGCCGGTGAGCTGCGTCTACGCGGTAAACCGGTGACCTTCGATACACCGCTGGCAGCCTTGCAGGCCGGGATCGCGATGATCCACCAGGAACTCAACCTGATGCCGCACATGAGCATCGCCGAGAACATCTGGATCGGTCGCGAGCAGCTCAACGGTTTCCACATGATCGACCACCGGGAAATGCACCGCTGCACCGCGCAATTGCTGAAGCGACTGCGGATCAACCTCGACCCGGAAGAACAGGTCGGCAACTTGAGCATCGCCGAGCGGCAGATGGTCGAGATCGCCAAAGCAGTGTCCTACGACTCGGACATCCTGATCATGGACGAACCGACCTCGGCGATTACCGACAAGGAGGTCGCCCACCTGTTCTCGATCATTGCCGACCTCAAGGCCCAGGGTAAGGGCATCATCTATATCACCCACAAGATGAACGAGGTGTTCAGCATCGCCGACGAAGTCGCGGTGTTCCGTGACGGTGCTTATATTGGCCTGCAACGGGCCGACAGCATGGACGGCGATAGCCTGATCTCGATGATGGTCGGGCGTGAACTGAGCCAGTTGTTCCCGGTGCGCGAGAAGCCGATTGGCGATGTGTTGATGTCGGTGCGTGACCTGCGTCTGGACGGTGTTTTCAAGGGGGTTTCCTTCGACCTGCATGCTGGCGAGATCCTCGGCATCGCCGGACTGATGGGCTCGGGCCGGACCAACGTCGCCGAAGCGATTTTCGGCATAACCCCAAGCGACGGCGGTGAAATTTGTCTCGACGGCCAACCGGTGCGTATCAGCGATCCGCACATGGCCATCGAGAAGGGCTTTGCGTTGCTGACCGAGGATCGCAAGCTCAGCGGCCTGTTCCCGTGTCTGTCGGTCCTGGAAAACATGGAAATGGCGGTGCTGCCGCATTACGTCGGCAATGGTTTTATCCAGCAGAAAGCCTTGCGCGCCCTGTGCGAAGACATGTGCAAGAAGCTGCGGGTGAAAACCCCGTCGCTGGAACAGTGCATCGACACCTTGTCCGGCGGCAACCAGCAAAAAGCCTTGCTCGCCCGTTGGCTGATGACCAACCCGCGCATCCTGATTCTCGACGAGCCGACCCGCGGCATCGATGTCGGTGCCAAAGCCGAGATTTACCGACTGATCTCCTATCTCGCCAGCGAAGGCATGGCGGTGATCATGATTTCGTCGGAGCTGCCGGAAGTACTCGGCATGAGCGATCGGGTGATGGTCATGCACGAGGGCGACCTGATGGGCACCCTCGACCGCAGCGAGGCGACCCAGGAGCGGGTCATGCAACTCGCCTCGGGCATGTCTCTACGCCATTGAGTCAAGGGTGAACGCCGTATCTGTGGCGAGGGAGCTTGCTCCCGCTGGGCTGCGGAGCGGCCCCAATGTCTCGGATATACCGTAGATCTGGCGAGCGCTACGCACTCGAACGGGAGCAAGCTCCCTCGCCACAGGTCTCTATTCGATGCCGGATTTCATTTGAAGGGTGAGTGGTTATGAACGCGATACTGGAAAACAAGCCTGCAATGGCACCGGTCAAGAGTCGTCGGCGTTTACCGACCGAGCTGAGTATTTTTTTGGTGCTGATCGGCATTGGCCTGGTGTTTGAAGTGTTCGGCTGGATCGTGCGCGACCAGAGCTTTTTGATGAACTCCCAGCGCTTGGTCCTGATGATCCTGCAAGTGTCGATTATCGGCCTGCTGGCGATTGGCGTGACCCAGGTGATCATCACCACCGGCATCGACCTGTCGTCGGGCTCGGTGCTGGCCTTATCGGCAATGATCGCCGCCAGCCTGGCGCAGACTTCGGATTTCGCCCGGGCGGTGTTTCCGTCGTTGACCGACTTGCCAGTGTGGATTCCGGTGATTGCCGGGCTCGGGGTCGGGCTGCTGGCGGGAGCAATCAACGGCAGCATCATCGCCGTCACCGGTATTCCACCGTTCATTGCCACCTTGGGCATGATGGTTTCGGCTCGTGGCCTGGCGCGTTACTACACCGAAGGCCAGCCGGTGAGCATGCTCTCGGATTCCTACACGGCCATCGGCCACGGCGCGATGCCGGTGATCATCTTTCTGGTGGTGGCGGTGATCTTCCACATCGCCTTGCGCTACACCAAGTACGGTAAATACACCTACGCCATCGGCGGCAACATGCAGGCGGCGCGCACCTCCGGGATCAACGTCAAACGCCATCTGGTGATCGTCTACAGCATCGCCGGGTTGCTGGCGGGGCTGGCGGGCGTGGTAGCGTCGGCCCGTGCCGCAACCGGACAGGCCGGGATGGGCATGTCGTATGAGCTGGACGCGATTGCCGCAGCGGTGATCGGCGGTACCAGCCTGGCGGGTGGCGTGGGGCGCATTACCGGCACGGTGATCGGCGCGCTGATCCTCGGGGTAATGGCCAGCGGCTTCACCTTCGTCGGCGTCGACGCCTACATCCAGGACATCATCAAAGGCCTGATCATCGTGGTCGCGGTGGTCATCGACCAATACCGCAACAAGCGCAAACTCAAGCGCTGAGCTGCCCCTCCATGGGAGCAATGCTTGTGTGGGAGCAAGCTTGCTCCCACAGGTCCGGTGTCCAACTGTTGTACTTCGCAATACCCACATCTCGCACTGAAAAAACCTTAACAACAATTTGGCGGTGATCGGCGGGATAAAAGTCGAAACCGTGTTCTAAAGGCACTTTTTGCGGTGCTCACCTGCGTGGCGTAGCCGTTTGTCTTCTATATACAGCCGCTCGATTGAATTTCTTGCTATAAACGCACTCCGATAACCGCCTCAAAGCTTGCCAGAGAGCAATTTAAGGGCTTTATCGGACAAATTCCCTGTCTTTTCAGTTGCTGAGGTTGCAAGTCGGCCTTAGACTGCCGCCCCTCGTAAATTGAGTGCCGGGTGGCGCTTGGAATGTACGGCGCCTTTCCGAGGCCTTGCAGGTCGACCGGAAAGCTCCCTGATTCGCCTTAATGCACGTATTTTTTATAGAGAAATCAATGACAAAGGAAAAGTTGCTGGCCATGCCGGCGGATGACTACATGAATGCCGAGCAACAGGCTTTTTTCACCGAGCTGCTGCAAGCCATGAAAGTGGAAACCCACGAGCGCATCGAACAGAACCGCATCGCCATTGAAAGCCTGGATACCCCGGCTGACCCGGCTGACGCGGCTTCGGTCGAAGAAGAGCGCACCTGGCTGGTCAACGCCATTGATCGCGATCAGCGCATGCTGCCTCAGCTGGAAAGAGCGCTGGAACGTATCAGCGACGATACCTTCGGCTGGTGCGACGACAGCGGCGAGCCAATCGGCCTGAAACGCCTGCTGATCAGCCCGACCACCAAGTACTGCATCGAAGCTCAAGAGCGTCACGAGCAAATCGACAAGCACCAGCGTCAGGCCTGATTCAGTAGCGCCCATTCGCGGGCAAGCCCGCTTCCACAGGTCACACTTCACCTGTGGAAGCGGGCTTGCCCGCGAAGCTTTTTGCTGCCTGGAAAATATCCCCGCACTTCTATTGATCTGCTGCAAGCACCACGACTAATGGACCATAGATAATGGCCTTCTAGTGGCGCTTAATGCTGACACAACAAATAGAAGACGCAGTGGGGGTAACGAACATGGCACGCGACGGATCTTTGGCTGGCGCAGCAGCGCAATCGCGGATTTCACCCAAGACTGATGCGCGCTGGTTGGCGCCTGCGCTGCAAAGCGTCGCCTTGATGCTGTTGCTGTGCGCCTTGGCACTCGGCGGCTGGTCGCTTTACCTCTGTTTACCGGTGGCGGTGCTGATTATCTGGCTGCCCCGCCTGCGTTCGCGGGCAACCGTCGACGTTCCCGTCGCCGACACGTCCAGTGCGATCATCGAACTGACCCGCGATCTTTCTTATTCGACCAGTCATAACGCATTGTCTGCCGCTGGCGTGGCCTATTCGGTCAAGCAATTGGCCGGCAAACTGCAGTCGCAACTCGATGCTGCCGCGCAGATCGTCAGCAGCGCCGAAGTCATGATCGGGACCGAGAAGGCGACTTCACAACTCAGCCAGCAAGCCTTGAGTGCCGCCAGCGAAGCCCACCAAAGCAGCGTCCTGGGGAGCACCGTGCTGGCCGAATCCATCACGCGGATGCATCAACTCAGTGTGCGTGCCAACGACAGTCGAGAGCTGATCGAAGCCCTGAGTGTGCGCAGTGAAGACATCCAGCGAGTGACGCTGGTGATTCAGACGATCGCCAGCCAGACCAATCTGTTGGCACTGAACGCGGCGATTGAAGCGGCGCGGGCCGGGGAACATGGTCGTGGCTTTGCAGTGGTTGCCGATGAAGTCCGCGGGCTGGCCGGGCGCACTGCAGCCGCAACGGGGGAGGTCGGGTTGATGGTGGCCGACATCCAGCAGCGCACCGCGCAGGTGGTCGAGCAGATCCGTCAGCTGTCCGGTGACTTGAACAACGGTGTCGAGCAAGTCGAGCACACCGGGCAACAATTGCAACACATCGCCCGACTGGCCGCCGGGGTTGAAGCCCAGGTCGGTGAGATCGCCAGTGGTTCAAGTAACAATCACCAACAACTGGACAGCCTGTTTCATGCCATCGAACAGATGCGCAGCGATCTGGCAGTCAGTGATCAGCAAACCCGGCACCTGGCGCAAGCGGCGGTGCAAATGGAGGGGCAGGCCGAGACCATCAGCGAACGCCTCGCGGAAGTCGGACTGGACGACTACCACCAACGGATCTATGACCTGGCACGCGAAGGTGCCAGTCAGATCGCTGAGCGTTTCACGCAGGACATTGATCAAGGACGCGTCAGTCTGGAGGACCTGTTCGACCGCAACTATCAGGCAATTCCCAACACGGCGCCCACCAAGTTCCAGACCCGTTTTGATCGCTACGCCGATCAGGTGCTGCCGGGGATACAGGAACCCTTGCTCAAGCGGCATGAGGGTCTGGTGTTTGCGATCGCCTGCACCCAGCAAGGCTACGTACCGACGCACAATGCGGTCTTCAGTCAGCCGCTGACCGGCGACGTACAGGTCGACACGTTGCAGAACCGCACCAAACGCAAATTCAGCGACCGTACCGGTATCCGTTGTGGCAGCCATCAACAGCCTGTACTACTTCAGACCTATACTCGTGATACGGGCGAATTGATGCATGACCTGTCGGTTCCGATCATGCTCAAAGGGCGGCATTGGGGTGGATTACGCTTAGGTTACAAGCCTGAAAACCCACGTTAAGGCTGGTCCTGGGAACACGCGATTGTTACCGGTAATGCAAGGAAATTGTGCAGGCAGGCGGCTATTTCCAGCGAGCGGGACTCATTAATATTTCTATATTGTTAGGAAGCTAATGAAAAAATCCGAGGTGCTCTCATGCAAAGCAAAGTCGATGTGGCGGTGATGATTGGCAGTGGCGTGCCTGCCGGATTGCGGGCGGTGGGGCAAAGCGTGTGCTGGGTCGTCTTGCTCAATGGCGAACAACGTGGCACTGCATTCTCGAGCCGTAATGAGGCCGAGGAATGCAAGGCTGCCTGGTTGGCGCAACTGAACGCCGAAAAGCCCGACAGCCTGCATTAAATCGTTTTCGCTAATGAGTCTGCTCAAGTCGCGACCTGTCGATCAGGCTTTCAATGCGCCTCCGTCAACGGCAAGCTTCAGCGCCTTGGCAGATTCCATGGCCGCCGCTGCGGCGACGTCTTTGGTCTTGAACCAGCGGTCTTTTTCGACCTGGTGGTAAGTCACGGTGGCCAGCGGCGGCTTGGCGCGCATGACAATCACCGCCTGGAATTCGCCATCGACGTCTCTGGCTTCGCCCCAAATAAAAAAATCGCCGATATCAAATTCCGTCACGTACGCCTTCCCTTGGAAATTATTCTGTTGTTTTCAACGCAGTCCGCCGAGGGGGCCGAGTTTCAATGGTCGGGCAGTATGGCAGTTGTTGCTTGCCTGCGGCGCAGTTAAGTCATCGGTGTGACGAAACGACAGCGCAGGCAAACGCAATCGGGTGTGTCAGAGGTGGGTTTCGAGGTTTCGAGGTTTCTGGCGAGAGCGCAGGCTTCGTTGTGGTCGCCACGGAAACCTCTTACACGACCCGTTGCCGTTTCTTTGATATGGAAAAAGCGGTTACCCGCCAGAACCACCTGATAACGCAGGTGAGGGCTATAGGTCGGGGTGTTTGCGTGCTGGTCAGGGAGGGTCAGCGTGCTCATATGAATTCCTTTTCTATGGTTTGCCGACGGATACACGTCGCTTTAGGTAGTCTAGGGGCGCATGGCTGCTCTAGAATCGCCTCCACGGGTTGGAGGCTCATGCCTATCTAAAGCAATTTTTTTCTGGCGATATGTCAGAAAAGTGCTTTTTTTAAAGAGTTTTCTCCCTAAAGTAGATAGTCCAGTATTCTCTGGCCGTTAGAAGGGCGATTTCCTTCAGCATCTGACGACCGCCAGGGAAGACGGGAGGATGGGCATTCCAGTAGTCTTTTCCTACCCTGCGATGAAGGAGCTTTCTGCTCGCTTCACGATTTCAGCTGGGGCCATCGTTGCGATATTTTCGGTATGACCGTTTTTCTGCTGCCTGTTTTTTCTGCGGGTAGCGTCATTTTCAGATGTGGGGATGTTTCCTTGGCAGTAAGTAATCTCGATATGCATGCTTTGTTCGTGCTGGGTGATCTGCGCGCAAAGCTGGTCAAGCAGTTTCAATCACGTTTCGTTTACATCACCGAACAGACCCCTGAAGGTATTTACGTCGCCGAGATCGACACCGAGTCGGCACTGGTGGTGGATGACAAGCCTCGCTTGGAACTCAAGGTCGGCGATCATTTCCGCGCAGCGGTATTGCCGAGTCGCGAAGGTGGCAAATTCGAAATCAAGTTTCGCGAGATCAAACTGACGGTCTACGGCCTCGGTGATTACGCATTTGTGACCACGGCAGATGGCCACGCCATTCTGTTCAAGGAAGGCCATAGCGTAGTGACAGTGTTTGCCGCTCACCAACAGCTGCAGGAAGGCCTGACCAAAACCTTGAAAGCGGTGACCGGCAAAGCTGCCAAGTGGCGCAAAGGCGAGCTCACGACGTTCAAGGCCAGCGAATAAATGAGCCTGTCCCGGGCCGACTTCCATGAGCAAAACCTCGACAGTGCTCGTGCACAAGCCCAGCGCCTGTTCGCTCAGAAGGCTGTTCTGCAGGGCGCCTGGCTAAGCTGGGTGGCATCACAGATCTACACCTTGCGTCCGGCGGAGTACGCCAGCATGGTGCGAAGGGAGTTGCAGCACTTGCAGGACTCTTCTGAAAGTTGATCGTTGGACCTCGAACGCACAAACCTCTACTACAGTCAGTTGACTGAGTATTCGCAGGTGCGCGGCCTTTGCGCACAAAGCCGTCCTGCCATGGCTGTGAACAGCACGAGGTGTAACGCATGAAAGGTTTTCGTCTGCTGCTGGGAAGTCTGCTAACCACTGTTGGTCTGTTGGTGTCGCCCGTGACCGTAATGGCCGCCCCGGCGCCGATCCACTTCGCCGACCTGAACTGGGAAAGCGGTAGTCTGATCACCGACATATTGCGGATCATTGTCGAGAAAGGTTACGGCCTGCCGACCGATACCTTGCCGGGCACCACCATCACCCTGGAAACCGCGCTGGCCAACAATGACATTCAGGTCATTGGCGAAGAGTGGGCCGGTCGCAGTCCGGTCTGGGTCAAGGCCGAGGCTGAAGGCAAGGTGGCGAGTATCGGCGATACGGTCAAAGGCGCAACCGAAGGCTGGTGGGTGCCGGAATACGTGATCAAGGGCGATCCGGCCAAAGGCATCAAGCCATTGGCGCCGGACTTGCGCAGCGTGTCGGACCTGCCGCGCTACAAGGATGTCTTCAGCGATCCGGAAAGCCCCGGCAAGGGACGTTTTCTCAATAGCCCGATCGGCTGGACCTCGGAAGTGGTCAACAAGCAGAAGCTCAAGGCCTATGGCCTGACGGACAGCTATGTGAATTTTCGCAGCGGTTCCGGTGCGGCGCTGGACGCGGAGATCACCTCGTCCATTCGCCGTGGCAAGCCGGTGCTGTTTTATTACTGGTCGCCAACGCCATTGCTCGGACGCTTCAAGCTGATTCAGCTGGAAGAGCCGCCGTTCGATGCCGAGGCCTGGAAGACCCTGACCGATGCCGATAACCCCAATCCGAAACCAACACGCTCGCTGCCCTCGAAACTGTCGATTGGGGTATCCGCGCCGTTCCAGAAACAGTATCCGCAGGTGACCGAGTTTTTCAGCAAGGTCGACCTGCCTATCGGGCCGTTGAACAAAGCCCTGGCCGAAATCAGCGAGAAACATACAGCGCCGCGCCAGGCGGCCGAAGCCTTCATGAAGGCGCACCCGGATGTCTGGCGGGCGTGGTTGCCCAAGGATGTCGCAGACAAGGTCTCTGCCAGTCTGTAGGGCAGCGAATCGATCAATGAAGGGGGCAGCGTTCAGGCGAATTTCATGGGGTGTGACTGCAACATTGCCATGGAACAACGCACTGACAAAAACTCTGGTCTAGGCTGTTGCTTCAGCCATTGATTCCAGGAACCCCGCTCATGACGTTTGTGCTTGCCCAATGGATCGTCGCCGCGTTTGTGCTGATCAGCCTGATTCATTTGTACTGGGCGCTCGGCGGTCGTTGGGCCAGTGACGCTGCGGTACCTCAGATACAAGACGGTGCGGAGGAAGGGCTGCGGCCGGCTTTCAAACCTTCTGCATTGGGAACCCTGGCAGTGGCTGTCGGATTGTTGCTGATAGCCTTGATGGTGTGCCTGAGAGTTGGCCTGTTTGTGCCGGCAGTCGGGCACTGGTCGCTGCAATGGTTGATCAGTGCAATCGCCTTGCTGATGTTTGCCCGCGCGATCGGTGATTCGAACCTGGTCGGCTTTTTCAAGGAACAGGCCGGGTCGAAGTTCGCGCGCCTCGACACCTGGGCCTATTCACCGCTGTGTGTAGTGTTGGGAGCGGGGTTGTTAGCCGTTGCGTGGGCTTGAGGCGACCGGGCTATCGCCATCGCGAGCAGGCTCGCTCCCACATTAGATTTTCAGTGAACACAACACTTGTGTACACCAGTATCCAGTGTGGGAGCGAGCCTGCTCGCGAAGAGGCCTTCCCATTCACCACAACCCTTTGCATTCAGCTACCACTTTCTGTCCGCCGACTGCTGACCTCGGCCGGCACATCATCCCCGGCCATGCGTTTACGAAATAGCGCCGCACGCGCCAGCAGCAGGGTGGTGACCGGCATGGTGATCGACAGCAGTATCGGAATCAGCCAGGCGTGCAACACCGGACTCGACTTGAGTGCCGAGAAAAAGATTATCGACGCCAGTGCCACGCACCAGGCGCCCAAGGTCGAGGCCAACGCCGGCGGATGCATGCGTTGGAAGTAGTCCTTCAAGCGCAGCAGGCCGATGGCACCGATCAACGCGAACAGACTGCTGGCCACCAGCAGGATCGCCACCGGGATCTCGACCCACAAAGACAACTGACCCAGCTCATTCATTCGATCACCTCGCCACGCAACAGGAATTTCGCCAGGGCAAACGAGCCGACGAAGCCGAACAGCGCGATCAGCAGCGCCGCTTCGAAGTAGGTGTCACTGGCATAGCGGACGCCCAGCACCAGCATCATCAGCATGGCGAGGATATACAGGTAATCCAGCGCCAGAACCCGGTCCTGTGCCGACGGACCTTTGAACAGGCGAATCAGCGTCAGCCCCATCGCCAGCGAGAAAATGAACAGGCTGAACAGGACCGCATTCGAGAGCAGGGCGCTCATTCGAAAATCTCCATCAAGGGGCGCTCATAAGTCGCCTTGAAGTGCTGGATGAAATGCGCCTCGTCATCCAGATCGAACACATGCAACAGCAAAATGCTGCGATCCAGTGCCAGCTCCGACCAGACCGTACCGGGAATCACCGTGGTGATCATCGACAGCGCCGCGAGGCCGTTGGCGTCACGCAGGTCCAGCGGCACCTTGATGAACTTCGAGTGTGGCGGCCGTCGACCGGCGTTCAGCACGCCCCAGGCGACGGCGAGGTTGGACGCCAACACGTCACAGCCGACCAGGAAGATCAGGCGCAGGATTACTCCGGGACGACGAATACGGATCGGCAGCGGTCGCAGCTTGCGCATCATCAGCGGTGCGCAAAAACCCAGTATCGCACCCAGTAGCAGGTTGCCCGGGCTGATGGACTGGTTCAGCACCAGCCACAGCAGCCAAAGGGCCAACGACAACCAGGGGGCAGGGAACAGACGTTTCATGGTTGCACCTCCTGCATCGCAGCCTTGGCTTCGGGGCTGGGTACGGCGCGGGTACCGAGTACCGCCATCACGTATTGCTGCGGATTGTTCAAGGTGTCGGCGGCCGCCTGGGTGTAACGCATCAGCGGTTCGGCCTTGAAGGTCAACACGATGCTCAAGGCCAACAAGGCAAAGATCGGTACGCATTCCAGACGTCGCAGCACCGGTGACGGGCGTTCTGCGGGCGTCCAGAAGCGCTGGATGCCCAAGCGCGAGAAGGCGATCAACGAGGCCAGCCCGGACAGGATCAACAGCGCCAGCAGGCTCCACGCCGCGTTCGATATCGGCTGCTCGCCCGAGGTGCCGAGGCCCAGCGGGTTGAGCAGGGCGCTGAGCAAGCCGAGCTTGCCGATGAACCCGGAGAGCGGCGGCATGCCGATGATCAGCAGGGCGCAGGCAATGAAGCTCAAGCCCAGGAAGGCCATGGTCCAGGGAATCACCTGACCGACCACGGCTTTCTGATCGTCGTCGAGGTTGATGCCCTTGGTCGGCGGTAAAGATTGCGATGGTCGCGGTAGCGCTTCGATTTCATCGTCCAGCGGCATCTCGATGGCGGTGCGCGAGCGTTCGATCAGCTCTGCCAGCAGGAACAGCGCGCTGAGTGCCAGGGTCGAGCTGACCAGATAGAACAGCGCAGCGCCGATCAGGCTCGGTTGGGCGAAACCGATGGCCGACAACAGGATGCCCGCCGACACCATGATGCTCAGGCTGGCCATGCGCTCCAGGCGCTGCGTGGCAAGGATCGCCAACGCCGCGCAGATAATTGTCGCCATGCCGCCGTAGGTCAGCCAGTCGCCGCCAAAGTATGCCGACGCACCGGCCTGGCCGGAGAACAGCAGGGTCCACAGACGCAGCAAGGTGTAGACGCCGACCTTGGTCATGATCGCGAACAGCGCCGCCACCGGGGCACTGGCCGAGGAGTAGGCCGGGGCCAGCCAGAAGTTCAGCGGCCACATCCCGGCCTTGGCCAGGAAGGCCACGGCCAGAATCGCCGCGCCGGCATGCAGCAAGCCGCGATCGGCTTCCGGCACCAGCGGGATCTTCAACGCCAGGTCGGCCATGTTCAGGGTGCCGGTGACGCCATAGATCAGCGCCGCGCCAATCAGGAACAGCGACGAGGCCAGCAGGTTGATCGAAATATAATGCAGACCCGACGACACCCGGGCGCGCCCCGAGCCGTGCAGCATCAAGCCGTAAGACGCCGCCAGCAGCACTTCGAAAAACACGAAGAGGTTGAACAGGTCGGCGGTCAGGAAGGCCCCGTAGAGGCCCATCAGTTGAATCTGGAACAACGCGTGGAAGCTTGCGCCGGCACTGTCCCAGCGGGCCATGGCGAACAGCAGGGCGCTGACGCCGATGATCCCGGTCAGCACCAGCATCAGCGCCGACAGGCGATCGACCACCAGCACGATGCCGAAGGGGGCCTGCCAGTTACCCGGCAGGTAGACGCCGATGGAACCGGGTACGCCTTGCGCCTGGGTCCACTGCAGCAACAGCACGGAAATCCCCAGGCCCAGCAGGCTGGAGAACAGGTTGATCCGGGCTTTGAGCGGGCGGTGTTTTTCGCCGAGCATCAACATCAACGCCGCCGTCAGTAACGGCAGCAGAATCGGTGCAGCGATCAGATGGGGCATCCAGCTCATTCTTTAGGCTCCCGGCCATCGACGTGGTCGGTACCGGTCAGGCCCCGGGACGCCAACAGCACCACCAGGAACAGTGCGGTCATGGCGAAACTGATGACGATGGCGGTGAGTACCAGCGCCTGGGGCAGCGGATCGGTGTAATGCAACAAGTCCTGGGGTACGCCGTCCTTGATGATCGGCTCCTTGCCGATGAACAGGCTGCCCATGCTGAAGATGAACAGGTTGACCCCGTAAGACAGCAGGCACAGACCCATTACCACCTGAAAGGTCCGTGGGCGCAGCACCAGCCAGACCCCGGAGGCGGCCAGTACGCCGATGGCGATTGCGATGACTTCTTCCATCAGGCAGCTCCTGGCTTGGCAATGGGTTTAGGCTGGCTGCCCGGCTTGTGGCCACGCACCGATTGGTGCGCCAGGGCAGTCAGGATCAGCAGTGTCGAACCCACCACCACCGCGTACACGCCGATGTCGAAGCCCAGCGCACTGGCAATATGAATCTCGCCCAGCAACGGCAATCCGAAATGCCAGGTGTGGGTGGTCAGGAACGGATAACCGGCGAGCATCGCACCCAGGCCGGTGAGCGTGGCGAAGAGCAGCCCGGTGCCCATCCAGCGCACCGGCCGCAGGTTCATCTGCGCCTCGACCCACTGAGTGCCGGCGACCATGTATTGCAGGATGAACGCCACCGACATCACCAGCCCCGCGACAAATCCGCCGCCCGGCTGATTGTGCCCGCGCATGAACAGGTAGAACGACACCACCACTGCAATCGGCAGCAACAGCCGCACCAGCACCGCCGGCACCATCATGAAGCCCAGTGCGGTATCGCTGGCGTGACGCGGGTTGACCAGATCGGTGACCACGTCCGGTGCCAGCAGGCGCTGTTGTGCCGGTAGCTGCATGCTTTCCTTCGGAGGGCGGAAGCGTCGCAGCAGGGCAAACACGGCCAGCGCCACGGCCACCAGCACGGTGATTTCACCGAGAGTGTCGAAGCCGCGGAAGTCCACCAGCATCACGTTCACCACGTTGCTGCCGCCACCTTCGGGCAACGCGCGACTGAGGTAGAACGAGGAAATATCGTTCGGTGTCTGGCGGGTCAACATGGCGTAGGCGAGCAGCGCCATACCGATGCCGACCGCGCCCGACAGCAGCAAGTCGCGCAAACGGCGAACCCGTGCCCTGGATACACTGCCGGGCAGTGGCGAGACCTCTTCGATCCGTCGCGGCAGCCAACGCAGGCCCAGCAGGATCAGCACGGTGGTCACCACCTCGACCACCAGTTGGGTCAGGGCCAGGTCCGGCGCCGAGAACCAGACGAAGGTGACGCAAGTCATCATGCCGCAGACACTGACCATGGTCAGGGCCGCGAGCCGGTGGTACTTGGCTTGCCAGGCGGCGCCCAGCGCGCAGGCAATCGCCAGCAACCAGAGCGTGACGAAGACGATCGAGCCGGGGATCTTCGGCCGCTCGCCCCAGCTCAAGCCGCTGTGCAGCAGCGGAATCAACCCCGCCAACACCGCTACCAGCACCAGCAGGAACAATTGGGTTTGCAGGCGCTGGGTACTGATCCGCCGCTCAAGCTGTCGAGCCAGGCGCATCATCACCACCAGGCTGCGTTCGAACAGGCGCTTGCCGTTGAGGCGGCCAATGAGCGGCGGGTAGTTGAACCGCCCGCGTTTGAGCTGATTGCGCAGCAGCAGGTACACAACGATACCGGCGGACATGGCGATCAGGCTCATGATCATCGGCGCGTTCCAGCCGTGCCAGATCGCCAGGCTGTATTCGGGCAAGGTTCCACCCACTACCGGCAGGGCCGCAGCGGCGAGTAACGGGCCGACCACCTGGGCCGGGAAGATCCCCACCACCAGGCAGGTGAACACCAGCAACTCCACCGGCGCCCGCATCCAGCGCGGTGGTTCGTGCGGGGTGTGCGGCAGGTCGGTGGCGGTCGGGCCGAAAAACACATCTACGGTAAAGCGCAGCGAGTAAGCGACGCTGAACGTACCGGCGATGGTCGCGACGATCGGCAGGGTGGTCTCGATCCAGGCCGAGGCATTGATGAACACGGTTTCGGCGAAGAACATCTCTTTCGAGAGGAAGCCGTTGAGCAACGGCACGCCGGCCATCGAGGCACTGGCGACCATCGCCAGGGTCGCGGTGAACGGGATCAGTTTGATCAGGCCGCTGAGCTTGCGAATGTCGCGGGTGCCGCTTTCGTGGTCGATGATCCCGGCAGCCATGAACAGCGAGGCCTTGAAGGTCGCGTGGTTGAGAATATGAAACACCGCCGCGACGGCGGCCAGCGGGCTGTTCAGGCCCAGCAACAGGGTGATCAGGCCCAGATGGCTGATGGTCGAGTAGGCCAGCAGGCCCTTGAGGTCGTTCTGGAACATCGCGCAGTAAGCGCCGAGCAACAATGTACAAGCGCCAGCCCCGCTGACGATGTAGAACCATTCTTCGCTGCCGGACAGCGACGGCCACAGCCGTGCCAACAGGAAAACCCCGGCCTTGACCATGGTCGCCGAGTGCAGGTACGCCGAGACCGGTGTCGGTGCGGCCATGGCGTGGGGAAGCCAGAAGTGGAAGGGGAATTGGGCGCTTTTGCTCAAGGCGCCGATCAGGATCAGCGGCAGCAGGATGGGGTACAGCGCATGGGCGCGAATCAGATCGCCGGCGGCCAGGACCTTGTCCAGGTCATAGCTGCCCACGACATGGCCGAGCAGCATCACCCCCGCCAGCAGGCACAAGCCACCGGCGCCGGTCACCATCAGCGCCATGTAGGCACCACGGCGAGCGTCGGCGCGGTGATGCCAATAGCCGATCAACAGGAACGAGAAGAGGCTGGTCAGCTCCCAGAAAAACACCATCTGAATCAGGTTGCCGGAGATCACCAGCCCGAGCATGGCGCCCATGAACGCCAGGAAAAATGCAAAGAAGCGCGGCACCGGGTCGTCCGGCGACATGTAATACCGCGCGTACAGCGAAACCAGCGTGCCGATGGCCAGCACCAGCATTGAGAACAGCCAGGCGAAACCGTCCATGCGCAGGACGAAATTCAAGCCCAGGCTCGGTAGCCAGAAAAACTCTTCGCAAATCACGCCACCGTGGGCGATCTGCGGATACAGCAACGCCACCTGGACGGTGCCGATCAAGGCAACCAGGCCAGCGAGTATCGACTCGGTATTACGCGCGTTGTGCGGCAGCAAGGCTGCCAGACAGCTGCCAATAAAAGGCAGAAGCAGTAGAACTATCAGGGACATAGGCTTCTAATCTGCGGAAGTTTGTGAAGGATCATACGTGCCGAGTCCCTGATCACCAACTGCCAAGCTGTGGCAGGATCCTACAAGGTAGGCTGAAAACGCCTGATTCACATTGTTTCGAAGGGCTGTGTCCGACCACTCGGACGCCATCGCGAGCAGGCTCGCTCCCACAGGGGTACGCACCAAATGTGGGAGCGAGCCTGCTCGCGATAGCTATTTTTCAAGCGCTGCAGATTTCACGCCTTAACCTTGTGCTTCCTGCTCCAACTCTTCTTCAGTCGCAGCAGTCTTGCCCTTGGTCTTCAGTTCACTAACGATCACCGCCGCGACAATCAATGCCGCACCAAACAGCGCCAGCCCCGGCAGCCGCTCGCCCGCGATACGCCCGGCAATTCCAGCCCAGACCGGTTCGCCAGCGTAGATCAGCGTCGCGCGGGTCGGTGAAACGCTTTTCTGCGCCCAGTTCATCGCCACCTGAATCGCCGCACTGGCGGCGCCCAGGCCCACCGCGCTGGCCAGCAGCAACCACGAGAAATCGGGAAGCGCTTCTTGAGTCGGCACAATCATCAAAAATGCCAGTACTGATGTAGTTGCCAGTTGCACCACCGTGACCCGACGCACGTCGACTCGGCCAGCATAAGTGCTGATCAGAATGATTTCGGCAGCGATAGCGACGGCGCTGATCAGCGTGGCGATTTCCCCCGAGCTGAAATTCAACGACGCCCCGGCAGGACCGGAGAGCAGCATCAACCCGGTGAACGCCAACATGATGCCAATACTCGGCATCAACCCTGGTCGACGCCCGAGCACCAGCCATTGCAGCAATGGCACGAACGGCACGTAAAGCGCAGTGATGAACGCCGATTGGCTGCTGAGGATGGTCTGCAAGCCGACGGTTTGCAGGCCATAGCCGAGCATGATCGCCACACCAATGAACATGCCGGCCTTGAGTTCAAACAAGGTCAGGTCCCGCAGGCTGCGCCAGGAAAACAGCGCGACGATACTCGCCGCTGCGGCAAAGCGCAGGCCGACGAAAAACATCGGCCCACTGACCGTCATCGCATGCTGCACCAGCAGGAATGTCCCGCCCCAGACCATTGTAATCAGCACCAGCACGCATTCAGCCTTGCTGAAGCGTGAGAAAAAGGCAGAGGGTTTGGAAGAATTCACCGACGTCATGGCCTTGCGCACTACCTGAGGGGGACGCACAATGCGCCCGAAGTTGGGCAGTATACTGCGCAAACCTACTAAGTGAGCAATATAGTGCACAAAGATTCCGGTCAACGGGCCTCCGTCCTGCAACACGTCAGCCAGAACGTCCGACGCCTGCGCCATGCCGCAGAGCTGAGCCAGACCGCATTGGCGGAAAAATCCGGGGTCAGTCGCCGAATGCTGGTGGCCATTGAGGCAGGTGAAAAAAACGTCAGCCTGACCACTCTCGACCGGGTGGCCGAAGCCTTGGACGTAGCCTTCAGCGACCTGATTCAGGCTCCCGAGGTGCGCGACCCAAGCCGCATCAACGAACTGGCGTGGGCCGGTTTGATTCCCGGCAGTAAAGCGGTGCTGTTGGCCAAGGCGAATGCCAGTCGTGAAGTCGAACTCTGGGAGTGGCGGCTGGAGCCGGGCGAAGAATACGTTTCGGAGCCGGATGCCGATGGCTGGAGTGAGCAGCTGTATGTCTTCGAAGGCAGCCTGACGCTGGTGCTGGGGGATGAAGAGCGCATTCTCGCGACAGGCGAGTTTGTCAGCTTCGCCAGTAACCGGCCCCACGCCTATCGCAATGAGGGGACGGTGGCGACGCGGTTTGTGCGTAATGTGGTGCTTTGAACTTGCGTTACCGTTCGTCGAGTATGTCCTAATACCTGTTATTTCTGACAGTAGACAGCCTCCGTGCACCATTATTGAATTGCACTATCAGTGCAATGGGTGCACTGACAGGTAAATAGCCGTCGATAGCCTGGTGTTACGGACAGGCTGTTCCGCACGGATTGACTAAAAGGAACTACGGTATGTCAACGCACACTACAGACGTCGCTTTGGAAGCTCCATTTGCCGAGATTAAACTTAAATATGTTCCTGACGAAGGCTTTCCATTAGTAATCCCCTTTTCTGAAATTATGCATGTCAGGGATGAAGTTCAGGTTTTCGCTAAAAAGGATAGTGAGGTCGTAAAAGTTGGTAGCACTACTGTAGAAGTGTTGAATAAAAATATCGTCTTTATGCTTTCGAGGACAGAACTGTTGAAGCTTGCAGGTGGTGAAGTCCTGATTTACTACCGCGTCATAAATGATGACAACGGTAATCCGTCGATTCCGTCTGCTGAAACACTATTTAAGATCAGTCATTAACCCTTCCCAAGGGTGCTCTTCATTTTTTTGTGATGAGCACTTTTGATTCTCAAGTGTTACCACTGAAAACAGTGGTCTGACAGTTTGTACTGTTAGCTTGATGGGGGCTTGTTCTGTTGTTTTTAATCTGTTGAAAAGTTGACAACTCAGTTTGGTTGCGTGGCTTACGCGTTTGGCCCCTGGTATTAATCCGGAGCCTGAATGTCGCCATGATCCTTTTGCCATATCCGGCTTTATCGTATCCATAGTCTGCGCAGTTTGGGGAGTGCTGCCTGCCGTCTTGTGAAAATCGTCTCAACACCCTCGATATGAACTGCGTCAGCCAGCAGTCGCCCTGTCTGTAGGCTCATCTACGGGATCGACTTCAACCAGTTCAAGTCCGATGATACATTTCAGACAAAAAACGTCCCGTGAGAATCGCATGACCGAAACCCCAAGCGGACAGGCAACAGACATTTTTCGCAACGCTGACATCCTGATCGTCGGCGGTGGCCTGAGTGGCGCGTTACTGGCCATGCAGTTGCTGCGTTTGCCCGGCAAGCGTCAGATTCTGGTGGTTGAGCCCCGCGCCGAGTTGGGGCGGGGCGAAGCCTACAGCGCGGTTGAATTGGGCCATACGTTGAATGGCAACGCCGCGCGGATGGGGGTCGACCCGGACAACCCCGATGACCTGACCCAATGGCTGAGCGCATTTATAACCAACGGCGGCTGGCCGGAGTCGGACCAGCAGTCGGTGCCGGTCGCCGAGTTGTTCCCGCCTCGGGGCATTTTTGGTCTGTATGTACAGCAGCGGTTGGCCGAAGCCCAGGCCGTCGGCGCGCGTTATGGCTCAAGCGTCGAGCATGTGCGCGGGGAAGTGGTCGACCTGCAAACCGATGAACATGCCACGTTACTGACCTTGAGTGATGGAACACGCTTGCGCGGCGCTTTTGCGGTGCTGGCGACGGGGTTGTTCCCGGCCGCGCGGACCCCGCAAACCGAATCCAGTGGCTTGAACGCTGCAGCCGTCGATCCTTGGGATGTGGCGGCCATGACACGGCTTGATCCGCAATCGACGGTATTGATCATCGGCTCGGGCCTGACCATGGTCGATGCCGTGGTGTCGCTGGAGCAGGCCGGGCATCGTGGACCGATCGAAGTGTTTTCCCGTCACGGCTTGTTGCCGCATGTGCGTCGGCAACCGCCGGCGTGGGTGGATTTTCTGGCCGAAGATCCCGGCATTCGCAGCCCGCGTCAGTTGATGCATGAACTGCGGCGCCATTGCCGTGCGGCGATGGCGGAGGGTGTTGACTGGCAGGCGCCGCTGGATACCGTGCGGGCGCATATCGGGCGGCTCTGGAGCCAGGCAACGGACGTGCAACGCCGGCAGTTTGTGCGGCATGTGCGGCCATGGTGGGAAAGCCATCATCACCGGTCGCCGCCCTTGAGTGCGGAGCTGGTGGCGCGTTTGCACCAGGAAGGACGGCTGCGGATTCAGGCTGCGTCGTTCAAGGGCCTGGCACCCTCGGCGGAGGGGCAGGTGAGTATTCGCATTCGTCGGCGCGGGGAGTCTGAAGTGACGGTGGTCAGTGGCGACGCGCTGATCAACTCCAGCGGTATCGAATACGACTGGCGTCGGGTCGCCCGACCCTTGCCTCAGCAACTGCTGGCCCGCGGCTTGATAAAGCCGGGGCCTTTGGCGCTGGGGATCGCGGCAGATGCGAACGGGGCGGTGATGGATGCCGAGGGGCAGGTTGCCCGACGCCTGTTCGCCATGGGCCCACCTCTGCGTGGAATGTGGTGGGAAAGCACGGCAGTGACCGACGTGGCGAGCCAGGCCAAGGCGTTGGCACTACGCCTGGCGCGCTGAGCGTTGTCGTAAGGCAGCGCTGGCGCGATCAGACCTCCCTGATATTGACCCAGCGTTGCTCCCGCGCCGCCAGCCGAATCGCCGCCGCCAGGCGTTCCACTTCCCAGGCCTCCTCGAAATCCGTGCCGTCCTGGCCTTGTCCGGCCAGAGCCATGATCAGCGCATGCACTTCCAGCGTCTTCAATTCGTTGTAACCCAGCTGATGCCCGGGGGCAGGGCTGAACGCCGCATAGCCAGGCAGGTTCGGTCCGGCCAGTAAACGCTGGAAACTGTCCTGGCCAACGCGGCACAGGCGTAACTCATTCAAGCGTTCCTGATCGAACACCAGAGTGCCTTTGGTGCCGCTGATCTCGAAACTCAGGTGATTCTTGTAGCCGTGCTTGAGCCAACTGCTGCTGAAGGTGCCACGAGCGCCGTTGGCAAAGCGCAACAGGGCGTGGGTTTGATCGTCGACGGCAATGCTGCGTTGTTCCGGGCTGCCCACCGTAGCCGGACGCTGGCGGTGCACCGTTTGGGTATCGGCGCACACCGCCTCGACATCGCCCACCAGATAGCGCGCCATGGCCAGTAAATGGCTGCCCAGGTCCGCCAGCGCGCCGCCGGCATGTTCGGCTTCACAGCGCCAGGACCACGGCGAGTTCGGGTCAGCCATGAAGTCTTCGCTGAATTCGCCTTGAAAGCTGATGATCTCGCCCAGGTCGCCGTTTCGAATCAGCTGGCGAGCCAAACCAATGATCGGGTTGTGCTGGTAGTTGTAGCCCACGCGAGTAACCACGCCGGCCGCTTTGGCCGCCAGGTGCATGGCGCTGGCTTGCTCAAGACTGACTGCCAGTGGTTTTTCGCAGTACACCGGTTTGCCGGCGGCGATTGCAGCCATGGCCATCGGGTAATGAAGATGGTTGGGGGTGGTGATAGCGATCAGGTTGACCTTGGGGTCGTCGATCAACTGTTGCCAGTCACTGTGGGCCCGTTCGAAGCCCCAGGCAGTGGCGCACGCTTGTGCGCGAGCAGGATCGGCATCGGCAAGAGCCGCGAGGCGCAGCCTGAAGGGCAGTTCGAACGCCGCGCTGACATTGCGAAAGGCCAGGGCGTGGGCACGGCCCATGAAGCCCGTGCCGATAAGTCCGATTCCGAGTTCGCGCATAACAGGGTCCTTTGGATTATTGTTTTCGGGATGCCTAGTTATGGAATAAATATTCTCTAAATGCAAATAATGGAATTAAAATTCACTAAATTCTGGGGGCGGCCCTTTTCCCGTAGCAGCTGCCGAGCCCGCGAGGCTGCGTTCGGCTGCGGAGCAGTCGTAAACCCGGTGTGCGGGATCTGTCTGATGTACCGCGAGTTCTGATTTTACGACTGCTTCGCAGCCGAACGCAGCCTCGCGGGCTCGTCAGCTGCTACGGGAGTAGTCCTGCATTGCATATATGTAGATACCTATGCCGCAGGAGACTCAGAATCAGGACAGGAAACCACCGTCCACATTCAACGAAACCCCAGTCGTATAGCTCGACGCATCACTCGCCAAATACAGCACCGCACCAGCCATTTCACTCGGATCCGCCACACGCTTGAGCGGAATCTGCTGCAGCGCGGTCTTCAGGATCGCGTCGTTTTTCACCAGCGCCGAGGCGAACTTGGTGTCGGTCAGGCCTGGCAGCAGGGCATTGCAGCGGATACCGAACTGCGCGCATTCCTTGGCAAAGACCTTGGTCATGTTGATCACCGCCGCCTTGGTCACCGAGTAGATGCCCTGGAAGATGCCTGGTGAGATGCCGTTGATCGAGGCGACGTTGATGATGCTGCCGCCACCGTTTTCGCGCATCAGCTTGCCGGCTTCCACCGACATGAAGAAGTAGCCGCGAATGTTCACGTCGACGGTTTTCTGGAAGGCACCGAGGTCGGTGTCCAGCACGTTGCAGAACTGTGGGTTGGTCGCGGCATTGTTGACCAGGATGTCCAGGCGACCGAATTGCTCGCGGATGCCGGCGAACACTTGAGTGATCTGTTCCATCTCGCCGATGTGGCAGGCGACGGCGGTGGCTTTACCGCCGTCAGCGATGATCGCGTCGGCAACGTGTTGGCAGCCGTCGAGTTTGCGACTCGATACGATCACGTGGGCGCCTTGCTGGGCCAGCAGTTTGGCGATCGCTTCACCGATGCCACGGCTGGCGCCGGAGACGAAAGCGATTTTACCGTCGAGGTCGAACAGATGGGTCTTGGACATGGTTTTTCCTTGAGGTGGGCAGGCGCCGGGCGCGTGATCAGAGGCTGGATTTCTGGATGACTTGCAGGCTCATGTGCTCCAGCAGCTTGTTCATGTGAATGAACTGCGCGAAGCGTTTGTCCTGGGTCTGGCCATGAAAGAAACGGTAGTAGATCTGCTGCACGATACCGGCCAGGCGGAACAGCCCGTAGGTGTAGTAGAAGTCGAAATTGTCGATCTTGATCCCCGAGCGTTCGGCGTAGTAATCGACGAACTCGCGGCGGGTCAGCATGCCGGGGGCATGGCTCGGTTGGCGGCGCATCAGTTGCACTGGCGCCGGGTCGCCGGCTTCGATCCAGTAGGCGAGGGTGTTGCCCAGGTCCATCAGCGGATCGCCGAGGGTGGTCAGTTCCCAATCCAGTACGCCGATGATCTGCATCGGGTTGTTCGGATCGAGGATCACGTTGTCGAAACGGTAGTCGTTGTGGACGATGCTCGACGTCGGATGATCGGCTGGCATCTTGTCGTTGAGCCAAGCCTTGACCGCTTCCCAGCTCGGAGCATCAGGTGTCAGGGCCTTTTCGTAGCGCTCGCTCCAGCCACGGATCTGCCGCGCGACATAACCCTGCGGCTTGCCCAGGTCGGCCAGGCCACAGGCCTGGTAATCGACGCGGTGCAGCTCGACGAATTTGTCGATGAAACTCCTGCACAAGGCTTCGGTTTTAGCGGCGTCGAGGCCCAGTTCCGCTGGCAGCTCGGAGCGCAGGATGATCCCCTTGACCCGTTCCATCACATAGAACTCGGCACCGATCACCGATTCATCGGTGCAGTGCACGTAGGCTTTCGGGCAGTACGGAAAGCCGTCCTTGAGCTGGTTGAGAATGCGAAACTCACGGCCCATGTCGTGGGCGGATTTGGCCTTGTGGCCAAACGGCGGCCGACGCAGCACGAACTCTTGCTCGGGGTATTCGAGCAGGTACGTCAGGTTTGAAGCGCCACCGGGGAACTGGCTGATCTGTGGCAACCCGCTCAGGCCCGGAATGTGCGCCTTGAGGTACGGATCGATCAGGCTGGCATCAAGTTCTTCGCCAGAGCGGATACGGGTGGACTGGTCAGTAAGCGCCATGCTTATCCCTTCTGCTTATTTTGGAGGCCAGACATCATTGACTAATCTAATGGCGTGCCGGGGTCGCCACAAGCGCGGCAAGGTCTTATAGGTTAGCGTGTTGCCGGATAATCAGCGTTCCTGATGTGCGAGAACAGGCTCGGCGGACTATGGTTCAGAGGAGTATCGCGTCCAGGAAGGAGATTCGACATGGGCTGTCCGCAAGTGTGCGCCACCGCGACCCTGCAATGCAGTTTCGGTGCGGCGCCGGGGGTGCTCAACGTGCTGCCGGTAAACCGCACGCTGACCGGGGGCATGCCGGCGGCGAACATCATGGATCACATTCCGCTGCTGAACATCATGCCGTTCGGCATGTGCATGAGCCCGGCCAATCCAATGGTCGCCGCGGCCACGGCCGCCGCGCTTGGGGTGCTGACGCCGATGCCGTGCATTCCGGCCACCGCTGCCCCGTGGATCCCCGGAGCACCGACCCTTTTGCTGGGGGGAATGCCTGCCCTCGATGCCAACTGCAGCTTGATGTGCAACTGGGGCGGGGTGATCAAGATTGCAATGCCGGGGCAGATGCAGATGCTTATCCCCTGATCCGAAGAGCGCCGCTGCCCTTGTAGCAGCTGGCGTAGCCTGCGTTCGGCTGCGTAGCAGTCGTCAATCCATTACACGCGGTCGACCTGAAAGACCGCGGCGTCTGACTTCACGACTGCTGCGCAGCCGAACGCAGGCTACGCCAGCTGCTACAGGTCTGCATCAGGCTTGTGTCGGATCAGCCCAGCGCCGATACCACCAGCGCATCCGCGAGATCGGCTTGCCCTCGGCATCCAGCGGTCGTCCATCGCTGGCAAAGGCTTGCTCCGGTTCGAGCAACTGACCGTTGAGGTAGCGGGCGTTTACAGCGGGTTTGCCGTTGGGATGAAAACGCTGGTAAACCCCTTCACGTACACCGTCGCGGTAAAACTCCATTTCAGCCACTTGCCCATCGGGAAAATAGTTGCTGGCTTCGCCATGCAGCAGGCCCCGGCGATAGGTGGCCTTGCGTTGCAGCCAGCCTTGCGGCGCATAAAACGTCGCGACACCTTCTAACTTGTCATGCACAAAAGGCAGCTGTGCCGACAACTTGCCGTTGGGGTGATACAGCAGGCTCCTGCCTTGCAGTTCGCCCTGGCTGTAATTCAAGGCCGCCTGGGGCTTTCCGGCTTCCTTGATATGCAGCGGACCTTCCAGCTGGCCGTCGAGCATTCGTCCGTCGAGCCGGCTGTCACCGCGTTCCAGTTCCAGTTTGTCCGATGACATCCTCGCTCGCTCCTCAGTTGACCTTCACCAGTCCGCCCTTGATGGTCAGCATGCCGCCGCCGTCCACGGTCTGCTCGGCGCCGCCCTTGTTGGTCAGGCTGACCCCGGCATCATTGGTCAGCGAGGTGCCGGCCTTGTTGGTCAGCTCCGTGCCGGCCTGATTGCTCAGGGAGGTGCCGGCCTTCTGGCTGATCGAGGTGCTGGCCTGGGCCGCCAGATCGGCGCCACTCTTGATCGCGAAACTGCCACCGCTTTGCAGTGTGAGAGTGCCACTTACCTTGATGGTCAGGTTGCCGTCCACCGTCAGGCTGTAATCGCCGGTGACCTTGTGCTCGTAGTTGCCGCCGGTACTGTGCTTCTGATCGGCGCCGACCTTCACCGTGCGGCTGTCCTTGACGTCGAGGCTGTCGCTGCCGGTCTGGATCGTTACGCTGCGTTTGCCTTTTTCCAGGGTCACGGTCTCGTCGCCTTCCTTGACCGTGCGGGTGCGGGCGTTCTTTACCGTAAGGATTTCATCATGGCCGACGCTGGCAGTGGTGTCGTTGAGTACATTGATCTTGAAGTCCTTCTGCGCCTGCAGAAACACCTCTTCGGCGTCCTTCTTGTCCTCGAAGCGCAGCTCGTTGAAACCGCCGCCACCTTTGGATGAGTTGGTCTTGATCCCGGATTGGGTCTGGTTCGCTGGCAGCGCATAGGGCAGGGCGTTGTCACCGTTGTAGACGCAACCGGTGACCAGTGGCCGGTCCGGGTCGCCGTCGATAAAGGTCACGATCACCTCCTGACCGATCCGCGGTACGAACTGCATGCCAAAACCCTTGCCGCTCCACGGCAGCACCACGCGGACCCAGCAGGAACTGCTTTCGTCATTCTTGCCGTCGCGATCCCAGGGGAACTGCAACTTGATCCGGCCGTATTGGTCGGTCCAGATTTCCTCACCGGATTTGCCGACCACCAGCGCCGTTTGCGTATGCATCCGCGGCTTGGCCGTGAGCCGCGCCGGACGATAAGGTGTGGCTTTGGGGATGGCTTCGAAGCGGTTGCGGTAGCTGTCATGACTGGCCTCATGAGTGACCGCCGTCACCACCCAATCGATATTCAGCGTCGGGTCATCGTGACCGGCCAGCGTGAACCAGTGCCCCGGCACCAGCCAACGGCAATCGCTCTCGCCGACAAAACGTTTTTCCTGACTGCGCAAACCGTCCACCCGCTGCTTGGTCAGCGCATCGCCGCGAGCCTTGGCGTTGTAACCGCCCGGATGTTCATAGATGGACAGTGGCCCGGCCACCGCTTCGGCCTGACCATACAGTGAAGTACTCGGTGTGGTGAACTCATAATCCGTCGCCCGATACACCCCGGATACCGCCTGCACACAGACTTGCCCGGAACGAATGCCATGCAATTCGCGCTCGCCCATTCGCTGCCCGAGATAGCTCACCTTGGGTCCATTGGGTATCGGCACGAAGGCATCGTTACTGTCCCCGAGCACCAGCGTGTGCTTGCCGTCCTCGTGGGTGAAAAACCAGAAAATCCCTTCTTCCTCCAGCAACCGCGAAACGAAGGCAAAATCGGTTTCGCCGTACTGCACGCAGTACTCGCGGGGCGTGTAACTGCCGGTGAGTTTCAACTGGAAATCGGTGAAGCCGTGGGCCTTGAAGATTGTGGTGACGATGTCCGAGGTGGCAAGGTTCTGGAACACCCGGTTGTTGCTGGCCAGGGTCAGCCACCAGAGCCATGGCCTTAGAACAAGCTGATAGCGCTCGGCGGTGGCGTCGGCGGGGAGTTGGCGGATTTCCGCGACCAGTGCGTCGAAGGGGCGGGTCAGGGCGTCGTTGTGCAGGGTGGTGGTGACGTGGGTGGCGACGGCGCTGGTCAGGGCGAGGGAGGCGCCGTCGTTGAGGCCGTTGAGGGTTTGCGATCCGAGGGTATTCAGGGCTTCCTCACCGGAAAGCGACTCAGGGTAAAGCGCCGACAGCGTGGTGGCGGTTAGGGAAAGGCTGGTGTTGCTGTCGGTGGTGCGGGGCATCGAGCGACCTCAAGATTTGATTAACGATTCACGTCTCTTTCTTTATGACCGAATGTACGAAACCCACCTTTGCAGGCACAGTGTTGAGGGCGTCAGTCGAGCTTAAGTCCGGCCAGTGAGCAGCGTTCATCGATTGATCTGTCCGACATGAAAACAATTCTCGATTTGATAACGTTATAGAAGTCGCGTTTGTTGAGGCCAAATACGTCAACGCTGTCTTTGTTTTTTATGCTGCGGGCCGCGATGGTCCGCATTACCAGATCGTTGATTTGGTTGGCCGATAGCTCATCAAACATTAAGGTGAACAGCACGGCCAACTGGTTTGCGTCTGCCAGGTTGATATTGGTGTTGTTTTCGGTGATAGCGTATTCGTGATACGTGTTCTGATAGTTGAGTGTCAGGCGCTGTTTGATGGGGATATAGTGGTTCAGGGCGGAAATGCTGGCCACTACAACGGCGATGCCATCGGGCACTTGGGCATTCCAGGGTAGATGAGCCATGGGTGCCGGTTTTTTTTTAGTGGGACGCAGTTCTCCTGAAGAATTAAATGCCAGAGAGGTAAAGTTGTAAGTGGCGGCTCCGACAATCATGACTCCTTTGTCACTGTTAGCCAGTGCCAATACGCTTTTGTACTGCCTGCCCAATGCACCGCTCTCGTCGAGGACAGGGGTAAGGTCATCCCTTATGTCTGGGTCCATTATCTGATAGATATGATCCGTAACAGTCGGGTTGTCGTCCCCGCCTAATGAATAAATGAACTGATCGGCGATATAGCAGAACTCTTCGTCTCGGACGTGTATGTGCAACCGTTTACCAACGTATTCGATCTCGGTAACTTCTTTTAATAGCTTTAGATTATGGGATTCGCATAGTTCGATGATTTTTGCATTTCTGGATCCGGGTAATACTGCTCCGGTAAACTCTGAACCTTTGGGGCGGGCAAACCAGTTCATTTTTGGGGAGTTTTTGCTGGCAATGTCCACGACCCAAGCGGCGGTGGCACTACCGCCGTAGATGGCGCGGTCAATACCGGAAACCTGTTGCTCTTCCTGTTCCAGAAACTCGATACCTTCAATAACTTGTGAGTACTCAATGTCGGGTGCTGGCGTTCCCTTTACTGAGGGGGGCTTGCGTTGGGCGCCAATGCCGGTGGCAATAATTATTTTTTCAACGATTAACGCATGTGTGGTATCAAACCAGGCGACGTAGTTTCCTGGTTGAGTCAGTGACTTGGATATTCGCCGTACTTTGCGTGAGGGGTTGTGGCTGTAGCGGCTACCATTGACGGTTTCAGTGACGCCTTGCTGAAAAACACCTGAGGAAAGGAAGTTTTCCAGGCTCATTTCACCATTGGCAACCGTAAACTTCGGGGGAGGCGAACCAGGTAAATGTAAGAGATGAGCAGGTTGGCCCATGGGATGCTCTACGAGTTTTGCCCATAGCCCATCCTCACCGACAACGATAGTTTTATAGTCATCGGATGAGGTGCTGAGGAACACTGCGGCGGAAACACCCGCACCTATGATCAGTCGCGTTGGCATAATGGCTCACCTCTCTTCTGTGACCAATTTATCAGTGGTGTCTTTTTGCAGGGACAGGGCAGAAAAGGCAGAAAAGCGGACGGATTTATTTTCGACGTTGGCGAGGCTGTCCATAAAAATATACCCGTCCTGATTTTCTAAAAAACCTGAGCTGGGAGTCGTGTGGTAAGTCATGGGCAGACATGATCATTTCCTGTTGTTTAAGTCGTCAATAAATACGTTACTCTTATTTTTCTTGGTGTTTGTGAGTTGGCTGTTTGGTGTTCTACTCTGTTATTCTTTCAATTTTTTCTTTGTCGCGCCTGAAGTATGATCCTGTTAGTCGAATGGCTGCTGATGTAAATAGCGGTAGGACTGAATTATATGAGCCTTCCAGGTACTCCTTGACCGGGATGCTCTCTGAACGAGCTGAGTTATATGTAAGTGCGATATTCTGGCTCAAGAAAGCATTGCCCATGGCTTGTGATATTAGATAGCTTTGGGGGTGCATGATCACTTCGTCAAAAAAGTGTTGTGCATCTCTGAATTTTAGTTTTGTCGGAATGTTGTTGTCATTGAGGAAAAGTGCGAGCTCAAGGTATTTTTGGTAAATTATTTCGTAAATTGCCCTTTGCGTTGAAGGGTCGATAAGTTCAATTGTGGTAATCGGTTCAATGGTTTCGTATTCAACCACCACATCACCGTCAGTCATCAACAGTGTGGGGTCGAAGCGGCTTTTACTATGTTCGGAAGGTGGCGTATTTTGTTTTCCTCGGTAGTGCGCTACCTCTGCTGTAATTGCCCCCGGTATCCCATTCTTTCCCTTGTTTGTAAGGTATGTTCCTGCTTGCGCATTAAAAGAGTCGATTTCTAAATCGGGAAATTTTTCTCGTAATCCTGATACAAGGTAAGGTCGAGTTCCATTGAAACGATTGGTCTTTTTACTATTGTTGAAAGGGAGTTTTTCTTTGTCGATCTTTCCCCCGGGCGTGAAGGTGTAGGCTTTTTGAGTGTGTCTGTAGAATAAACATTTTGAGGTGATGACTTTTTTTGGAAAGTGCACTACGTTCTTGGCGAACTCACTGAATGCTTCATTGGCAATTAATTGCACAAATTTATGTGCCTCGGGTTCGGTTATGGATCCTAATGATTTGAACATTTGATTGCTCCTGCAAGTTTTACCATTAGAAAAAGCCGGAGATTTTTTTCTGCGTGCCTGAGTCGCCCACGACGATAGATCAATAACTCCATCCTGAGGGATCTTGGTCTGGAGGTTGTTGAAGTAGGTGGTGAAGGCCAGGACCATGGGGCCCTGGTTCTGCGGGGTCGAGTTCGCCCATTGCTCCAGGTCAGCGCGACTGTTATTGATCTGTGCGGCCAGTTGTACGGTTGTAAATGCCATATAAACGCTCGTTGTTCGCTGCAGTGGTTTGCATTGCGCCAAGCACGGGGCGGGCTGCGTTTTCTGTTTACTCCAGTACCCACTCCGCCAACTTCCCCGTCACCTGCGTCATCAGCACATTCTCGACATCCCGCGCGCCCGCCGCACTGCACTTGGCCAGCACCGCCTGCACAATCCCGGTATCAAACTCGAATTGCTTGCCGGTCGCGGCCTTGTAGCGGCCACGCAATTTCTCCAGTTTCGCCAACACAATCCCTTCCAGCGTCGCCTCATCCAGCGGTCGGTACGCGACCACGGTCATCCGCGCCAGGAACGCCGGGCGGAAGGCTTTCAGCAGCACGTTGTGCAGGGCTTCGGTGAAGGCATCGCTGTCCAGGTGCGCGGTCGGTGTGTCGAGCAGCAGTTCGGCGCCGACATTGCTGGTGGCGAGCATCACGGTGTTCTTGAAGTCGACCACCAGGCCGGTACCGTCTTCCATCAGGCCCTTGTCGAAGACGTTATAAAAAGCCTCCAGCACATCCGGGTGGGCTTTTTCGATTTCGTCGAGCAGCACCACGGAATAAGGTTTGCGGCGCACGGCTTCGGTGAGCACGCCGCCGCTGCCGTAACCGACGTAGCCGGGTGGGGCGCCTTTGAGTTGGCTGACGGTGTGGGCTTCCTGGTATTCCGAGAGGTTGATGCTGATCAGGTTGCGTTCGCCGCCATACAGTGCATCGGCCAGGGCGTAGGCGGTTTCGGTTTTGCCGACGCCGGTGGGGCCGACCAGCAGGAACACGCCGACCGGTTTTTGCGGATCGGTGAGGCCGGCGCGATACGCCTGCAAGCGTTGGGCGATGGTGTTCAGCGCGGTGCGTTGGCCCATCACCCGTTGGCTCATGCGCTGGCCGAGAGTGCGCACGGCGTGGGCTTCGTCGGCGAGCATCTTGCCGACCGGAATGCCGGTCCAACCGGCAATCACCGCGGCGACGGTTTTCGCGTCGACTTGCTCCGGCACCAGCGGGTCATCCTGGCGAATGGCGTCGAGGCCGGCTTCCAGGCGCAGCAGTTCGGCGGCCAGATGGTCGAGGCGTCCATCGGTGACGTCGTCCGGTTTGTCGTTGTCGGCGCGTTCGCTCAAGGCCAGCAGCTCGCGCCGGGTTTCCAGCAGCTCGCGCACGGCGACGCGTTCTTCGCCCCAGCGGATCTCCAGCTCGCGAATGGCCTGCACGTTGCTGGTGGACTCGGTCTCCAGCACGGTAATGCGCTCACGGTGATCGAGGCCGGTGGCCTGTTCGCGGCGCAGGCGTTCGACTTCATCCTTGAGGCTTTGCTGGCGATGACGCAGGCTTTCCAGTGGCGGCGGTACGTCGTGTTGGCCGAGGGCGACCCGCGCGCAGGCGGTGTCGAGCACGCTGATGGCTTTGTCGGGCAGTTGCCGGCCAGAGATGTAGCGATGGGACAGCTTCACTGCCTCATGAATCGCCGCATCCAGCACCTGCACGCCGTGGTGCTGTTCGAGTTTGGCGGCGACACCACGGAGCATTTCCACGGCAGTGATTTCATCCGGTTCTTCGACTTGCACCAGTTGGAAGCGTCGGGCGAGGGCCGGGTCTTTCTCGAAGTATTTTTTGTACTCGAGCCAGGTGGTCGCGGCCAGGGTCCGCAGTTCGCCACGGGCCAGCGCCGGTTTGAGCAGGTTGGCGGCGTCGCTGCCGCCCTCGACACCGCCGGCACCGATCAGAGTGTGGGCTTCGTCGATGAACAGGATGATCGGTTTTTCCGCGCTGCGGACGGCATCGATCACGCCTTTGAGCCGTTGCTCGAATTCACCTTTGACCCCGGCGCCGGCCTGCAACAAACCAAGGTCTAGGACCCGAAGACTGACCTCTTGCAGTGACGGTGGTACGTCCCCGGCGGCGATGCGCAGGGCCAGGCCTTCGACTACCGCAGTTTTGCCGACGCCCGGCGCGCCGACCAGGATCGGGTTGTTCTGGCGACGGCGCAGCAGGATGTCGATGCATTGGCGAATTTCGCCATCACGCCCGACGATCGGGTCGATGCGTCCGGCATGCGCGTCGGCGGTCAGGTCCTGGGTGAACTGATCAAGTATCGAGTCCTGTTTCTGCTGCGGTTTGCCCGCGGTTGCGGCGACCGAGCGGGCGGCGCCGACGTGCTCGCGGGAGCTTTCGGTCCATTCCAGCAGGTTGCTGCGCAGGGCGTCCCGAGGAATGCGCAGCAGCGACGAAGCACTGTTGAGCAACAGGCTGCGGCGTTCATCGCGGTCGAGCAGCGCCAACAGCAACAGTCCGGAACGGATGCTCTCAAGGCCAAGCACGCTGGCCTGCACCACGGCGTCCTCCAGCAGGCCGATGGTTTGTGCCGAGAGTGCCGGAGTGCGGGTACTGCCGGTCTTGAACAATTCCAGGGCCTTGTTGATTTCCGCCGTCAAGGCATCGCGTTCCAGGCCGAAGCGCGGTAGCAGGTAGGCGAAGTCGCCGCCTTCGATCTCCAGCAGTTCAAGCAACAGGTGCTCGATTTCAACGTAATGATGACCGCGTTGCAGGCAACGCTGGGCGGCCCGTTCCAGGGCGCGGCGGTTGTCCGGGTTGAGGCGTCCGATCAGGCTGGCGAGTTCCATGTTCAGGTGATCTCCAGCTGACGAAGACGAGTCTCGATGCGTTGCAGGGTGAGGCTGGACTGGCGTTGCAGGCCACCGTTCCAGCTCAACAGTGGTGGTGTCTGACGACCGAGTTTGATTGGGTTGGCACCACGCACCAGCAGTACCAGTGCGCACTCCAGGTCCGGACCGAAATACAGCGCGCTGAGGCTGGCCAAGGCCGCGTGTGTTTCACCGTCCGGCAATAAGGCAGCGGCCTGGACGGGCGTCAGCGGGCCGAGAGTCAGACGGATTCCGGCATGTTCGTCCCAGACCCGCGTGCCGGCCACGGCGCTGCGCCCCAGTTGCAGGTTGCGTCCACCGGGCTGCAAGCGGCTGCGACTGGCGGGTGGAATCTCGCGCCAGGCGCCTTCATAGGCGTTGAGCTCGACCGGTAATTCGAACTGCTCGCGCACGATCGCGGCAAAGCCTGAGAGCGAACGGCGCCCGTCGGCAAACAACGCGCTGCACGCCAGCACGGCGGCATCGGGAATCGCCTGACGATCATGCAGGGCCTTGGGCAGCAGGCCGGTCAACGCTCGCAGATGAGCGTGCACCGGTGTCGCACCGGGTACTGAAAAGCCCACGGCAATCCGGTGTTTGCGCAGCACTTTGTAGAGCAGGCTGAGCAGTCGGTGCTGGAACAGGTCGAGGAACTCGGCCGGTGCATAATCCTTGGCGCGGGCACGTTGTTGCAGCCATTCCTGATAGGCGTAGGGCAGTGGTCCGTCCGGCCCGCCGAGGCCGAAAACCGGGGTGGTCAGGGTCGGTTTGTGGTCGGTATCGTCGGTCAGGTTTTCAACCTGGCTGGCAGCGAACAACGGCGTCAGCGGGCCGCGCAGACGCAGCGCTTCAGCCTGCGGCGCGGTGCCGCTGCCCAGCGATTCGGCTTGTGGATGCTCGCGCTCAAGCAGCAACAACGCCTGCAACAATTCGAACGCTTGAGGATCGCGGCGCAGTCGTTGGCTCAGGCTCAGAGGGAGAGCGGCATGCCGGCTTGGGGTTGCCATGCCTTGATCTCCTTGTCTGATTCAACCAGCACCGTACGCACGAAGCGATTGGCCGTGGCATAGAGTGAGAAAAACTGCGCCAGCACCGCTGAAAACAGCACCGCGCTAGTGCCGACAAAATGCTGCGGATCGAGTTGCAGGCGAACCTCCAGTCCATTGCGCCAGCCGCGCCAGGCGTCTTCACCGACATGTGCAATGACGCGCTCGCAGCTCAGGCTCAGCAGGCCTTCGATCTGCCGCAGGGCACTGGCCTCGTCGCGCAGGTTATGCAGCGCGAGGATTTCCTTGAGTGCGTCCAGCGCCTGTGGACCTTCGACCAATGACAAGTGGTTGAGGGTCAATTGCGACACCAGCCGCCAGCGCGATTCACCGTCCAGCCGCGGCAGGCTTTGCGGGCTCGGCGGATTACGCAAGCGCGCCGAGGCGACCGGCCCCGGCCGCTCGAAACCCAGCGGTGTTCCGGCCGACAGGCTCTGGGCCAAGTGCCGATTGGTGCAGAGCAACTCGGCAGTCAGGCTCAGTTCAGTCACTTCTTCAAACGGGTCGAGCTGGGTGTCCACCAGACTCAGCATCAGGTCAGTGCCCAAGCGGTTTGGGGTCATGCCGCTGATTCGCCGGGCGTGCCAATAGCAGCGGTGGTTGCCGCCGTGCTGGCTGCCGTAATACGCCGGTACGCGCTGCACGCCCTGCGAGGTGCTGGCGCGCAGGGCGCGAATGCTGTGGATCTCGACGCTGTTTTCCCGATGGCTGTCGGCAACCAGGCGGTATTCGCTGCGAGTACCGTCCGGGCGCAGTGGCTCGGACGTTCGCGGGAACAGGTTGATTACCGGTGCGCAACCCAACGCGATATCACTGGCTTGTAAATGCAAACGGCTGCCGGGCGCCTGGTCGAAAACGATGTACAAATACAGCGTCTGACTGTCGCTGAGTGCACCCGCCAGCGGCACGTCGAAAAAATTGAATTTGTCCGGAAAGGCAAAGTACTCGGCGAGTAAACGCATCCCGGGATGCACGCCGTCTTCATCGGGTAGCAGCACTTCATCATTGGCAAAACCGACGATCTTCGGCAGCCCGGCCAGCGCTTTTGGTGTGCTGCCGGGTGGCCCGGCGAGGAGCTGAATCGCATGGGCGCCGAGCAAGTCGTAGAGTTTGGCGTTGATCACCGGCGATGCGGCCAGGTGCAAGCGCAACTGCTCGATGCCGAGCTCTGCCCATTGGCTTTGACCCAGGCAGCGCAGGCTCAAGCGCAGCGCCGAGCGTGCGTGGGCGACGCCGGTCAGGGCCTGGGCTTCGTCGCTTCCCAGCAGCAAGGCTTCGTTGATTTCCAGCGGCCAGAGGTGAACAGCGGCACTGGTGCGAAAGTGGATGCTTTCACCGTGGCGGGTGGTGACGAACAACGGCGTGTCGCGCGGCAGCGGGTAACCACCGGCCAGGTTGCCCTTGCTCGGATCGGGCTCGAACTGGACGATGGCGCAGGACGGCAGCGGCCGCATGGTCAGCGGATAGAGTTGTTCCAGCAGCGCGTCGCTGAACTCGGCGTAATCGTCGTCGAGTCGCCGTTGCAGGCGCGCCGCGAGCAAGGCGAAACCTTCCAGCAAACGTTCGACATGCGGGTCCGGGCATTCGCCGGGAGACAGCTCCAGGCGTCTGGCAACCTTGGGGTAGCGTTCGGCGAAAATGCTCCCGGCATGGCGCAGCCAGGTCAGTTCTCGCTGGTAGTAATCGAGCAGTTGCGGGTCAATCGAGTCGCTCATGGCGCACCTCAAGGCCATCGACGGCGTTCTCGATGACGAATGCGACAGGCCAATGCTGCTTGCCGCTGCGTAGCTCACCTTGCAGCCTGATACTGAGCTGCTGCGGATTTTCGGGGACCGGCGTGACGTCGATCGCGTCGAGTCGCAGACGTGGTTCGAAGGCGTCGATGGCTTCGCGAATCTGTCGCATCAGTTGACGGCGGTCATCGCTGCGCTGTTGCTGCAATGCAGTCCAGTCAGCGATGCCGTAGTCAATAACGCTGGGTGGCGTGGTCAGCGGGCGCTGGCCACGACGGGTGTTGAACAACCGCAGCAACTCGATACGGACTGACTCCAACAGTGCCTGGCGATCGAACGCCTGCAAGGTATCCGCCTCGCTGGCGGAAAGGCGTTCGAACAGCGGCGGCAGCATGCCGGTGCCGGTCATGGTCGGGGTACTCCGTCAGCCCTTGATCAGCTTGTTCGCGGCCATGTCCCAGGTCGAAGCGGCCGTGCCTTCCTTGGTGCCATCGTCTTTCTGGGCGGTCAGTTCCCACTTGATCTTGGTGAAGTTCAGCGAGAGGGTTTCCACCGGTTTGCCGCCCGTGCCCCCGCTGACGCTGACGTTGGACAGCACCACGTTGTTCAGGGTGTAGATGATGAAGGGCATCAACTGGCCGCTGCCTTCGGCCGCGTTGCGTCCGATGGTGATCTTGGCTTCCGGGATCGGTTTGCCGGCGCAGCAGTACTCGTTGAGAGAGGGGGTCGAGCTGTCGACGAACTTGGTCAGCGTGAACTCGCCGATGTGCGGCTTGCCGGAGGTGCGCTCCGAGTTGCTGACGTCGTTGGTCACCTGCATCGCGACGTTGTGGCTGTAGGACATGACTTCGATCTTGTCCTTGTAACCTTCGAGCAGGCTGTCGCCTTTGATGTCGCCGCCGAGGTCGAGAATGATTGCATCCATCGCATGAAACTCCTGAAGAAAATCGCGTTAGATAAGCAAAGGAAAACCCGCCGGCCTGGCCGGCGGGAGGCAGGTCAGGCGGCTACCGGTGGCGGCAGGGTGGCGACCAGGCGGATCGAGGCCGTCAGCTCTTCGAGCTGGAAGTGTGGCCGCAGAAACACCGTGGCTCGATAGACGCCGGGTTTGCCGGCGACTTCCGAAACGTCCACGCGGGCCTCGCGCAGCGGGTACTGCGCCTTGATTTCCTGTGGGGCGTTGTCGTTGATCAGCACGTAGTCGGCGATCCAGTTGTTGAGGTAGGTCTGCACGTTGTCGCGGGTCATGAAGCTGCCGACCTTGTCGCGCATGATGACCTTCAGGTAGTGGGCGAAGCGGGACGCCGCGAGCACATAAGGCAGCATGGCCGAGATCCGCGCGTTGGCATTCGCCTCGTTGGTGTTGTAGACCTTGGACTTGTTGGTGGTCTGGCCACCGAAGAACACCGCCACGTCGCTGTTTTTCTTGTGGCACAAGGCGATGAAACCGAGGTCGTTGAGCTCTTTTTCACGACGGTCGGTGATTGCCACTTCGGTCGGACATTTGAGCGACAGATCGCCGGAGGTGGTGCGGAATGTGTGGGCGGGCAGTCCTTCGACGGCGCCACCGCCTTCGGCACCGCGAATCGCCGCACACCAACCGTACTTGGCGAAGGCCTCGGTGATGCGTTGCGACAGGGCCCAGGCCGCATTGCCCCAGAGGTATTTGCTGTGGTCACTGCCGTTGACGTCTTCAACGTAGTTGATGCCTTCTACCGGCTTGGTTTCCGGGCCATAAGGCAGGCGCAGCAGGAAGTGCGGCAGCACCAGCGAGACGTAGCGCGAGTCTTCGCTTTCACGGAAGGAGCGCCACTTGATCAGCTCCTGGCTCTCGAAGACTTTCGACAGGTCACGCGGTACCGCGAGCTCGGTGAAGCTGTTCATGTCGAACAGTCGCGGGCTGGCAGCGGCAATGAACGGGGCATGGGCGGCAGCGGCGACGTTCGAGAGTTTCTCCAGCAGGCCGATGTCCTGCGGATGCCGGCCGAAGGTGTAGTCACCGACCAGCAGGCTGAACGGGTGACCGCCGAAGGTCCCGTATTCTTCTTCGTAGATCTTTTTGAACAGCGCGCTCTGGTCGAACTCGACGGCTTTTTCCAGATCGTTCTGCAGTTCTTTCTGGGTCACGTTGAGCAGGCGCAGTTTCAGCCGGGAACTGGTTTCGGTGTTCTGCACCAGCAGGTGCAGGCCGCGCCAGGACGCTTCGAGTTTTTGCAGGTCCGGATGGTGCAGGACTTCGTTGAGCTGGGCGCTGATCAGCTCGTCGATCCGGCTGATGCGGTCGTTGATCATCGCCACGGTGTCCTTGTCGACAGCCATGCCTTTATCAAGAACCTGGGTGGCGAACTCCGCGAGCATGTCGCGGGCGTAATCCTTCTGGCTTTCGTCGTGGGCCATTCGCCCTTCGGCGATGATTCGGTCGAGCAGAGACAAGGTCTCGTTCACATTCTCGCTGGCTTGGGCCTGGGCGCTGGATGAGGCGGGCATGGCAATTTCTCCCTAAGTGAATGGACGATCAGGCTTGAGCTTCTGGCGCCGCGTCGGCATCGCCGGCAGGTGCGGAAGGCTGCGCTTCAGGCTGCGCTTCAGGCTGCGCTTCAGGCCGGGCCGACTTGATCTCTTGCAGGCCTTCGGTGTTGGCGATGACATCGCGCAGCAGCTTGTCCAGGTCATCGTTGCCATCGAGCTTGGTCAGCAGGTCGCGCAGACGCTGACGCGCTTCGAACAGGCGCCGCAACGGTGTCACTTGCTCGACCACCTTGACCGGGTCGAAGTCATCGATATGACCGAACTTGAGCTCGATGTTGAGCTTGCTGTCATCGCCGGTGAGGGTGTTGTTGACCTGCAAGGTGGCGCGCGGGGCGATCGAGGCGAGCACTTCGTTGAAGTTGTCGCGATCGATCTCGGTGAAGCGCCGTTCATTCAGTTTTGGGAGGGGGTCCAGCGGTTTGCCAGAAAGGTCGGCAAGAATGCCGACCACCAGAGGCAATTCTTTCTTCTCGATGGCGTTACCTATTTCGACGTCATAGGTGATTTGCACACGGGGCGGGCGGACCCTGTCGAGCTTGTGCTGAGTACTTTCTGCCATGGTGGCGGACTCCGTTGCATTGAGGGGGAGCAATGCTTCGGGAGACCCGCTCATCGCATTCCCTTGCTGAACCGTAGGTTAGAAAGGGAGGCAGTGGGACCTGTCATTCCCTTGACGAACCTTCCACATTCGTCGTGCTGACCGAACTATCCAAGACGCTAGAACAGGTCTATAAAAAAGCAAACAAAAACAATTTTTGACCGTCATGAGAAAAGGAAAATTCATTGTGCGCGCCGGTTTTTTTATTTCTCTCTCGTTCCTGTTACTCGCGGGCTGTTCGTTGTTCGGGCCGCGAGTCGATCTCGATAGCCTGACGCTGGACGTCGCCGCCCATGCCAATGACGACACGCCGATTGCCGTGGATTTCGTCGCGGTGAATGATCCGGACCTGCTCAAACAGCTGTCGGCACTGACTGCTCGGCAATGGTTCAGCGAGCGCGAGCAGTTTCAACGCGACTACCGGCAACTGATGACCGTCTGGGGACTGGAGCTGGTTCCGGGGCAGTTTATCGATCAACAACCCTTCCCTCTGGGCGGCAAGCGGGCCGCTGGACTTTTGATCTTCGCGAGCTATAACACACCCGGAGCGCACCGACTTCGACTGGACGATCAGAGCAAGGCCTGGCTGAAGTTCGACAGTCGCGAGATGACACTGGTCAGCGACGCTGCGCACTGATTTGCACTGATCGCCAGGCCGCTGGCACGCGCGGCACCATTCGACATCGAAGGGAATCGTATGAGTTTGCTACCTGATGCGGTTTGCTGGCACGAGGGCATGCAATTGCTGCCCCAGCATTTTCAGTTGCAAGGGCTGCGCGCCGAAGCGTTGGTCGCGCATTTTGCCAAGGCCTGCAACCCCTGGTTCTGGGGTGTCACCCATCTCGACATCGACCCCTCGGCACTCAGTGCCGGGCACGTTCGCTTGCTCGCCTTGCAGGCGACGTTGCCGGATGGTTTGCCGATCAATGTGCAGGCCGGTGTCGGGCCGATGCTGGAGCTTGATGTCAGCGAAGCGGTCAATGCAACGGACAATGCCACTGTGACCGTGTACCTGGCAGTCAGCCCGTTGTGGCGTGCCGGGCAATTACTGCCGCTCACCGGACGCTTGCAATCGGTAATCGGCGATGCCTTGCCAGACCTCACCAGCGGTCAATACCCCGAATCGATTACGGTGTGGCGGCCCAATCCGCGTTTATGCACGCAACTGAACAAGGCCGATTCGATCTGTGTACCGCTGGTGCGTATTCGCAAGGAAGGCGGCGGCTTTTTGCAGTTGCCCTACACCGCGCCGACGCCGTGTCTGTTGCCCGAGTCGGTGTTGGGTCGTCGGGTCGCCGGTGTGTGCGCCCGGGCACGAGAGAAATGCATGTTTCTGGCCGGTCGCTTGCGCCAGGCGCAGCAAGCTGGCAATCAGGATGACGCTGCGGAAATTCGTCGCCAATTGACCGCACTCTGGGCGCGTCTGCCGGAAGTCGAGGGTTTGTTGAGCAGTCGGCTGGCGACGCCTCAGGCGTTGTATGGTCTGCTGCTGGGGCTGGCCGGTGCCTGGTCGGCGCTTGATCCGCTGGCAGGGGTGCCGGCCTTCGCCGCGCTGGATTTTCTCGAGTTGCAGCGCGGCTACGAGAGCGTACTCGACTGGCTGGACAAGACCCTCGAATTGATTCGCGCCGGCTATCGCAGCCTGCCGTTCGAACGCCATGAACATACCTTCTCGATCCAGTTGCCCGACGATCAGCCAAGCCAGCGGCTGGTGATTGGCTTGCGCATGCCCAACGGCGCAAGCGAGCAATCTGCGAGCGAGTGGTTGAGCCGCGCGATCATCGCCTCTGCGCCGCACATTGCCTTGCTCGGTCGACAACGCATGCGCGGCCTGGCGCATGAGGCCATGAGTCGCAACGAGCAGGTGGCCTACAGCGTGGGCGAAGATACCCGGTTGTTTGTGGTCACCGCCCAGGGGCAATGGTTCGACGGGCAACTGCCGTTGCAGATTGTCGCGCCAGCCTCGCAATTGGCGAGTAGCCCGTGGCAAGTGGTGCTGTTTGTCGCTCAGGCCAATGAAAACGCTTGATCAGGGAAGGGGAATCCAATGCCAGAAGGGAACGTCGGCGGCGGTGCGCGAGGCCTCCACGAAGCGCCGCTGAGCAGCGCTTTTCGCCAGGCCTGGCAAGAGTGGTCGCAGGCCTGGAACGAACAATTCAAAGACAGTGACGATGCGGTGTTGGTCGAGGCCGTCGTCGAGTTTTCCACGCAGATTACCCAGCGCTTGTGGCGAACGGCATTCGCCAAAGTCGGTGATGCCGCCACCGAACAGGTGACCGCCGTGGTGTATGCGTTTGTCGCGCTGATCGACGAGACCCTGTTGTTTACCGCCTGGCCGGGTCAGCTTGGCTGGCAGGACAAACCGCTGGAGTCGCGGATGTACGCCAGCCGTCAGGCGGGCGAACGGCTGCCACTGGCGATCAAGACCTTGCTCGACGACCAGGTGCCGGCCACCCGGGATCTGGCCAATGTCTATCTGCAATGCCTGGTGCTGGGTTTTGAAGGCCGTCTGCGAGGCGAGCAGAACCAGCTCCAACATGAGAAGTGGCGGTTGGCGTTGTTCGCGTTTGCCTGGCAACACGAACCTGATTACGCCGATGTCAGCGCCCGGCTGGAGCAGCCTTCGGCGGTAATTCCCGTGCAGTTGCCCCTGCGTCTGTCGCTACCCGACGGCTTTCGTCTGGCGCTGGCGATCCTCGGCGTCGTGCTGTTGATGACCGGGGTGGGGCAGATGTTCTGGCGCGACATCCGTCAGGAGCTTGAGCCGGTCATGCACCTTTCCGAAACAGCGGCGACCTCGGAGCAAGACTCATGAGTACCCTGGGGATTGTCGCAACCATCGTGGCGGTGCTGTTGTTGCTGGCGGTGTTGCTGGTGGCGGTGTGGTGGCTGCGCACCCAGAGCGGCGCCGCGATTCGCAGTTTCTATCTGTCGGTCCGGCACATGGAGCAGGAGCAGGGCACGCAGGATCGCTATCAGATTCCGTGGCTGCTGATGCTCGGCAACGAAACCCAGGGCACTCAATTGTGCGCCCAATGGCGCTTGCAACCCACCGACAAACCGGCCTGGTTCGGGCGCTGGTGGTCGGACCCCGAAGGCGCAGTGCTGGTGGTGCCACAGGCGTTGTTTTTGCCTGATGAAGGCTTGAACCCGCAACGAGGCGGCTGGTGGCGTCTGTTGGGGTTGATCGTGCGCCTGCGCAGCAAGCGACCGCTGGATGCGGTGATCTGGACCGTGCCGGCCAGTCAACTGGGCGATCCGGAGCAGGCCGCCAGCCTCGGTCTGGCGGCACGGCGGCGCTTCATCGATCTGCTGCAGCGGTTCGGTCTGAGCCTGCCGGTGTATGTGGTCATCACGGGCATGGAGGAAGTGCCGGGCTTTCAGGCATTGATTGCTGCATTGCCGGTCGAGGCGCAGGAACGTGCGTTGGGCTGGTCGTCGCCGTATTCGCCAGAGGCGGTCTGGCAATCGCAATGGAGTGATCAGGCGCTGGATCAGGTGAGTCGGGCATTGTCGGAATCGATTATCGAAATCGGCGCCTTGTCCGGGCATTTGAGCAGCGAGTTGTTTGCCTTGCCGGACCGTTTCGAAGCGCTGCGGCGCACACTGCAAACCCTGCTTGAACCGGTTTTCCAGGGCAACGCACAAGGCGAGGCACCACGTTTTCGCGGGATTTACTTCACCGCCAATCAAGCGCCGGAGAGTACTCGGGAGAGCTTCTCGGCCTATGACACGGTGTTGCAGCAGAGCGCGTTTGCCCGGCAGTTGTGGCAGCGCCGGATTGTCGCCGAACGTGGCGTGGCTCAGGTCGTACCGCGGATTTTGCGCCTGCGCCAACGCTGGCAACGGGTGACCGGCGTGGTGGCGCTGGTGGTCGGCCTGGTCTGGGCGATCGGTATGGTTTGGGTCTGGCACGACTCGGTCAAGGATGCCCATGAGTTGTCACGCTTGCTGCAAGGTGCGCAGAAAAATTATGTCGCGGTCACGGACGAAAGCCATCGACTGGAACCGACGCGACGTAACGTCGAAAGTTTCTGGCGGGTACTGGAACGAGCCCCGCGCTGGACGTTCAGTTCGGTGGTCTTTCCCACCTCCTGGTTTTCCTCGCTGGATGCGCAGCTGGAAGACGAGTTGCGGCTCACTGCCCAGCGGCAGTTACTGGTGCCGCTGCAAGAGTTGCTGGTGTCGGACCTGGCGCAGCTCAAGGCGATCCGCAATACCGAGCGTCGAGTGAACGTGGAAAGCGAAGACCCGGCGCAATGGCAGAACTACGTCAAGGCCAAGGAACTGGTCGAGCGCGCGGTGCGTCTCGAACAACAGAACCAGTGGTTCAATCAGGCGTTGAACAATCCCCGGAGCCCGCTCGATGACCTGGTGCTGTTGAGCAATAACGCCTTGTCGCTGAACCTCAATGTCGGCACGTTGCGTCGCTCGGCCTTCTATAACCGGGTACTGCTCAATTCCGACACCAGCGGGTTGAAAGCGCTGGACCTGAGCACGGAACGCTCGACCATCTCGACGAATTTTGAAGGCCTGATGGAGCGCTGGCTGGACCAGTACTTCCTGGCTGACAACTTCGTGCGTCAGGCCGGCTATCTCAAGCTGCACCTGGAGCGGCTGGAGTCCGGCAGTGGCAATTCACTCAGCGAGCTCGAGGACTTGAGGGCGCTGATTGACGACCTGCAAGCGTTGATTGGCTTGACCAACTCGGCGTGGGGACGAGGCAAGGGCCAGGACCTGGTGCCGGGCTACCGCGAGCTGATGGATAAAGTCCGCCAAAGCGCCTTGCTCGGGCCGCAACTGGAGCAACAACTGGACATGCAGGCGTCGAAGTTGCAGCAGAGCTTTCGTGATCAATGGATTGCCCAGGCCGGCTCGCGTGGCAATTTGCTGGTTCAGCAAGGCAGCGGACAACTGGCGTTGCAAGAGCATGTCAGCCAGCTGGACAACGCCGTGCAGGCCTTGTTCAAACGCGATTTCGTGGCCATCGCACTGCGTCAGGACGATTCCAGCCTCAGTGCTTCACAGGGGCAGAGCGCCGACAGCGATGGTCTCAACAGCGCATTGAATTACTTCGCCAGTTACAAAAGTTACGTCAGCGAAGAGTTGCCACGTATCCCGCCAGCCTATCGGGGCGCGCTGCTTCAGGCGGCGGAAGGGGCGGCGGCCAAGGCGATGTGGTTCAGCCTGGAGGAGCAGGGCGGCCAGGTGCAGCAAGGCACAGGGTTCAATGTGCAGGCCTCGCAGGCGGTGGCGTTGCAAAAAGCCTTTGTCGAGTTGCGCCGCAGTGACCTGGCCACCCGTTTGCAGAACGCACTCAACCGCCGCGCGTTGGCCGAGGTCGCCAATGGCCTGAACGAAATAATCGCCCAGCCGCTGTTCAGCGAAAGGACCAGTATTGCGCGCTGGGATGGTTCGAAAAACCTCGGCTTGCAGCTGTACGGTGCCAGTGATGTGCAGGACCTGAAGCTGAGCCTCAAACAGCAGTTCAACACCATGTTGGGTATTGCCGAACAACGTACGTCGGCGCTGGAGTGGCTGAAGGTCCAGCAGCAGAATCTGTCGGGACTGGATTACGAGCGGGTTGTGCAGTTCAGTGCCTTGAATGATGAACTGCTCAAGTACAAGGAGCAGAATCCTGCCAGTTCTGCGGCACAGATCGAACAGTTGGTGAGCCGGGACTTTATCGACATGGATGCCGGGTCCTGCGCACAAATCCTGCAAACCGCCAACCTTTCCGGTGGCCGTGGGACGCTTGCCCTGAGGGCTCAGGAACTGCAGCAAACCGCCATGCAGCGCTGCCAGTCGCTGCAACAGCAACAGGCTTCGGCGGCATGGAACGACCTGGCCAACTATTTCAATCAGTACCTGGCCGAGCGTTTTCCATTCTCCAATGGCACGCAGGTGACCGATGCCGACCCGGCGCGGGTCCAGCATTTGCTGGAGTTGATCGACAAGCGCCTGCCCGTGGCGCAAGCCGGTTTGCAGCTCAGCCGGACACCGGAACGGTTGGCCGCCGAGGACTTTCTCAACCGCTTGAAGCAGGCCAGCACCTGGCTCGGGCCGCTGTTTGTGCGAGATAAAAGCGGCATTCTCGGGGTGGAGATGGACGTGCGCTGGCGCACTGATCGCGAGGAAGAGCACGGCGCCGATCAGGTCATTGCCTGGGGCTTGAATGCCGGCAATCAACAGATCAGCTACCCCGGCGAGGCCCAGCAGAACCTGCGCTGGATGGTCGGCCAACCCGTCAGGTTGACGTTGCGCTGGGCCAGGAATGGTCCCCAGCGGCCGGTCAGCGACCCGTTGCAACCGAACCTGGTGATCCGGGATCTGGAGGCTGGCTGGGAGTACGGTGGCCCTTGGTCGCTGCTGCGGCTGATGCGTTCGCACCAGTCGAATCAGCGCCAGCCGAGCATGGACTACACGGAGTTTCCACTGACCTTGCGCTTGCCGGTCGCCGCGAGCACCAGCATTGAGGAGCCGACACAGATGTTCATGCGCCTGTCATGGATGACTCAGGGATCAAAACTGCCGTTGTCCATTCAACCATTGCCGACCCGTGCGCCGCGTTCACCCTTTGTCTCGACGGGTTCGACGGCGGCCATCGTGACGAACGAGGAGGGCTTGTGAGTCTGCCGTCACTATCATTGTCATCGCCGCTGCCGGAATTGATCGCACAGCTGCTCGAGCCGATCAGCGATGAAGCGCCCTGTGGCGAGGACCTGCGCTATGAGCCTGAGTTCGATCAGTTGCGTGAGTTGCGCCGCGAGGACGATACCAGTTTGCCGACAGGGGTCTGGCAGTCGTCGATCAAGCGTGCCCAATGGCCGGAACTGGCAAAGCTCGCCAGCCGCTTGCTGCTGGAGCGCAGCAAGGACTTGATGCTCAGTGCCTGGCTCGGCGAGGCCTGGTTGCATCTGGACGGCCTGGAAGGGTTGCCGGGCAGCCTGGCGCTGGTGGCGGGGTTATGCGAGCGCTACCCCGAGCAACTTCACCCTCAGGCCGAGGAGGGCGATCAGTCGTGGCGGGTGATTCCTCTCGAATGGCTGGCGCGACGCTACAGCGAAATCCTGCTCACCCGGGTGCCGCTGTTCGACACGCGCACCAGCGAATTTGCGGATTTCTGCCTGGATGACTGGCGGCGCTTGCAAGTGCAGCAGGTGATGGTCAATGACACCAAGGCTGCAAAAACCTCAGCTGAAGCTGCGCGCAACGAGCAGAAAAAACTCACCGAACAGATTCGCGCGACACCGCTGTCCTTCTGGTTGCGCAGCCAAGGCAGCCTGTTGCTGAGCTTGCAGCATCTGCAACGGCTGGAGGACTGGAGTGATGCCTACCTGGGCAATCAGGCGCCAGGCTACAAATCATTGCGGGGCATCATCGAGGCGCTGTTGACGCTCGTTCAGGAGTTCATCGCCATGCATCCACGTCAACCCACCCAGGCCCCGGTCGAGCCGCCGCAGGTCCGGGCGCCCCAAAACACTCCGGAGCCAGAACCCGCGCCAGCTCAACAGGCACTGCGTGAACCGGCGAGTCGCGAAGAGGCTTATCGGCAGTTGTTGCTGATTGCCGAGTACCTGGCGCGAACCGAGCCCCACAGTCCGGTGCCTTACTTGATCAGGCGTGGCGTGGAGTGGGGCAATAAACCGCTGAGTGAACTGTTGGGCGAGTTGATATCGGCTGACGCGGAGTCGCGCCGACTCTGGACGTTATTGGGTGTGCTCTAAACATCGCAGCGCCTCTCAGAGCGGCTTGGGCAACTTGATGGGCGTCAACACCGGACGATCGGAGAAAAACGCCATCAGGTTCTGCCCGACCAGTTCAACGGTTCCCTTGGTCGCTTCCGGCGACAGGCCGGCCACATGCGGCGTGAGGACCACATTGCTCAATGCCTTGAGCGCATCCGGCACCTGAGGCTCTTCATCAAATACATCGAGCGCGGCACCGGCGATCCGCCGTTGCTCGAGCGCGCTGATCAGGTCGCTGGTAGCAACCACGCTGGCGCGGGCAATGTTGACGATAAAACCCTGGGGACCCAAGGCATCCAGCACCTGCTTGTTGACCAGGTGCTGCGTGCCGATGTCGCCGGGCGTGCAAACGATCAGAAAGTCGGAGGCCCGGGCCAGTTCGGTGGGCGTCGAGCAAAAGTCGTAGGGGACGTCGCTGAGCAACTGGCGGCTGTGGTAACTCACCGTCATGTCGAAGCCATTGGCGGCACGTTTGGCGATGGCCATGCCGACGGCGCCCAGCCCCAGAACACCCAGGCGCTTGCCGGCCAGTGACGGGCGCATGATCTTCGGCCATTCACCGCGGCGCACCGCCGCGTCGCACCGAGGGATGTCACGCACCAGCGACAGCAACAAGGCCATCGCATGATCGGCCACCGACGAGGCGTTGACGCCAGCGCCATTGGTGACGGTTATGCCCCGATCGCTGGCGGCTTGCAGATCGACCTGCTCGTATCCGGCACCGATCACGCAGATGATTTTCAGGTTCGCCAGCGCGGCGATTTCGTCGGCATACAGCCCCAGCGGGCCGCGCGTCAGCACGGCATCGATCTGCCCGCGGTGACTGGCGATGGCCTGGGCACGCTCGGCGGGGGTGGGGGCGAGAATCAGGTGGAAGCCTTGATGTTCGAGAATCGGCAGGTAGTCGTTAATGGTTTCAACCAGTACCAGTACGGTTGCAGGCATGCTGGGCTCCTGTAGGCACGGAATGTCGGGGCTCGAATGTCGCGTCAGGTTGCTGACTCCGGATCGGTTTGGCAATCACCAAAAGTCGCAGAACTCAGTGTAGGAGCTGAGGAAAGTAATGAAAGCGAGATCAAAAGATCGCCCGAATGCGGCCCGAGCCTTCGGACGATCTTTTCAGCGCGTCAGAACCTGGCGTCTATTGAGTGCACTCAGCTCACTATTAAACGCCCCCCTATAAAGCAGTTTCTTCGGATTGCTCGCGTTCAGCCGGCGGATTGTGTGGGCTGTGGCGCGCAAAGCCATTCCCGAGTATCTGATCCGCACAACCATTCCTCAGCTAAGTCTTTGCTTCTGCTGATTAATCCCGGACAATCGCGCCCCTGTTTCGGCCAGGGCGCTGCCTGTCAGCCTTTTCTGACTCGTCCTGACCGAGTGGCAAGTGACCGGAATGCGGAGATCTGACCGGATGAATGATCAGGCCAATAGCGTTGATGAACGCTATGAAGCGGCGGCACCAGCGAGCCTCAGCAGCTGGAATCGCCATGACACTACCTGGATGCTGGGCCTGTTTGGCACGGCGATTGGTGCGGGTACCCTGTTTTTGCCGATCAATGCAGGCCTTGGCGGTTTCTGGCCGCTGTTGATCCTGGCGTTGCTGGCGTTCCCCATGACCTTTTTTGCACACCGTGGCCTGACCCGCTTCGTGTTGTCCGGTCGCGCAGGGGCAGACATCACCGAAGTCGTCGAAGAGCATTTCGGGATCAAGGCCGGCGCCCTGATCACCTTGCTGTACTTCTTCGCGATCTTCCCGATCCTGCTGATCTACAGCGTTGCGCTGACCAACACCGTGGGCAGTTTCCTCGAGCACCAGTTGCACATCATGCCGCCGCCACGGGCGATTCTGTCGTTCGTGCTGATCCTCGGTTTGCTGGCCGTGGTGCGCTGCGGCGAGCAGATGATCGTCAAGGCCATGAGCCTGATGGTGTACCCGTTCATCGTTGCGTTGCTGTTTCTGGCAGTGTTTTTGATCCCGCACTGGAACGGCGGCATTCTCGCCACCGCGAGCACCTTGCCCGCGCCTTCGGCGTTGCTGCACACGCTGTGGCTGGCGATTCCGGTGATGGTGTTCTCGTTCAACCACTCGCCGATCATCTCGGCCTTTGCGGTGGACCAGAAGCGTCGTTATGGCGTGCACGCCGAAGAGCGCAGCTCGCAAATCCTCTCCCGCGCTCACACCCTGATGGTGGTGATGGTGCTGTTCTTCGTCTTCAGTTGCGTGCTGACCCTGTCGCCCGCACAACTGGCCGAGGCCAAGGCGCAGAACCTGTCGATCCTGTCGTACCTGGCCAACCATTTCAGCAACCCGACGATCGCGTTCGCCGCGCCGTTGATTGCGTTCGTGGCGATTTCCAAGTCATTCCTGGGCCACTACATCGGCGCCAGCGAAGGCCTCAAGGGGCTGATCGTCAAGAGCGGTCGTCGTCCGGCACCGAAGACCCTGGACCGTATGACCGCAGCGTTCATGCTGGTGATCTGCTGGATCGTCGCCACACTGAACCCGAGCATCCTGGGGATGATCGAGACCCTCGGTGGCCCGGTCATCGCAGCGATTCTGTTCCTGATGCCGATGTACGCGATCCGCAAGGTGCCGGCCATGGCGCGTTATCGCGGCCAAGCCTCCAACGTCTTCGTGACATTGGTGGGCCTGGTGGCGATTTCGGCGTTGATCTATTCGCTGAGCGCCTGATTCAGTGAGGCAACGGCCGCTGCGCTTTATACGCGCAGCGGCCGTTTTTTTTGCTCGGTCGAAAAGCTCGACGCGACCCTCTGTGCGGGTTATCGGGGGCAAACTGATCCAGCTCACGTGCCATTGCGGATTAGAGGCTACGCTTGTGCCTGCAAAGCAGTGTGATCGATGTCCTGTTTTGTGCCGTTGTCGATCTGGCCGACTTGAAATTGATTGTCTGGAGACACCTGATTGCCGACTGATCCGCTGATAACTTCATCCCAAATCACACCGGAGTGTCCGAATCGCTGGCAGGACCTGTTGGCCGGGCTGTCGATTGCCGGTTTGTTGCTGCCAGAGGCTGTCGCTTACTCCAGTATTGCCGCCCTGGCGCCGCAGGCCGGGGTGATTGCGCTGTTCGCCGGGTTACTCTGCTATGGACTGTTTGGCACCAGCCGGTTTGCTATCGTTTCCGCAACCTCTTCGTCAGCCGCCGTGCTGGCGGCCGCCACCGCGACACTGGCCAATGGCGACCCGCAATTGCGCGCAAGCCTGGCCATCGGTCTGGTACTGGTGACCGGCGCGTTCTTTTTACTGGCTGGATTGTTCAAGCTTGGCAAGGTGACGTCGTTCATCGCCAAGCCGGTATTACGCGGCTTTGCCTTTGGCCTGGCGCTGACGATCATCCTTAAACAGCTCGCCAGCGTAGTCGGCGTGCACCTGAGCAACGGCAATCCGATTCGTTTTTTGCCGGAGTTGCTGGAGCAACTGCCTCAGTGGAACTGGGTCGCCGCCGGCGTGGCGGCAGTGGCGCTGGCCTTGTTGTGGTTATTCGGGCGGCTCCGGCGCTTGCCGGGTGGCTTGCTGGTGGTGGTGATCGGCATCGCGGCGGGGCAATGGCTGAACCTGCCGGCCTACGGGGTCCGGATGATCGGGGTTATCGACCTTGGCCTTGAGGTACCGAAGCTGCCGGTGCTGCCCTTTGCCGACTGGTTACGCCTGGGGGAACTGGGCTTTGCCATGGTGATGATCCTGTATGCGGAGTCCTACGGCTCGATCAGCTCGTTTGCACTCAAGCACGGTGATCGGGTGTCCTCGAACCGGGATTTGCTGGCGCTGGGGGCGTCGAACCTGCTATCCGGGTTGTTTCACGGGATGCCGGCAGGGGCAGGCTATTCCGCAACTTCCGCGAATGAGGCCGCCGGTGCGACGTCGCGATTTTCCGGGGGCGTGGCAGCGCTGGTGGTGCTGATCATTGTCCTGACGGTGTTGCCTTATATCGCCTTGACCCCTGAGCCGATACTGGCCGCGATCGTCATGCACGCGCTGGGCCGTGGCTTGAGCCTGCAACCGTTGGGGCGCTATTTTGTCTGGCGACGTGATCGCCTGCTGGTGATCTGCGCCGTGGCGGCCGTGTTGGTGTTGGGGGTGCTGGACGGTTTGCTGGTGGCGGTGGCGATCAGTGTGCTGCTGATGCTCAAGCAGATGTCGGCGGCGGATATCCAGGTTCTCGGGCACATCGGCACCGGGCACGATTTCGTCGACGTGCAACGTCATCCCTTGGCCAAGGCCGTGCCAGGGATGCTGATTGTCCGACCGGGCGAAGCGCTGTTTTTTGCTAACGCGGAGCGAATTCTTGGCGGTGCCTTGCACTTGATTCGGCACTCTGAAACGCCGATTCATACGGTGATTCTCAGCCTGGAAGAGTCACCGAACCTGGACGGCACCAGCATTGAGGCGTTGCAGGAGTTTTTCTTGCGGGTACACAACGAAGGCAAGCGCCTGGTGCTGGCGCGTCTTAAGCTCGAGGCGCAAGCGGCACTCTCGGTGCTACCGGAAGTCAAGCGTTTGCGGGTCACTCTCTGTGACTTGAGCGTCGACGGGGCGGTGCAGGAGGCGCTTAAAGGCTAAGGGCAAAAACCTTCGGGCATAAAAAAAACGCCGCGCACCTTACGATGCGCGGCGTTTTTTTGTGGCGAGGGAGCAAGCTCTCTCGCCACAGGCGTTAGGCTTGAACGACCGGGATGTTGGCGTTCGCTGCAGCTTCACGGAACTCGGCGATCTGGTCGAAACTCAGGTAGCGATAGACATCGCTGGCCATGGTGTCGATTTCTTTCGCGTAGGCCATGTACTCCTCGACGGTCGGCAGGCGACCCAGGATCGAAGCAACCGACGCCAGCTCGGCCGAAGCCAGGTAGACGTTGGCGCCATCGCCCAGACGGTTCGGGAAGTTACGGGTCGAGGTCGACACTACGGTGGAGTTCGGTTCAACGCGAGCCTGGTTACCCATGCACAGCGAGCAGCCCGGCATTTCCATGCGCGCGCCAGCCTTGCCGTAGATGCCGTAGTAGCCTTCTTCGGTCAGTTGGTGAGCGTCCATCTTGGTCGGCGGCGACAGCCACAGACGGGTTGGCAGCTGACCCTTGACCTGATCCAGCAGTTTACCGGCAGCGCGGAAGTGACCGATGTTGGTCATGCACGAACCGATGAACACTTCGTCGATCTTCTCGCCAGCAACGCTGGACAGCAGACGGGCGTCGTCCGGATCGTTCGGCGCGCAGAGCACAGGCTCCTTGATGTCGTTCAGGTCGATTTCGATGATTTCAGCGTATTCGGCGTCAGCATCGGCAACCATCAGCTCAGGGTTGGCAATCCAGGCTTCCATCGCTTGAGCACGACGTTCCAGGGTGCGCGCATCGCCGTAGCCTTCGCCGATCATCCAGCGCAGCAGGGTGATGTTGGAGCTCAGGTACTCGGTGATCGACTCTTTCGACAGCTTGATGGTGCACCCGGCAGCCGAACGTTCAGCCGAGGCGTCGGACAGCTCGAAAGCTTGCTCGATGCTCAGGTTGTCCAGGCCTTCGATTTCCAGGATGCGGCCGGAGAAGGCGTTCTTCTTGCCTTTCTTCTCTACGGTCAGCAGGCCAGCCTGGATCGCGTAGTAAGGAATGGCGTGAACCAGGTCACGCAGGGTGACGCCCGGTTGCATTTTGCCTTTGAAGCGCACCAGGATCGATTCCGGCATGTCCAGTGGCATCACGCCAGTGGCTGCGGCGAACGCGACCAGACCGGAACCGGCCGGGAACGAGATACCCATCGGGAAACGGGTGTGCGAGTCACCGCCGGTGCCGACGGTGTCCGGCAGCAGCATGCGGTTCAGCCAGCTGTGGATGATGCCGTCGCCCGGACGCAGGGAAACGCCGCCGCGGGTCATGATGAAGTCTGGCAGGGTGTGGTGAGTGGTGACGTCGATCGGCTTTGGATAGGCCGCGGTGTGGCAGAAGGACTGCATCACCAGATCGGTCGAGAAGCCCAGGCACGCCAGGTCTTTCAGTTCGTCACGGGTCATCGGGCCAGTGGTGTCCTGGGAACCGACGGTGGTCATTTTCGGTTCGCAGTAGGTACCTGGACGAACGCCGGCTACGCCGCACGCCTTGCCGACCATTTTTTGCGCCAGGGTGAAACCCTTGGTGCTTTCAGCCGGAGCTTCCGGTTTCTTGAACAGGTCGGACGGTGGCAGGCCCAGTTCGGCACGCGCCTTCTCGGTCAGGCCACGGCCGATGATCAGCGGGATACGACCGCCAGCACGGACTTCGTCGAGCAGGACCGGGGTCTTCATTTCGAAGGTGGTCAGGACTTCATCAGTGCCGTGTTTGCAGACTTTACCAGCATGAGGGTACAGGTCGATCACGTCGCCCATGTTCATGTTGGTGACGTCGAATTCGATTGGCAGTGCGCCGGCATCTTCCATGGTGTTGTAGAAGATCGGAGCGATTTTGCTGCCGAAGCAGAAACCGCCAGCGCGCTTGTTCGGCACGTAAGGAACGTCGTCGCCGAAGAACCACAGCACCGAGTTGGTTGCCGATTTACGCGAAGAACCGGTACCCACGACGTCGCCGACGTAGGCGATCGGGAAACCTTCGCCGCGCATGGTTTCGATCTGCTTCATCGGACCGGTGACGCCTTGCTCGTCCGGCACGATACCGTCACGGGCCATTTTCAGCATGGCAAGGGCGTGCAGCGGGATGTCTGGACGCGACCAGGCATCAGGAGCAGGGGACAGGTCGTCGGTGTTGGTTTCGCCGGTGACCTTGAACACGCGCAGGCTGATCTTGTCGGCCAGCACCGGGCGGTTCTTGAACCACTCGCCGTCAGCCCAGGATTGCAGTACGCCCTGAGCGTGGACGTTGCCGTTCTTGGCTTTTTCCGCGACGTCGTGGAAAGCATCGAACATCAGCAGGGTGTGCTTGAGTTGCGCAGCAGCGACGGCGGCCAGTTCGGCGGAGTCGAGCAGGTCAACCAGGGTCACGATGTTGTAGCCGCCTTGCATGGTGCCAAGCAGTTCAACAGCGCGCTTTTTGTCGATCAGGGGGGAAGTGGCTTCGCCTTTGGCCAACGCGGACAGGAAGCCGGCCTTTACATAGGCTGCTTCGTCCACTCCAGGCGGAACGCGATTGGTGATCAGGTCAACGAGGAAAGCTTCTTCGCCAGCAGGAGGATTCTTCAGCAGCTCAACCAGGCCTGCAGTTTGTTCGGCGTTAAGCGGCTGGGGAACGATACCCAGTGCTGCACGCTCTTCGATATGTTTGCGGTAGGCTTCAAGCACAGTTATTACCCTCATCAGTGGTCCCAAATGGGTGTCCGGGACGCTCATCCCGAAATTGCCGTACTCATGCGCTGCGTGGCGTTGTGGGCCGCTTAGCCAGAATTACCGACAATTCCTTACAGAAGCTGCTTTCAAAGTTTTACGCCTGCAGAACGGGGAGCTGATGAGGGTTGGCGTTGGGTTTTTCCCCGCTGGAAAAACCCTTCGCCAACACCGCTCTGAAGGAACGACTGTGCTCGTGACGCTTTGAAAACAGCTTCTAACGGACATTGGCGCCTTAAAAGGCTGGCTGATTCTACGGCAAAAAAAAATTAAAGGTAAGTTAGGCCCTGAACTTTGAGGGGTGATGAATGTTAGACAAAGGGCTAACATGCCGACCTGTTTTGCTTTCTCGCGTTCTGCCTACCTATGCCCAATCAAACCATCAAGACTCCCTGTGTCGGCCTCTGTTCCACTGTTTACGGTGATCTGGTGTGTCGCGGCTGCAAGCGTTTCCACCATGAGGTGATTCACTGGAACGGTTACAACGAGGAAGAAAAGCGCGCGGTCTGGCTGCGTCTTGAGCAGCTGTTGGTGCAAGTGATGGCCGGGAAACTCGAGATTTTCGATCCCTGGCGTCTGCGTGAGCAGCTGGAGCAGCGCAAGATTCGTTTTGTGCCGCATCAGTCGGAATATTGCTGGGCGTACCAGTTGATTGCCCGGGGGGCGCGGGTGATCAACAATCTGGAGGCCTACGGGATGGTGTTGCTGCCGGAGTTCCGCGATTGGAACTTGCCGGAGTTGCGTGATGCCATTGATCGGGAATTCTTCCTGCTGTCGGAAGCGCATTACCAGCGCTATATCGCACCGGGTTTCCTCAAGGATGCATTTGGCGGTTGATCCTGGCGGCCTGAAAGCCGACCCATTTCTCACAGATGTACACAGTCCAAATGTGGGAGCGGGCTTGCTCGCGAAGGCGGCCTGACAGCCGACCTATCTCTCGCAGATGTACACCAATCCATTGTGGGAGTGAGCCTGCTCGCGATGACGGCCTGACAGCCGACCAACCTCTTGCAGGTGTACATATCCATTCCTGCGGTAACGGCCACTTAGGGTTTCGCCCTGACGGCGACTCACTTTTCCAGACGCCGAAAAGTAAGCAAAAGGCTTCGCCCCAAGCGTCCGGCACCTCGCCTAGGCTCGGCGTTCCCTCGCTCCGGCATTCATCAGGGGGCATCGCCTACGGTCTGCTTCGCTACGACCTCCTCTCGATGTGTTCGACTTCGTCGAACGGCGCTGCGCGCCCCCCCCTGATGAACACCTCCACTCGGCCTCCCGAAGGGGCGGGTGGATCAAGATCAACGGCGGCAGGCGAGCTAACGCTCGGCCTGTTGAGTGGTGGGGGGCGGGCGCTGCGCTTTATTGTGTGCCGTAGGCTGCGATCTTTTGATCCTTAGTTGTCGTAACCGAGGTTCGGTGCTAGCCAGCGTTCACTCACGCTCAGCTCCTGGCCTTTGCGAGCGGTGTAGCTTTGCACTTGATCCTTGTCGATTTTGCCGACGGCAAAGTATTGCGCCTGTGGGTGGGCGAAGTACCAGCCGCTGACGGCGGCGGCCGGGAACATCGCGTAGTGTTCGGTGAGGAACACTCCGCTGCGACCGGCGTGCATTTCGCTGGCCTCGGGGTCCAGCAACGAGAACAGCGTGCCTTTCTCGGTGTGGTCCGGGCAGGCCGGATAGCCCGGGGCAGGGCGGATGCCGGTGTATTGCTCTTTGATCAGCGCCTCGTTGTCGAGGGCCTCGTCCTTGGCATAACCCCAGTAGTTTTTACGAACCTGCTGGTGCAGCCATTCGGCACAGGCCTCGGCCAGACGGTCGGCCAGTGCCTTGACCATGATCGAGTTGTAGTCGTCGCCAGCGTCCTGATAGGCCTTGGCGACTTCTTCGGCGCCGATCCCGGCGGTGGTGATGAAACCACCGACATAGTCGGTAATGCCGCTGTCTTTCGGCGCGACGAAGTCGGCCAGGGAGAAGTTCGGCTTGCCGTCGGTCTTGATGATCTGCTGGCGCAGGTGATGCAAGCGGGCCAACGGCTTGCCGTCATCGCCGTAGACTTCCAGGTCATCGTCGTGCACCTGATTGGCCGGCCAGAAGCCGAACACCGCACGGGCGCTGATGAGCTTCTCGTCGATCAGTTTGGCGAGCATTTCCTGAGCGTCGGCGTACAGCGCGGTGGCGGCTTCGCCGACTACTTCGTCCTGGAGGATGCGCGGGAATTTACCGGCCAGGTCCCAGGAGATGAAGAACGGTGTCCAGTCGATGTACTCGGCCAGCACCTTCAAGTCGATGTTGTCCAGCACCTTGGCGCCGGTGAACGTCGGCTTGACCGGTTCGTAAGAACTCCAGTCGAACTGCGGCTTCTTGGCGATCGCCGCCGGGTAGCTCAAGCGTTCGGTGCGGGCGCTGCGGTTAGCCGTGCGCTCGCGGACTTCGATGTATTCCTCGCGGGTTTTCTCGACAAAACCGGCCTTCAGTTCCTTGGACAGCAACTGCGTCGCCACGCCGACCGCGCGAGAAGCGTCGGTGACGTAGACCACCGCGTCGTTGCTGTACTTGGGTTCGATCTTCACCGCCGTGTGAGCCTTGGAGGTGGTCGCGCCACCGATCATCAGCGGCAGATGGAAATCCTGGCGCTGCATCTCGCGAGCCACATGGACCATCTCGTCCAGCGAAGGCGTGATCAAGCCGGACAGGCCGATGATGTCGCACTTCTGCTCCTTGGCCACTTGCAGGATTTTCTCGGCCGGGACCATCACGCCGAGGTCGACGATGTCGTAGCCATTACAGCCGAGCACCACGCCGACGATGTTCTTGCCGATGTCGTGGACGTCGCCCTTGACCGTGGCCATCAGGATCTTGCCCTTGGCTTCCGGTTTGTCGCCTTTTTCCAGTTCGATGAACGGGATCAGGTGCGCCACCGCCTGCTTCATCACGCGGGCGGATTTCACCACCTGCGGCAGGAACATCTTGCCGGCGCCGAACAGGTCGCCAACGATGTTCATGCCAGACATCAGCGGGCCTTCGATGACCTCGATCGGCCGGGCGAAGGACTGCCGGGATTCTTCGGTGTCTTCGACAATGTGCGTGGTGATGCCTTTGACCAGCGCGTGCTCCAGACGCTTGTTGACGTCCCAACTGCGCCATTCTTCGGTCTCGGCTTCCTTGACGCTGCCATCGCCCTTGTACTTGTCGGCAATCGCCAGCAGCGCGTCGGTGCCGTCCGGGGTGCGGTTGAGGATCACGTCCTCGACGGCGTCGCGCAGTTCGGCCGGGATCTGGTCGTAGATCTCCAGTTGACCGGCGTTGACGATACCCATGGTCAGGCCGTTGCGGATCGCATACAGCAGGAACACCGAGTGGATCGCTTCACGCACCGGGTTGTTGCCACGGAACGAGAACGACACGTTGGACACGCCGCCCGAGGTCAGCGCGTAAGGCAGTTCGTCACGGATATAGGCGCAGGCGTTGATGAAGTCGACCGCGTAGTTGTTGTGCTCTTCGATACCGGTGGCGACGGCGAAGATGTTCGGGTCGAAGATGATGTCTTCCGGCGGGAAGTCGACTTCGTTGACCAGAATGTCGTAGGAGCGTTTGCAGATCTCCTTCTTGCGCGCTTCGGTGTCGGCCTGGCCGGCTTCGTCGAAGGCCATCACCACCACGGCAGCGCCATAGCGTTTGCACAGTTTGGCGTGGTGAATGAACTGCTCGACGCCTTCCTTCATGCTGATGGAGTTGACGATGCCCTTGCCCTGGATGCACTTGAGGCCGGCTTCGATCACTTCCCATTTCGACGAATCGATCATGATCGGCACGCGGGAGATGTCCGGCTCGCCAGCGATCAGATTGAGGAAGGTCACCATGGCCTTCTTCGAATCGAGCATGCCTTCGTCCATGTTGATGTCAATCACCTGCGCACCGGCTTCGACCTGTTGCAGGGCGACTTCCAGCGCTTCGGTGTAGTTGTCTTCACGGATCAAGCGGGCGAACTTGGCGGAACCGGTGATGTTGGTCCGCTCGCCGACGTTGACGAACAACGAGCTGCGATCGATGGTGAACGGCTCCAGGCCCGACAGGCGGCAGGCCTTGGGGATGTCCGGAATCTGCCGTGGCGCGTAACCGGCGACCGCTTTGGCGATGGCTTCGATGTGCCCCGGCGTGGTACCGCAGCAGCCGCCGACGATGTTCAGAAAACCGCTTTGGGCGAATTCTTCGATGACCTTGGCGGTTTCCACCGGCAGCTCATCGTATTCACCGAATTCGTTCGGCAGGCCGGCGTTCGGGTGCGCCGACACGTAAGTGCTGGCCTTGTTCGACAGTTCTTCCAGGTACGGACGCAGTTCACGGGCGCCAAGGGCGCAGTTCAGGCCGACGGAAATCGGCTTGGCGTGGGCAATGGAGTTCCAGAAGGCTTCGGTGGTCTGGCCGGACAGGGTGCGGCCGGAGGCATCGGTGATGGTCCCGGAAATCATGATCGGCAATTCGAAACCGACTTCTTCGAACACGCCCTGCACGGCGAAGATCGCGGCTTTGGCGTTCAGGGTGTCGAAAATGGTTTCGATCAGGATCAGGTCGGCGCCGCCTTCGATCAGGCCTTTGGTAGCCTCGGTGTAGTTCTCCACCAGCTCATCGAAGGTCACGTTGCGGTAGCCGGGGTTGTTCACGTCCGGCGACAGCGAGCAGGTGCGGCTGGTCGGGCCGAGGACACCGGCGACAAACCGTGGCTTGTCCGGGGTTTCGAGGGTCTTGGCGTCCGCCACCTTGCGTGCAAGGCGCGCACCTTCTACGTTTAACTCGTACGCCAGGCCCTGCATGCCGTAGTCGGCCTGGGATACCTGGGTGGCGTTGAAGGTGTTGGTTTCCAGAATGTCGGCGCCGGCATCCAGGTATTGCTTCTCGATCGCCCCGATCACGTCCGGGCGGCTCAGTACCAGCAAGTCGTTGTTACCCTTGACGTCGCTTGGCCAGTCGGCAAAGCGTTTGCCACGGTAGTCCTGCTCCTCGAGCTTGAAGCTCTGGATCATTGTGCCCATGCCGCCATCGAGAATCAGGATGCGCTCTTTGAGGGCTTGCTTGAGGACGTGTAGGCGAGCACTGCGATCGGACATTAGGACTACCTGGTAAGGCCATTACGAAGGGTCGGAATAATAGCAAACCTGTGTGCAATTAGAGCATGAGCTGCTTTTGCATGAATATCGCTCATGTTGATGAACGGGCCAGGACGGTAGAATCGCGACGTTTTTTCATGATCGGGACCAGGGATATGTCGTATCGCGTTTTCATCAGCCTCTTTGTGCTGCTTATAAGCAGTGCCGCCACAGCACAAGGCACGGCGCCGGCGATCTCATACACCCGCGACGTTCAGCCGATCTTCACTGAAAAATGCGTGGCCTGCCATGCCTGCTATGACGCCGCCTGTCAGCTCAATCTGGGCAGTGGCGAAGGCGCGGTGCGGGGCGCGAACAAGATTCCGGTCTACGCCGGCGAGCGCAGCAAGGCGTCGGAGCCGACACGGCTGTTTTATGACGCCTTTGGCAAAGCCGCCTGGCAACGCAAGGACTTCTACTCGGTACTCGATGCCCAGGGCAGCCAGGCTGCGCTGATGGCACGCATGCTTGAACTCGGCCACCGGACGCCGCTGCAACCTAACGCCAAGTTGCCGGAAGAGATTGTGCTTGGGCTCGAGCGCGAGAACATGTGCCCGATGCCGGGCGAGTTCGAGGCCTACGCCGGCGCCCATCCGAAAGAAGGCATGCCGCTGGCGGTGACCGGGCTGACCGATCAGCAGTACCAGACGCTGCAACGCTGGCTGGCCTCCGGTGCGCCAATCGACCAGCAGGGCCTGGTCCCGAGCGCCAGGGAAGCCTTGCAGGTGGTGCAGTGGGAAAGCCTGCTCAACGCCCCGGGCGCCCGTGAAAGTCTAGTGGCACGCTGGTTGTTCGAGCACTGGTTTCTGGCGCATATCTACTTCAAGGACGGCGAGCCGGGGCACTTCTTCCAGTGGGTGCGTTCGCGCACACCGACGGGCCAGCCGATCGACCTGATCAACAGCCGTCGCCCGAACGACGATCCGGGCACCCAGGTGTATTACCGCCTGTGGCCGGTGCAAGGGGTGATTGTGCACAAGACGCACATCACCTATCCGCTGAGCCCGGCGAAAATGGCCCGGATCAAAACCCTGTTCTACAACGGCAACTGGCAGGTCCACGCCTTGCCGGGTTATGGCCCGGAACGTCGGGCCAATCCGTTCGAGACCTTCCAGGCGATTCCGGCCCAGGCGCGTTATCAGTTCATGCTCGATAACGCCGAATACTTCGTGCGCACCTTCATTCGCGGCCCGGTCTGTCGTGGGCAGATCGCCACCGACGTAATCCGCGACAACTTCTGGGCGTTCTTCCAGGCGCCGGAGCATGACCTGTACATCACCGATCCGAGTTATCGCGGCAAGGCCACGCCATTGCTGGCCATGCCTGGCCAGAATGACGATGTCGGCAGCGTGTTGAGCCTGTGGCATGCCTACCGCGACAAGCGCAACGAGTACGAAGCCTTGCGCCGTGACACCTACGCCAAGGCACACGCGCCGAGTTGGTCGACCTTGTGGGCCGGTAATGACAACGCCTTGTTGAGCATCTTCCGGCACTTTGACAGTGCCTCGGTGAACAAGGGCCTGATCGGTGAAGTGCCACAGACCATGTGGTTGTTCGACTTCCCGTTGCTGGAGCGCACCTATTATCAATTGGCGGTCAACTTCGACGTGTTCGGCAACGTTTCCCATCAGGCGCAGACCCGGCTGTATTTCGACTTGATCCGTAACGGCGCCGAGCAGAACTTCCTGCGCCTGATGCCGGCCGATTCGCGTGACGGGTATCTGGACGACTGGTATCAGAGCAGCGGCAAATTCAAGATGTGGCTGGATTACGAAAGCATCGACAACGATAAGCCGACTGCGCTGAAACTCGACGAGAAAGACCCGAAGCGCGATTTCGTCCAGCAATTGCTGGTGCGTTATGGTGACCTGAACGCCAGTCCTGATCCGATCAATCGCTGCGATGGCGCTTATTGCTCACGGCCCAATATCGATCCGGCCTTGCAGAATGCCGAGCAGGCGTTGAGTCGACTGACCGCACGCCCGGCGGCCGGGCTCAAGGTAATCGATCAGTTGCCGGAAGCGACGATGCTGCGTATAGAAAGTCGTAGCGGCAAGCGCGAGGTGTACAGCCTGCTGCGCAACCGTGCCCACAGCAACGTGGCGTTCCTGCTGGGCGAGGCGTTGCGCTATCAACCGGGGCTGGACACCTTGACCATTTATCCCGGTGTGCTCAGCAGCTACCCGAACTTCATGTTCAACATTCCCGCTGAACAAGTGCCGGCATTTGTCACTGAGATGGAGAACGCCAAGGATGCCCAGGGCTTCGAGAAAATCGTCGAGCACTGGGGGATTCGTCGCAGTCACCCGCAGTTCTGGCAGTATTTCCACGATTTGAGCCGCTATATCCACGAAACCGATCCGGTGGAAGAGGGCGTACTGGACATGAATCGCTATGAAAACCTGTGATCGAGCGGCCGGTCGCCCTGGCGGCGACTGGATCTTTCCCGACAAAAATACTGGGACTTTGTCCGGCGCGATGATTGGCGTAAACTGCGCCCAAGCCTGCGAGGAACTTCCATGACCGCCATTACTATTACCGACGCCGCCCACGATTATCTGGCTGATCTGCTCTCCAAGCAGAACACCCCGGGGATCGGCATTCGGGTCTTTATCACCCAGCCTGGCACTCAATACGCCGAAACCTGCATTGCCTATTGCAAGCCGGGCGAAGAAAAACCTGAAGATACAGCGCTGGGGCTCAAAAGCTTCACCGCTTACATCGATTCGTTCAGCGAAGCATTCCTGGACGATGCGGTGGTCGACTACGCCACTGACCGCATGGGCGGCCAACTGACCATCAAGGCGCCAAACGCCAAAGTACCGATGGTCAACGCTGACAGCCCGGTCAACGAGCGCATCAACTATTACCTGCAAACCGAAATCAACCCGGGTCTGGCCAGCCACGGCGGTCAGGTCAGCCTGATCGATGTGGTTGAAGACGGCATCGCCGTGCTGAAGTTCGGTGGCGGCTGCCAGGGCTGCGGCCAGGCTGACGTGACCCTGAAGGAAGGCATCGAGCGCACGCTGCTTGAGCGTATTCCCGAGCTCAAGGGTGTCCGTGACGTGACCGACCACACGCAGAAAGAAAACGCCTACTACTAAGGTGTTCGCTGCGACATGAAAAAACGGCGCCCGTGAGCGCCGTTTTTTTATGGGTGAAATTCACTGACGCCATCGCGAGCAGGCTCGCTCCCACATTTGACCGAGTATCCCCTGTGGGAGCGGAGTATCCCCTGTGGGAGCG
>NZ_JBFTMM010000009.1:0-227346 GCF_056396945.1 Pseudomonas sp. 05N432 | reverse complement strand
CTGGCCAACGATACCGATGTCGACGACGGTCACCTGTTCACGCTGAACTCGGCCAGCGCGCCGGCAAACAAGGGCACGGCCAGCGTGGTCGGCAACCAGCTCGTATTCAATCCGGGAGCCGACTTTGATCATCTGGCGCAGGGCGTGGTCGAACACGTGACACTCAGTTACCAGATGCAGGACCAGTACGGGGCACTCTCGAGCTCCACGGTGGACGTGACCGTCACCGGCACCAACGACGCGCCGGTGGCAGTGGCCGATACAGCCGCCGGCACGGAAAACCAGACCCTGACCATCAACGTGCTGGCCAACGACACCGATGTCGATGACGGTCACGCGTTCACGCTGAACTCGGCCAGCGCGCCGGCAAACAAAGGCTCGGCCAGCGTGGTCGGCAACCAGCTGCTGTTCAACCCCGGAACTGACTTCGACCACCTGGCGCAGGGTGTGGTCGAACACGTGACACTCAGTTACCAGATGCAGGACCAGTACGGGGCACTCTCGAGTTCCACGGTGGACGTGACCATCACCGGTACCAACGATGCTCCGGTAATGACGGCAGGTGGTTCTCTGTCGTACACAGAGAACCAGGCAGCGACGGCGATCAACTCGGTGCTGACGGTCACCGATGTCGACAGTAGCAACCTAACGGGCGCTACGGTATCGATCACCAGCAACTTTGCCTCGGGTCAGGACGTACTCGGGTTCACCAACCAGAACGGCATCAGCGGCAGCTACAACGCAAGCACTGGCGTGCTGACACTAAGCGGGACGTCGTCGGTGGCGAACTATCAAGCCGCGCTACGTTCGGTGACCTACTCCGACACCAGCGACAACCCGTCGACGGCACCGCGCACGATTAGCTTCCAAGTGGATGACGGCTCTGCTGCTAACCACGCGAGCAACGTCGCAACGACGACCGTCACGGTGGCGGCAACCAATGACGCGCCGATAGTGGACTTGAATGGTGGCAGCGCGGGCAATGACGCAACGGCGAACTATCCAACAGGCACCTCGCAGTTATTGATTGCGCCGTTGGCGACGGTCACCGACGTCGACTCGCCGAATCTGTCGTCGATGACTGTCACGTTGACGAACGCTATGGACAGCAACAATTCGAACGTCAGGGAAATGCTCTCTCTGAACGCGTCAGCATCGACCGCCGCTACGGGGTTGACGGTGACCGGTGTTGCCAGTGGCACAAACAATGGGATCTATACACTGACGATCACTGGCTCGGCTAGCCAGGCCACCTACCAGACTATCCTCAAAGGCGTTCAGTACACTGACACCAAGACCGGAAGCCACAACGTTACCGACCGAATCGTGAACGTAGTGACCAACGATGGAGCGGCAAATAGCCTCTTGCACACAGTCACAATCCATGTGGCCGCTCCGGCTGGCGTAGCCGGCGAGGCAATCAACCTGGCACTGACCGATCCCACGCCCGACACCTCTGAGGTCATTACCTACAAGGTGAGCGGGGTTCCGATAAATTGGGTACTGAGTGCCGGAACCAGAAACGGTGACGGTAGTTGGACGATACAGACCAGCGACCCCTCCGCACTGACGGTCATGACGCCATCCACCTATGCCGGTGCGATGGAACTCACAGTAACTTACGGATGGACCAATGCGGACGGCAGTACAAGCAGTCATATCGTTTCCGACAACGTCGAAGCCTACGCCCCCGGCTCGCCGATCTTCGCCTTGTCAGCGGACGACAACCTCACTGCCTCCAGCGGTGCTGACCTGTTCGTGTTCRCTCAGCCGGTTGGCAACAACGTCATCCACAGCTTCGATACGGCAGCGGACAAAATCGACTTGATCGGCTTCACGGGCGTTACCGGCTTTGCTGACTTGAGCATCGCTCATGACGCAAACGGCAATGCGTTGATCAGCATGGGTTCCGGCCAGACGGTCACCCTGAAAGGTGTCGATGCGGCGGGCTTGAGCGAAGCGAACTTCCAGTTCGATGTGGATCCGCTCACCACCAATACCGGCACCATCAGCATTGCCAACGGGGCGATCATGCCGTTTGGTGGCAGCATCCATAACAGCGGCACCATCGAGCTCGGCTCCACCGGCACTGAGACCGACCTGGAAATCCTCTTCCGTGGCGCGACCTTGACCGGCGGCGGACATGTGCTGCTGTCCGACAGCGCGCACAACGTGATTTTCGGTGGCAGTGCCGACACCGTGCTGACCAACGTCGACAACCACATCTCCGGTGCCGGCCAACTCGGCGCAGGGCAAATGGTGCTGGTCAATGAGGGGCTGATCCAGGCCGACGGGCTGAACAGCCTGGTGCTCGACACCGGCTCCCACACCATAGTCAACAGCGGCGTGCTGGAATCCACGGGCATGGGGGGCATGACGGTGACCAGCGCAGTCGACAACTCCGGTCACCTGTGGGCCAATGGCGGCGACCTGCGCCTGCTGGCAGACGTAACCGGCAACGGCAGTGCCACAATCGATGGCGATGCCAGCCTGATCTTCGGCGGCGGCGCCCACGCGTCAGTCGCCTTCCACGGAGAAGGTGCGGGTACGCTGATCGTGGAGCACGCCGCGGATGCCAGCTCGCTGGTCGGCATTCTCGGACTCGAAAGCAATGACTCGCTGATGTTCGGCGATATTGCCTTCGGCGCCAACACCCAGCTCGGCTACAGCGCCAATGCCCTTGGCTCCGGCGGCCTGCTGACGGTGGACGACGGCGTGCATCGGGCCGAAATGAACCTGCTGGGGCACTACTCGGCGGCCGACTTCCATGTCACCGACGGCGGCGCAGCCGGCACCCTGGTCGATTACCACGGCGTATCCAGCGGTACACTGGTGGGCAGCATGCTCGCGGACGTGGTCAGTGGCGGCGACGGCAACGACATTCTCGCGGGACGTGGCGGGGAGGACATACTCAGCGGTGGCGCGGGAGCCGATGTGTTCGCCTACCTCAGCCCGAACGACGGCGGCGACACCATCCTCGACTACAACTTCGCGGAAGGTGACACGCTCGACCTCTCCGCGCTGCTCAAGGCCAACTTCGTTAGCGGCAGCAGCCAGGTGTCAGACTTCGTCCAACTGGCGAAGTCCGGCAGCGACATCACCGTGAAGGTGGATACCGATGGTGCAGCCAATGGTGCGCATTTCACTGATGTGGCGGTCCTTGCCAACGCTGGCACGGCCGGCACCGATCTTGTGCGTGCCTGGTTCGGGGATGCTGACCATACGCTGAAGACCTGACAGACTGGAGCTACCCGGGGGGGCAAACATTTGCCTCCCGGGCTGCCAGGCAAAGCCAAAGCATCGCCTACATCGGCGCTGGCGGTCCGATCAGCCGGCCCATGACACCGAACAGTCCCAGCGACCTGATTGCCTCCAGTTCCCCCTGCGTTTCTACCTGCTCGGCAATCAACGGTAAATCGATGCTGTTGGTCGCGCGGAAAATGGCTTCGATGAACAGGCGTTTGTCGCTTTGCTGGTCGATGGCGCGAATGTAGCTGCCGTCGATTTTCAGGTAGGCCAAACCGAGTTGGGTGAGGTTGCCGATCTGGCTGAAGCTGCCACCGAAGTGCTGCAGGCCGATCCCGTAGCCGGTGTTGTGCAGGCTCAGGCACAGTTGACGCAACTCTTCGGGGGGCGGCAGTTGGCGTTCGTCGAGTTCAAGGGTCAGCAAGGGGGCAAGACTGGGCAGGCCGTCGAGCATATCGAGGATCAGGCGCCGTTGCGTGGCATCGTGCAGGGTGCTGCCGGACACGCTCAGGGCCAGCGGCCAAGGGTGTTCGGCAAGGTAGTCGAGGGTGTGTTCGAGCATTGCCAGGTCGAACCGTGCCGACCAGCCCAGCCGTTCTATCCAGGGGAGAAAGTGCCCGGCGCAAATGGCTTTGCCCTGCGGATCGAGCAGACGCGCCAGCACCTTGTGGTGCAGCACCTGGCTGGTGTCGGCGCATTGCACCACGGGTTGGAAGTACAGCTGCATTTTGCCGTGAGTCAGGGCGTCATCGATCCAGGTGCGCCAGTCGTGCTGCGTCTGGTTCGGTGGGTTATCGGACTGCTGCAGATGCACCCACGGCCGTTCGGGATGCTGCTGGGCCTGAGTCAGTGCCTGATCGAGGCGCAGCAGAATGTCGGTGGAGGCTTCACCGGGTGTGTAGGCGACGACTCCCAGATGCGCCACCGGCATGCAGTCGCTGGCGCCGGTCAGGCGCAGATTTTCCAGGGTGGCGCTGATCTCTGCGGCCAGGCGCGCGGCGTCCTTGCTGTCCAGGCCAGGGGTCAGCAGGCTGAACTCACCGCCCCGATTGCGTGCGGCCAGCCAGGTATGGCGATCCGGCTGTTCAATCAGGCGTTTGAGTAACTGACCCACGGCGCTAATCAGCGCGTCGGTACGCTGGCCCCCCAGTCGCTGGTTGAGCCCGGTCAGGTCATTGATCCGCAGCATCAGCAGGTGTCCGGCGCTGCTCTGCTCGGTCACCAGCAACTGATCGGTGAGTTGTTCGTTGAGCAAACGGCGGTTGGCCAGCCCCGTAAGACTGTCCTGAAACGACTCGGCGCGCAGTTGTTCGCTTCGTGCGGCTTCTTCGGCAAACAGCCCTTTGAGCTTTTCGACCATTTGGTTCATCGCCAGCACCACGCGTTTGAGTTCCGGGGTTCTGGGCACCTTCGGCAGGCTGAGAAACTCGCGTTTGTTGATGGCTTCGGCCTGTTTGACCATGGCGTCGAGCGGGCGCAGTTGCCGACGCAGCAACCAGCCGCCGAACATTGCGCTGAGCAACCCGCACAGCAGTAACCAGACCAGGCTGCCGAGGGTACTGTCCCACAGTTTGCTCAGGACGAACTGTGGGTTGCTCACCACTTCAACGCGCGCGGCTTGCTCCCAACCACGCATCACCAACGCATCCCCGCCTTGCGGATGCAGGTTCACCAGATCGACGAACCAACCCGGTACGCGTTCGGTGGTGGCGACCGCGTTGCGCTCGACCAGGACGCGTTCGTCCTCGATATTGATGACCCGAATACTGGAAAAGTAGCCACTGTCGAAGACCGAGCTGACCATCAATTCAATCATCGCCAGGTCGTCGATCTGTGTGGTCAACGACAGCCCCAGTGCGGTGGCGGTGTCCTGGGCATGGGAGCGCAATTGGCTGAGTATCTGTGCACGCGAGCTTTCCAGGCCGACAAAGAAACTGCCGCTGAAGGCGACCAGCAAGAACAGGCAGATGGCCAAAAACAACTGTTTGAGTAGCGACATGAGACGCTCCGGAGCGTTGACCTTCCTGGACGACGGGATATGTCTGGCCGCAGACGTGCAGATGCCTGGAGTTTAGGCGCTGTTTTGCAGGAGGCAGGGCAGATTGTCGGGGGGGCGGGGGGATAGATGAGCTTATGTGGCGAGGCGTATTCAGGGTTTGATCAGGGTTTTCTGCCGCAGGATATACACCGTCACCAGCACTGCGCTGGTCAGCATGAAGCCACGTGCCCAGGGCAGTGGGACGAGGATGCAGGACAGGCCGATGCTCAGCCACATCAGGCCAATGGCGTAGACCTTGCCCTTGAGCGGAATGCCGTTGCCGTCCAGATAGTCGCGAATCCAGGGGCCGAGTTGTGGATGCTCGACCAGCCATTGATAAAAGCGCGGTGAACTGCGGGCGAAACAGGCGGCTGCCAACAGCAGGAAAGGGGTGGTGGGCAGTACAGGCAGGAAGATCCCGATCACCCCCAACGCTACGCTCAGCCAGCCGATGGCCAGCAGCACGTAGCGCAGGATCAGGGGGCGTTTGCCTATGGGTTCAGCCACAGGCAACGACTTAGTGGTGACGAGGCTTGAGAATCGCCGGTTTTTCGTCTGGCGCGTTGCACAGCAGGTACAGCGCGGTCAGGGCTTCCGGGATCTGCACGATCATGTCGTCCATCAGGTTGGCGTCGGCCGCGATGTCGGAGAACTCCGGCTGTTCGTCGAACAGGCCGGAACCGACCATGATCGGCAGCAGCATTTCGCTGACTTCGTCTTCGGCGGTCTCGAACCAGGCTTCTTCACGCAGGAATACGCCTTCCATGAAGCCGATGCACCAGCCGCGCAGGTCGGAATCATCCGGCTCTTCGCCCAGGTCCAGGTCGCATGGCAGCTCGAACTCTTCATCGGAGGCCAGTTGGCGAGCGATATGAGCCTTGAGGGCAATCAGGGTCGATTCGATTTCTGCACGCTCGGCGTCGTCGCGATAATGCGGCTCTTCGGCGAACAGCGCGTCGATCCACTCACGATCAGGCACCGTCTCGGAACAGATCGACAGGGCTGTCAGATAGCCGTGGGCGGCCACATAGTCCAGCGCCTCGTCATGCAGCTCGTCGGCGTCGAGGAAGGCTTGCAGGCGGGTTAGTTGCTCAGCGAAGGACATTGAAGGACTACCTTGGGAATATACGATGCCCAATTCTAGGCGTTCTTGAGCGGTCCGGCCAGCCGCACGGCAGATTTGCCCGCATTCCAGACCAGTCTAGTCCCGATCCGTAGCAGCTGCCGAGCCCGCGAGGCAGCTGCTACAAGGGGGATTTGTTGATCTGGGCGGGGAGGCTATTCGTCAGTGACGCCCTTTGCCCGGTATCGCTCGGGTATACTCGCGCGTTTTGCAAAGCCCTGCAGGTGTCGCGACGGTCCAGGACAAATCCGCTTACGGATCTGTCCGTGAACAATGCGGTTTTTTGATCCAGCCTGCACACAGGGATATTCAGCACCATTTGGAGTTTTTCATGCTCGAACAGGCTCAGCGCGTCCTCAAGGACATCTTCGGCTACGACAGTTTTCGTGGCCGCCAGGGTGCCATCATTGAGCGCGTGGCCAGCGGCGGTGACGCTCTGGTGCTGATGCCGACCGGTGGCGGCAAGTCGCTGTGCTTCCAGGTCCCGGCACTGTTGCGTGATGGCCTGGCGGTGGTGGTTTCACCGCTGATTGCCTTGATGGACGATCAGGTCGCGACCCTCGAAGAACTCGGCGTGGCCGCGGCGGCGCTCAATTCGACCTTGAGTGCCGAGCAACAGCGCGATCTGGCGGCGCGGATCAAGCGCGGTGAAGTGAAGATGCTGTATCTGGCGCCTGAGCGCCTGGTTCAGCCACGGATGCTGGCGTTCCTGCAAAGTCTTGAAATCGCTCTGTTTGCCATCGACGAAGCTCACTGCGTATCGCAATGGGGGCACGATTTCCGCCGGGAATACCTGCAATTGGGCCAATTGGCGGAGCTGTTCCCCAACGTCCCGCGCATCGCCCTGACTGCCACGGCCGACAAGCGCACCCGGGAAGAAATCGTCGAGCGCCTGCACCTGCAGAACGCCGAGCGCTTTCTGTCGAGTTTCGATCGGCCGAACATTTTCTACCGCATCGTGCCCAAGGAGCAGCCGCGCAAGCAGTTGCTGGCGTTTTTGGCTGAACGGCGCAGTGATGCCGGCATCGTCTATTGCCTGTCGCGCAAGAAGGTCGACGAAGTAGCGGTGTTCCTCAGCGAGCAAGGTTTCCCGGCGTTGCCGTACCACGCTGGCCTGCCCAACGATACGCGGGCCCACCACCAGAAGCGCTTTCTCAACGAGGAAGGCCTGATCATGGTCGCCACCGTGGCGTTCGGCATGGGCATCGACAAACCCAACGTGCGCTTTGTCGCGCATCTGGACTTGCCGAAATCCCTTGAGGCCTATTACCAGGAAACCGGTCGGGGTGGCCGTGACGGTCTACCGGCAGATGCCTGGATGGCTTACGGCCTGCAAGACGTGGTGATGCTCAAGCAGATGCTGCAAAACTCCGAAGGCGATGAGCGCCACAAGCGTCTGGAGCAGCACAAGCTCGACGCCATGCTCTCGCTCTGCGAAGAAACCCGCTGCCGCCGTCAGACGCTTCTGGCCTACTTCGACGAAGACATGCCGCAGCCCTGTGGGCATTGCGACAACTGTGTCGACGGTGTGCAGACCTGGGACGCCACCGAACCGGCCCGTCAGGCACTGTCGGCAATCTACCGTACTGGCCAGCGCTACGGCGTCGGACATCTGGTGGATGTGTTGCTGGGCAAGGACAACGAAAAGGTCCGTAGCTTCGGCCATCAGCATCTGTCGGTGTACGGTGTCGGCAAGGCGCGGGCTGAAGGCGAATGGCGTTCATTGTTCCGACAGCTGGTAGCGCGCGGTCTGGCGGACATCGATCTGGAAGGTTACGGCGGCCTGCGTTTAAGCGACAGCTGCCGACCGCTGCTCAAAGGTGAAGTGACCCTGGAGCTGCGCCGCGACCTCAAACCGCAAACCACCGCGAAAAGCAGCAGCACCAGCCAGGCCAGCCAGTTGGTGCGAGGCGAAGAACGCGAGCAGTGGGAAGCCTTGCGCGCCCTGCGCCGCAAGCTCGCCGGAGAGCATGGCGTGCCGCCGTACGTCATCTTCCCCGATTCGACCTTGCTCGAAATGCTCCGCAGCCAGCCAAGCTCCCTGCCGGAAATGGCCAAGGTCAGTGGCGTCGGTGCGCGCAAGCTGGAGCGCTATGGCGAGGCCTTCCTCGAAGTGCTGGGCGGCCAGGCCGAGGCCCCGAAAGTGGTTGCCGACCTGCGTCACGAGTTGATCACACTGGCGCGCGCCGGCATGACGCCGATGCAGATTGCCGGTCAGTTGCAGTGTTCGGAAAAGAACGTGTACACGATGCTCGCCGAGGCCATCGGCAAGCAGCAACTGTCGCTGGAGCAGGCACTGGACCTTCCGGAAGACCTGATGGGTGAAGTCCAGGACGCATTCCTGGACGGCGAGGGCGAGCTGCCGCCGGTGTCGGAGATTTCCGCGTTGTTTGCCGGTCGTGTTCCCGAGGGCGTTTTGTACTGTGTAAGAGCGGCATTGCAGTCGGAGTTTGAAATTTAAGTGTCGAAGATCAAGATGTAACGATTCAGTACAGACCGAGCCTTGCCTAGAGTCGAGGGCCATGCTTAGCTGACTAATAATTAGTTTCAGCCTATTTCAGTCTAACCATGAGTTTTTTATGCCGTTAACCGATCAACACCGTTTTGGCATGCAGTTGGCGCAGATGTCTCGCGGCTGGCGCGCCGAACTGGATCGCCGTCTTGCCGGCCTTGGCCTGTCCCAGGCCCGCTGGCTGGTGCTGTTGCACCTGGCGCGTTTCGAAGAAGCCCCCACTCAGCGTGAGTTGGCACAAAGCGTCGGTGTTGAAGGACCGACACTGGCGCGCCTGCTCGATAGCCTGGAAACCCAAGGCCTGGTGCAGCGTCAGGCGGTGGCGGAAGACCGCCGGGCGAAAAAGATCGTGCTGTGCGCGCCCGCCCGTCCCTTGATCGAACAAATTGAAACCATTGCCGCCGAGTTGCGCCATGAGCTGTTTGAGGGTGTCAACGAGGAAGATATGCGGGTGTGTATGCGGGTCCATGGGCACATTCTGGCCAATCTGGAAAAATCTTGAGGCATAACCACACCGCAGACTTTTGAGAACTGGCACAGAGCAGACTATAAGAACTACCAGGCAATAACGTGTTCGTACTGGACGTGCGAATGCGCACAGGTTGATTCTGGTTAGCTAAGGAATGCTCATGCTCAAGAGTTTGCAGTCTGTGTTACGGCGCTCCGTCAGCCTGTTGGCGGTCGCCGGTGCCTTGAGTTACTCCGCATTGGCACCCGCGTTGGGGTTGGGCGACATCACGTTGCACTCAGCCTTGAACCAGCCGTTGAATGCCGAAATCGCCTTGATCGATCCCGGTGCCCTGAGCGACGGTGAACTCTCGGTCAGCCTGGCGACGGCAGACGAGTTCGCCCGCGCCGGTGTCGAGCGAGTGTTTTTTCTCAATGACCTGCGTTTTACCGCCGTTCTGCGTGGCAATCGCAGCGTGATCCGGGTGGTGTCCAGCAAACCGGTCAATGAACCGTTCCTGAATTTTCTGGTGCAGGCGAACCAGCCCAATGGGCATTTGTTGCGCGAATACACGGTGCTGATCGATCCACCGGGTTCACCGGGGATCGTACCGGCGAGTGATGTCGAGCCGGCCCCGACGATCAGCCAGCAACCCACTGCCACCGCACCCGTCAAAACGCCTGCTGCCCCCCCGGTGAGCACGGCGCCTGCGGCTACCGACCCGACTTCCGAGCTGCTGGCAGCCAGCGTCCTGGAAAACCAGCAACTGAAACAAACGGTCGATCAGTTGAACACCCGGCTACAAGCCCAGGATGAGCAGATCGCCAGCCAGCGCAAGCAAGTCAGCGATCTGCAAACCGAGTTGGCCGAAGCCAAAAAAACCTTGCCCGCCCCCGTCATTCCTGTCGCGCCAGTTCCGGTGCCCGCAGCCGCCGTGGATGAGACGAGCAGTGGTTGGGCGTTGTGGCTGATCGGCGGTCTGTTGGTGCTTGGCGTGCTGTTGCTGCTGGGCTTGTTTGCGCTCCGTCAGCGGCGGGTACAGGCTGTATCGGAACCCGCGCCGCGACATGAGCCGGTGGTCAGTCGGGGAGCGCCCGATAGTGCGCAGAAACCATCGATTGAGCTTTCTACGACACAGGTCACCCCTGTGAACCGTGAAGCGGCTCAGGGGGCAGAAGTGCTTGAGGGCGTCGGTATCTACCTGACCTATGACCGCTTCGCCGAGGCAGTCAGTCTGTTGCGCGAAGCCTTGCTCAAAGAGCCGCAGCGCAGCGATTTGAACCTGAAGTTGTTGGAGGTGCTGGGGCTGCAGGGCGACAGCGCAGCGTATTCGGACCACGAAAACAGCTTGCTTGAAGCGGGTTACAGCGCCGAGGTGCTGGAGCAGATTCGCGCACGTTCGCCGAAACTGRCCAGTGCACAATCGTCGGCGACACTTGAGTCGACGGCTGAACCTGCGGCCTCGCTACGGGATGAGTTCCAGCTGAATCTGGATGACCTGTCGATGGACTCGAGCTGGGACCTGGCCAGTCCGTCCGACACAACAGCGGCAATGGCTAACCCCATGGATCAGCTGGAACCGCTGGAACCGCTGGACGATGGCTTTCCAGATCATTTCGCCGATGCATCACCGCCCCTGGAGCTCGAGCCGTTGTCGGGCGAATTCGCGGTACCGGCGCACGACGAGAATCACCCCGGCAAACTGGAAGAAGCGCAGAACTGCATCGACGACGGTGATCTGGACAGCGCCATTGCGCTATTGAACGAGCTACTCAAGGACAGTGATGAATCCTTGAAGCAAACTGCCCGCAACCTGTTGGCCAGTATTCGCTGAGCTCCTGTGGGAGCATGGCTTGCCAGCGATGGCGTCCGTGAGATCGCTATCGCCAGCGAGCTGGGCTCCTACAGGTCTTGCGCAGCCATCAATTTGCGCCATACCTGCGATCAGAACGTCTGCCCAAGGTTCAGGTAAATCGCTCTCTGATCGTCGTCATTGAAGCCATAGCTGAAGTTCAGCGGCCCCAAAGGCGTGTCGAAACCGAGGAATACACTGGCAGCGTTGATGTAGCCGCTGTCGAATTCGTTGTCGTTGTTCCAGGCGCGGCCACGTTCCAGCGACGCTCCGATGTACAGCGGGAAGTCCAGCGGCAGATAAGCCCGCGGCGTCAGGCGACGGTAATACACCGCGCGGGCCAGGCTGATGTTCTGGCCGGAAATCGAGTCCTGCCGGAAGCCCGACAGTTGTCGCGCCCCTCCGAGCACGAAGCTCGAGGTCACCACGTCGGTCTGATCCAGGGTGCGCCCGTAGCGACCGCCAAGGATGAAGGTGTCCGGGCCGCTGCTCAGTGCCTTGTCCAGTTTGAATTCCCATTGACGGTAGCGTTTGTCTGAACCCAGCGTCGGTTCGAATTCGCGGAATGCCAGGCCAATGTCTTCGCCCGTATGAGGGAAGTACACATTGTCCAGCGAGTCGAACGAATACTTGAGCTGGTAAAACCCCTCGCTGAAGCTTTCGCTGGGCAGGCTTTGGTCACCAATCCGCACGTTTGCCTTGCCCCACGCCTCACCGATACCGAAACGGATTTCGCCGCTGTTGCCGATTTGTCGCCCGACATTCAAACCGAAGCCATAACGCTCAAGGCGATATTCGGCCACCGGGTCGTTGTCCAGGATGGCCTCGACGTTCCGCGATTCGAACGCCGCATACGGTGCGACAAAGTAGCGAGAGCCGACGTCCAGTGGCTGGTAGAACTCGGTGTAGAGTTCCTGCCGATCACCAATCTGCGCTCGTGTCAGCCATTCCGCACCGAGGCGGTTGATGGCGTTCATTCGGTAACTGGCGCCAATGTTGAAGGCGCTGTCACCGCGCATATCGTCAGACAGGTTCAACCCAAGGCGCAGGTAGTCGGTACCGCTGCGTTTGCCGCGAGCACTGATCACCAGCGTGTGGTTCTGGCCTTTGTGGACCACGCGGTACTGCACCTGTTCGAAGTAGTCCAGGCCGTACAGGGTGCCCATGTCGGTCTGCAAACGCTCCAGGTCCAGCGGTTCGCCGATGATCTGGCGAATGTAGTAGCGGATCACGTCGTCGCCGATCTTCGAGTCATTTTCGACCTTGATCGCAGTGATGATCGGCGTGCGCTGACCGGGAGCGCGAGCGGCGGTCAGTTCACCGTCCACCGGCTCGGCGGGACGCAGGCGTGCCAGCCGGGCATCGAGGATACGGGTGGCGCGATAACCGGCATCGATCATTTCCTGGGCCTTGCCGAAATCGGTGGCACCGAAACTGGCCAGTGGCGGCTGGATCAGCACATCGTCCTTGCGCAGCTCCGCGAGCTGCTCCTGGGAATTGCGGCGAGTCATGAGGGTGATTGACTGGTTCAGCACGTCGACCACGGTTGTCAGTTGTTTACGGCTGCGTAACGGGGTGCCGATATCGACCACGATGGCGACGTCGACGCCCATCTCGCGGGCCACGTCCAACGGAATGTTGTCGGTCATGCCGCCGTCCACCAGCAGCCGGCCATTGAGTTCGACCGGGGCGAACACGGCGGGGATCGACATGCTGGCGCGGATCACCTGGGGCAGGTGGCCTTTGCTGAAGACCACTTTTTCGCCGCTGGCAATGTCGGTTGCGACGGCGCGGAAAGGGATCGGCAGTTTGTCGAAATCCCGGGTGTCACTGGCGTGAGCGAGCAGGCTTTCGAGCAACAACGCCAGGTTCTGCCCCTGAATGACTCCCAGCGGCAGGCCGAGGCTGCCGTCGTCGCGAAAGCTCAGTTTCTGCTTGACCAGGAAGTCGCGGTCGTCTTGTTTGCGTCGGAACGGCACGTCAGCACGTTGCGGCGCATCGGACAGGGCCTGTTGCCAGTCGATGCCCAACGCGAGCTTTTCCAGTTCGTCGATCTTGTAGCCCGAGGCGTACAACCCGCCAATGACCGCACCCATGCTGGTGCCGGCAATCGCATCAATCTTGATGCCTTGCTCTTCCAGCGCCTTGAGCACACCAATATGCGCCAGCCCACGCGCCGCGCCCCCCGACAGCACCAGTCCGACTTTCGGTCGGGGTGTTTCAGCGGCATACGCGAACAATGGGAGCACACACAGCAACAGGCAGGACAGCAGACGGCGCATCGGGAGTCTCGGGCGAGCGGCAAAGGCGGCTATTATAGCGGCGCCATCGAGCTCAGGAGTCCAGCACGCCATGACCACACACAAACCGGAAGTCGTCATCACTTACTGCACGCAATGCCAGTGGCTGTTGCGCGCCGCCTGGCTGGCCCAGGAGCTGCTCAGTACCTTCGGTGACGACCTGGGTAAAGTTTCTCTGGTGCCGGGAACCGGCGGGGTGTTTTTCATTACCTGCGACGGCGTGCAGATATGGGAGCGCAAGGCCGAGGGTGGCTTCCCGGAAGCCAAGGTGCTCAAGCAGCGGGTTCGCGATCAGATCGACCCGGATCGCGATTTGGGCCACAACGACAGAACTCAGTGAGACGCTGCTTCGGCCGCCACGTTTTTCTTGCTTGAGCTGCCAGACAGGCTGCTGGACACCACGATCGCGATGATGATCAGCGCACCGCCAATCAACATCCGCAGTGTCGGATTCTCATCGAACAGCAGCCAGGCGACGGTGATGCCATAAACCGGCTCCAGTGCAAACACCACCGCGGCGGTACGGGCCTTGATCACCGCCAGGCTGGCAACGAACAGGCTGTGGGCGACGCCGGTGCAGAACACCCCGAGCAGACCGATCCATAGCCAGTCGATGGCGCGCACCTCACTCAAGCCTGGTGCCGCCACCGGCAGCAGACAGAGTGCGACCACTACGTTCTGACACAGCGCTGCCTGCACGGCGGGTATCCGCCCGGAGCTGGCACGGTTGGTCAGCGACAGCAAGGCGAACAGTAGGCCCGAGCCCACGGCCCAGAGCAGGCCGCTGGTGGCTTCACTGGCGAKGTCGAAATCCGGGGTAACCAACACCAGGCCGACGCTCACCAGCGTCACTAGGAGTATTTCATTGGCACGGATTCGCTCGCGGAAGATCAGGCCTTCGAGGATCACTGTGAACGCCGGGAAACTGGCAAAGCCCAGGGTCGCAATCGCCACGCCGGCGACTTTCACTGCAATGAAAAAGCTTACCCAATGCCCGGCCAGCAACAGACCGCTGAGCAACAGGCGACGCCAGTCCACCGCTTCGAGTTTCTGCCAGCCGGTGTTGCTGGCGAAACGGGCAAAGAATGCCAGCGCGATCACTGCGAATGCCGCACGGCCAAAGACAATGATGGCAGGGGAGGCCGCGGCGAGTTTGCCGAACACACCCGTCAGGCCAAACATCAATGCGCCGATATGCAGGGCGCCAAGGGCGGTACGCGGAGTCATTTCAATCCTTAATCCATAGAAACAATGACGACATTGAACCGCGTGACGGCCTGATCTGTCTGTCGTCAGACTCGCGTTTTTTATCGCCAGCCTAGCGCTTGTTCGCTGTACGACGCAGCGTGCCCGGCGAGGCGCCGAACTCGCGCATTACCGCTGCGGCGAATGCGCTCTGTGAGCCATAGCCGACACGGCAGGCCACTTCGCCGATGGGCAGCGCGGATTCACGCAGCAACTTCACCGCGATGTGCAGGCGGCGACTGCGGATGTAATCCATCGGCGTCTGTCCGCATTCAGCGACAAAGCGTGCGTGCAGACGTGCGCTGGACAGCCCGGCGACGCGCGCCAGATCGGCGACTTGCAGCGGATAGGCGGCGTATTGGTCGATGTGCGCATTGAGCGCGGCGTAAGGCAGGCGGCGCCCGGCGATGCTGCTCGGCGCGGCGTTGTTGAGGCTGGCGAGCAACAACACGGCGCCTTGCTGGGCGATCAGCGGGTCTGCGACCGGGCTGCTCGCCAGCCAGCTCACCAGCTGGCTTTGCCCGGCATCCAGCGGCAAGCGTCCGGGGTTGTCGAGCAAGCGCCGACTGGCCTCGGCATGCTCGCCCAATGATTGCGAAACCCATTGATCGCTCGGCACATCGAGCACCAGGCAGCGGCTGCCATTCGGGCTGCCGCAAGCGTGATGAGCGCCTGACGGTACGACTACAAAACTCTGCTGCACCACCTGGCTGCCATGACCGCCGACCTCGAAGTCGAGCGCACCCGATAGACCGAACACCAGTTGCGCGTGGTCATGGCTGTGGACGATCAGGTCGTGGGTGTACTGGCGTAGCGTGAGGATCGGTCTCATCGCAGTCTCCTGGGCAGACTCGCAGTCTACACCGGCCGCGCCTGGGTTCGGGCTGTCATCAGACTGCCGTATTTGTGTCATGGGCTATTAATCGCTGCGGTGCAAGCTTGCGGAAAATCCCGCAGAGGTTGTCCATGACCAGCGCCGAACGTGCCAAACCCAGCCTTAAACAACGCGTGCGTACCTTGTGGATTTCCGATGTGCACCTCGGCACCCGGGATTGCCAGGCCGAGCATTTGTCGCAGTTTCTCAAGGGCTATCAGGCTGACAAGATCTATCTGGTCGGCGACATCATCGATGGCTGGAAGCTGCGCAGCGGCATGTACTGGCCGCAGGCTCACACCAACGTCATTCGCCGTTTGCTGACCATGAGCAAGCGCGGCACCGAGGTGATTTACGTCACCGGCAACCACGATGAGTTTCTGCGGCGTTATTCGAAGCTGATCCTGGGCAATATTCAACTGGTGGACGAGGCGGTCCACGTCACCGCGGATGGCCGGCACCTGTTGGTGATTCACGGCGATCAGTTCGATGTGATCACCCGTTATCACCGCTGGCTGGCGTTTCTTGGCGACTCGGCCTACGAGTTCACCCTGACCCTCAACCGCTGGCTCAATCACTGGCGTGCTCGCTACGGCTACGGTTACTGGTCGTTGTCGGCGTACCTCAAGCACAAAGTCAAAACCGCGGTCAGCTTCATTAGCGACTTCGAAGAGGCCATCGCCCACGAGTGTGTCAAACGCGAGCTGCACGGGGTGGTTTGCGGGCACATCCACCATGCGGAAATCCGCAAGGTCGGCGAGGTGGACTACCTCAATTGCGGAGATTGGGTAGAGTCGTGCACGGCCTTGATCGAGCATTGGGATGGCTCGATCGAGTTGTATCGGTTGGCGGATGCACAGGCGCGAGAGGCACAGCTCAAGGCTGTGAAGGTTGCAGAACCGGCGTAAGTCGCGAAGTGTTTGCTGTCAGGTCTGGACCTGTTGCGACAGTAGCAGCTGCCGAGCCTGCGAGGCTGTGTTGGAGGACGTAGTCCTCGCAATTCCTGTATACGCGGGTTACCTGACTCAACGACTGCTTCGCAGCCGAACGCAGCCTCGCAGGCTCGGCAGCTGCTACGGAAGTAGTCCTGCGGCGTATTTCAGCGTTGTATGGATACCCAAACCGGTTCCGAGGAGATTCAGACCGGTGCGTGTTCTTCCATCGCTGCCATGTAGATCGAATTTTTCGGTCGGGCAAACAGGCGTTCCATCATCGGTTCGAAAAAACTCAGCGGCAGGCTCTCGTAGTCCGGATCAAAGGCCGCAGCGTCATACCTGGCGCAGAACTCGATGGTTTGCCGGTACTGCGGGTGTTCGCGAAATTGCTCGCGCAGGTGCCGGTCCATGCCCAGGTAATGGAAGAAGTAATAGCCCTGGAAAATCCCGTGCTTTTCTACCATCCACAGGTTTTCAGGGCTGACGAAAGGCTTGAGGATCGCCGCCGCAATGTCCGGGTGGTTGTAGGAGCCAAGGGTATCGCCAATGTCGTGGAGCAGCGCACACACCACGTATTCCTCATCCCGGCCATCGCGCCAGGCACGGGTGGCGGTTTGCAGTGAGTGGGTCAGCCGATCGACCGGGAAACCGCCAAAATCACCCTCCAGTAGTTTCAGGTGCGCCACAATCCGTGTCGGTAGTTGTTTGGCGTAGGCACTGAAGTCTGCGGCGATGATCGCCCAGTCTTCCTGCGTACCTTCCTTCATATGGGTGAAACGGGCGTGCGCATTCATCAGCTATCCTCTTATTGTTTTCGAAGGGACGTCGTGCAGTGTAGAGCTTGGATCCAATGCTGCACTGGCCATGTGGGACGGCTTGATGGCCCGGCGAGCCTAGAAAGGCACTTTGCCGAGGATCATGTCGCGATACATGACGAAGTCGCCGAGCAGGCTGTAAAGCGGATGCTGGAATGTCGCCGGCCGGTTCTTTTCAAAGAAAAAGTGTCCGACCCAGGCGAAGCTGTAGCCGGCCAGGGGCAGGGCCAGCAAAAATAGCCAGGCACCTTTGCCGATAGCGAAGGCCAGGATGAAAATCACCAGGCTGGTGCCGACAAAGTGCAGGCGTCGGCAGATACTGTTGCTGTGTTCGCTGAGGTAATACGGGTAAAACTCGGCGAAGCTGCTGAAACGTTTGATGTTTTCCACGACTGCGATCTCTGTGGTTATTGCGCTGCTGAGCGGATGTTCTGCGGGCAGCTTATTTAAGTCTAGAGTCATCAGTGGCAACAGCCAGTGACCTTGGGCGCCACTTTAGTATCCTTCTGAAATTGGCCGTGATACGCGCACATCAAGTAAGAAAACGCCATGAGCGAACGAACGACTTCTGCAAGCTGGGCGATGGGGATTGTCAAGGCACTGGAGATGGACGGCCTGGATTGCCGGGTCTTGTTCACACAGTTGGGGCTCGACTATGCGGCGCTGGATGATCCGGATGCGCGCTTTCCTCAAGATTCGATGACACGGCTCTGGCAGCGCGCGGTAGAGCTGTCCGGCAACCCGGCGATCGGTCTGAACATGGGCAAGTTGGTCCGCCCGGCATCGTTTCATGTGGTCGGTTATGCGTTGATGTCCAGCCAGACCCTGGCGGAAGGCTTTCAGCGCCTGGTGCGTTATCAGCGGATCATTGCTGAAAGCGCCGACCTGAGTTTTCGCCTGTTACCCGAAGGTTATGCACTGATTCTGACGGTGCATGGCGACCATCTGCCACCCACCCGACAAAGTGCCGAAGCATCGCTAGCCTGCGCGCTGAGCCTGTGTGGCTGGCTGACCGGGCGCACCTTGCAGCCACGCAAAGTGCTGATGCAGGGCGATCAACCCAAAGACCTCGAACCCTATAAAAAAGCCTTTCATGCACCGCTGGAGTTCAGCGCGCCTTATGACGCACTGATTTTCGAACAAGCAGACATGGACACGCCGTTGCCGACTGCCAACGAGGCCATGGCGTTGTTGCATGACCGGTTTGCCGGCGAATACCTGGCGCGGTTTTCTGAAAGCCGGGTCACCCACAAGGCACGGCAAGTGCTCTGTCGCCTGCTGCCGCAAGGCGAGCCCAAGCGCGACACGGTGGCGCAAACCCTGCACTTGTCCCAGCGCACCTTGCAGCGACGCCTGCAGGAAGAGGGCACGAGTTTTCAGACGCTGCTCGACGACACGCGCCGTGAGTTGGCCGAGCAGTACCTGGCGCAACCGAACATGACCCTGCTGGAAATTGCCTACCTGTTGGGGTTCGCCGATCCGAGCAATTTCTTCCGGGCTTTTCGGCGCTGGTTCGATACCACACCCGGCGAATACCGGATGCGGTTGATGGACGTGCCCAAAGCACTCAGTGACGCCAAAATGCCGGGATGCACAGTACAAACACGGTGATGATCTCCAGTCGCCCGAGCAACATGCCGAGGGACAGAATCCACTTGGCGGCGTCGGGCAGGCTGGCGAAGTTACCGGACGGTCCGATGGTTTCACCCAGTCCCGGACCCACTCCGGAAACCGTGCTGGCGGCGCCGGTCAAGGCTGTCATCCAGTCCACGCCCAGCAGCGACAGCGCCAGGGCGATGGCGCAAATGGTGATCGCAAAGAAGAACGAAAACGTCAGGATCGAGCGCACGATTTCTTCGTCGAGACGATGACCGTTGTACTTCTGCTTGATCACCGCACGCGGGTGGATCAGTTGATTGAGGTTGGCCTTGAGCAGGATAAAGGCCACCTGGAAACGGAAGATCTTGATCCCGCCAGCGGTCGACCCCGAGCAACCACCGACAAAGCCCAGGTAGAAGAACAGCATCAGTGAGAAGTTTCCCCACAAGCTGTAGTCCCCCAGCGCAAAACCGGTGGTGGTGACCACCGAGGTGACGTTCAGCGCGACATGGCGCAGTGCGTCCAGCCAATGCAGGTCGGTGGTCCACCAATACCAGGTGCCAAGTACCAGCCAGGTCACCAGCAGCATGCCGAGCAATCCCTGCACTTGCTGATCCTTGATCAACGCCCGCCGATTGCCGCGCAAGGTCGCCACGTACAAGGTAAATGGCAGGCTGCCGAGAATCATGATTACTACCGCGACCCAGTGCACGGCCGGTTGCGTCCACTTGGCCAGGGACTGGTCGGAGGTGGAGAAGCCGCCGGTGGATATTGCCGACATCGCATGGTTAACCGCATCGAACGGGCTCATGCCCGCCCACCAGAACGCCAGGCTGCCGAGGATGGTGATGCCGACGTAGGCGGCGACGATCAGCCGGGCCACCATGTGCGAACGCGGCATGACTTTTTCGGAACGGTCCGACGATTCGGTCTGAAACAGCCGCATGCCGCCGATGCGTAGCAGTGGCAGAATCGCGACCGCCATGCCGATAAAGCCGATACCACCCAGCCAGTGCAGTAACGAACGCCACATCAGGATCCCCGGAGACATGCTGTCCAGGCCGCTGAGCACAGTAGAACCGGTGGCGGTGATGCCCGACATGCTTTCGAAAAACGAGTCGGTGTAACTGATGCGCTGAGTCAGCAGGAACGGCAATGCCGCGAATATGCAGACCACTACCCAGCTCGACACGGTGAGCAGGTACATGTCCCGCGGGCGCAGGTGTATATGCTCGGGTCGCCCGGGGATGACCAGCGCCAGACCGGCGACAAAGGTAATCGTGCTGGCCCAGAGGAACGACGGCAGGTCGCTGGTGCGGTCGTAAATCAGCAGGGTTGCCATCGGCACAACCATGCTGATGGCCAGGGTGATCAGGAAGATGCCGATGATGAAACCAATAATCCGTAAGGTCGGCAACGCCATGAGGTCCGCTCGGGCTGATAGGGAAGGGCGCCATTCTACCTGCGAGGCAGGGCATGTAAACCGGCACCCCGGCGGCAGTTGCCGCTAGAATAGCCAGACATTTTTTTCAGGAGGTGGCCGATGCAGGCTCTCGACGCTTTGCTCAACCGTGTATCCGTTCCGCGTTTGCTCGACCCGGCGCCCACTGCTGCACAACGGGAAGTGTTGTTTTCCGCAGCCATGCGCGCGCCGGATCACGGGCATTTGCAGCCGTGGCGTTTCCTGACGGTCGAAGGCGCGGCGCGCGAGCAATTGGGCGAGATACTGGCTGAGGCTGCACGCCTGCAAGACGCCGATGTGCCTCAGGCCCTGGTGGACAAGGCGCGCAACGGCCCGCTGCGTGCGCCGTTGGTGGTCGTTGTAGTGGCGCGCGTTCAAGACCACGTCAAAGTGCCAAAGTCCGAGCAGTTGCTGGCGGCAGGTTGTGCGGCACACGCTATCTTGCTGGCGGCTTACGCTCAGGGGATCGGCGCAGTGTGGCGTACCGGCGAACTGGTCTATTCGGCGCATGTGGCCCAGGGGTTGGGCCTGGCCGAAGGTGAAGAAGTGATTGCATTCCTTTACCTGGGCACGCCGCAGAACGAACCGCGGGTGGCCGGGAAAGTCGATCTCGCCGAGTTTGTCGGCGCCTGGCCTGCCAAGCCCTGAATCATTGGCAGATTGATTTAATGTGGGAGCGAGCCGGCTCCGGGCGGCGATCCGACGATAAGCCGGCACATTCAACATAGATGTGACTGTCAGGCCGCTATCGCGAGCAGGCTCGCTCCCACAGGTTTTTAGGGTTGTACGGTCGCGCCGGGTTCTAATGGCAACTCCAGGCTGGCAATGAATCCGCCTTCCGGGTGATTGGCCAGAATCAGGCTACCGCCGTGGCGCTCCGCCGCACGCCGGGCGATGGCCAGCCCCAGGCCATGTCCGGCGGCTGTCTGCCCGGGCGCCCGAAAAAACGGCTCCCCCAGTTGGTTCAAATGCTCGGCTTCTACACCGGGGCCATGGTCGCGCACGCTGATCACAATCCGGTCTCCCTGACGCAATGCCAGCACTTCAATCGGTTGTCCTGCCGGATTGAAGCGTTGGGCGTTGCGCAACAGGTTGTCCAGTGCCCGCTCGATCATGGTCGGCCAGCCCTTGAGGCTTAATTGCGGTTCGGCTTCGATACGTATGCTTTGCTCCGGAGCGCCAAGCTGAGCGTCTTTTTGCACTGTATTGAGTAGTCCATTGAGGTCAATCTCTTCGGCACTCGCGTTGTCGGCGTCGACCCGTGCCAGCACCAGAATTTCACTGATCAGTGCTTCCAGGCGATCACATTCGCGGGTCAGTCGTGGCCAGAGCTTTTCGCGTTCCTCGGGGCCGGCCCGTTCCGCGAGGGCCAGGGCGATACGCAACCGGGCCAAGGGTGAACGCAGCTCGTGAGACACGTCGCGCAGCAGTTGCCGCTGGCTGCCGATCAGGCTTTGCAGGCGTGAGCCCATGCGGTTGAAGTCATTGGCCAGCACGCCAAACTCGTCACGCCGATTGGCCAGCCGCGCCAGGCTGTTTTGCTGATAGGTCGTCTGACCGAGGTCGTGCACCGCACCGCGCAGACGGCTCAACGGGCGGGTGATGGACAGCGTCACCAGCAGGCTGAACAGCGTCAGCACCACCAGGGCAATCGACAGCGCACTGAGGGGCCAAAGCAGGCTGTTGCGGTGCCAGGCGTTGAGCTCTGGATGCGGAATTCGGTAGATCAGCAAGTAAGTTTCGGCGGTTTTCGGGCTGGTGTACTCGACCGTCAGACGCCGCCAGGGCAGGTGGCGGCCGCTGTCGTCGGGGTTGTCGTTCTGCCGTGCTTCCAGGGCTGCCGCGCGGCGAGGAAAGGTCCCGCGCACCACCGGGTCACCACCTTCGTTCAGTACCTGAACATCGATGTGGTAACGCCGTTTGCGTTGTTCGAGCAAGGCCTGTGCCGCGTCCTCGCCTTTTTCTTCGTAGAGTTGCGTCCATTCCTGCGCCAGGGTATTGAGGCCCGGGTGGCGACTGAGAATCCAGGCGTCCTGGTTCAACATGTGCCCGAGCAGGATCGATAACCCTGCAACCAGAGCGATGGCCAGCCAGAAGCTGGCAAGGATGCGCCAGAACAATGAACGCACGGTAAGTCCTCAAACAAAGAAAGCCCAATGGCGATTGACCATTGGGCTGGGGGGAAACGCTAGAGCATTATTGCGTTTTTTTCGGTTGTTGGGCTTTCCAGGCCTGGAACTGCTCCCATTCGGCTTTGCGTTCGGCCCGCTTTTTTTGGATAGCATCGAACTTCTGCTGTTGGTCCGGCTTGAGAAGGGCACGTATGTCCTGCTCGGTTTTCTGGCGGCCGGCCGCCATTTGGTCTTTCATGGCCTGCTGATCGGCTGGCGAGAGTTTTTGCAGGTACTGCTCGACCAACTCTTTACGCGCATGCATCTGCTCGCCGATCAGTTTGCGAATCTGTTCGCGTTGTTCGTGGCTGAGGTTCAACTCTCTGTACATGCCTTTGCCGCCGTGCATGTGCTCGCTGTATCCGTGGCCATCCATTGGACCCATCGGACCTTGGCCTTCTGGTGCAGCCATGGCAATGGTTGGCAGTGCAGCGGCGAACATCAAAGCGATAAGGGTCTTGCGCATGGTGTGTCTCCTTGTCTCGTTCCCGGTGTGTTCCGGATGAGTACAGATTACGCAGATCAAGGTCAGCGGCGGTCAGCGGAGCGTAAAGCTTGGGTAAAGACGGTTTTGTGCCTTCCTGACAATACAGATCCCTTGTAGCAGCTGGCGAGCTCGCGAGCCTGCGTTCGGCCGCGTAGCGGTCGTGAAATCAGACACCGCAGTGCTTCAGGTAGACCGAGTCGATAGGGTTTACGACTGCTTCGCCCGAGCGCGGACCGAGCCGAACGCAGGCTCGCGGGCTCGCCAGCTGCTACAGGGCCGTGTTGGGTTCAGAGGCTGTAGTAATAACCGCGGCTGCGCAGGGCAACGATGCGCGGGCGGCCGTCGGGGTGTGGGCCGATTTTTTTGCGCAGGTTGCTGACGTGCATGTCGAGGCTGCGGTCGTACAGGGTCAGCTTGCGCCCGAGGGCGATCTGCGCCAGCTCTTGCTTGTCCAGCGGTTCGCCGGGTTGCTTGAGCAGGGCTTCGAGCAGGCGACTTTCAGAGACGGTCAGGGTGAACTCCTGTTCGTCGATGCTGACCACGCCACGGACCGGGCTGAAGCACAGGTCGCCGAGTTCCATCTGGCTGGACACCGCTGCCGGATGACTGCGTCGCAGCACCGCCCGCAGGCGCGCGGTCAGCTCTCGGGGATCACAAGGCTTGGCCAGGTAATCGTCGGCGCCCAGTTCCAGCCCGAGGATCCGGTCCAGCGGCTCGCCACGGGCCGAGAGCATCACCACCGGCAGGTCCGGGTGGTCATTGCGCAATTGCTTGAGCAGCTCCAGACCGCTGCCGTCGGGCAGCATCACGTCCAGCACCACTGCTGCCGGCGCAGATTCGGCCAGGGCGCGGCGCGCACTCAGACCGTCGTGGCAAGCGCGCACAACAAAACCTTCCTGGCTCAGCCAACTGCTCAGGAGCTCACACAGCTCCTGATCATCATCAATTAGTAACAGCTCGCTCATGACTCACTCAATTTAGCCATTGCCGACGTGTTCTACGTCCACCACTGGCGAAGATACCGCAGAGCAGGGCCAATAGCGCTACCCCCGCGCCTGTGACGAACCACTGCTGTTGATCGGTCAGCAGGCGCGGCAGCGGGTTTGCCTGGGCTTCCTTGAGTTGCAGCTTGAGGCGCTGATTCTCTTGGCGTAACCGGCCCAGCAAAGCGCTTTCGCGTTCGTTATCGGCATTTTGCAGTTGTTTGTTCAGCTCTTCTCGTTGTCGCTCGCTCTCTTTCAAGCGCTGTTGCAATTCGGTGATCTGGCTTCCGGCGCTTAACGACAGCGGCGTTGAATAGCCTGAGTCCGAGTGCTCTTCGGCGTGGGCGAAGGCCCCGATTGATAACGTGACCAACAGCAGACACAGCGGACCTTGGCGCATCGAAACTCCTGATTCCAATCGAGTGTTGGGCAGGTTGTCGGCCGTTGAACGAGAATAATGAGCAATTGAACACGCGATGAACCGAAGGTTCATCGCGCAGAGGCTGGGTTATGGCAGGACTTGCTTGAACGGTTTGACCAGAACGTTGGCGTAGACGCCTGCCGCGATATACGGGTCGGCGTCGGCCCAGGCCTTGGCGGCTTCGAGGGAGGCGAACTCGGCGACGATCAGGCTGCCGGTGAAACCTGCTGCGCCCGGATCATTGCTGTCGATGGCAGGGTGCGGGCCTGCCAGGACCACGCGGCCCTCGGCCTTGAGCTGTTGCAGCCGCTCGATGTGGGCAGGGCGCGCAGCCAGGCGGTTTTCCAGGGAGTTGGCGACGTCTGTAGCAATAATTGCGTAAAGCATGTCAGTCCTCGGTTTTTGGCGTAGAAGTGTCGGCGTCGTGCAGGTGGCGGGACAGGTAAATGCCCTGGCCGACCAGGAACAGCAGGGTCATGCCCAGGCTGCCGAAGACTTTGAAATCGACCCAATAGTCCTGGAAGGTGAACGCAACGAACAGGTTGGCCGCGCCGCAAAACAGGAAAAAGCCGATCCAGGCGATGTTCAAGCGGGTCCAGACCAGGTCCGGCAGGGTCAGCGCGTGGCCCATGATGCGTTTGATCAGCAACTGGTCGCCGATGAAGTGGCTGCCGATAAAGGCCAGGGCGAACAGCCAGTTGACCACCGGCGCTTTCCATTTAAGGAAGGTTTCGCTGTGGAAAGCCAGGGTCAGGCTACCGAAGACCAGGCAGGCAATGAGGGTCAGCCACTGGCTCTTCTCCAGCTTGCGCTGTTTGATGAACAGCGTGCCGTAGACCACCAGGGAGCTGGTGATCAGCATCGCAGTGGCGCTGTAAATGCCGCCTACGGTCAGTGGATAACCGGCGATGTCGACGACTCGTGGATCGATTTTGAAGACGATGAAAAACAGCAGAAGCGGGATGAAGTCGATGAATTGTTTCACAGTGGCAGCCAGAAGCAGGATGTGGCGGCATAATAACAAACATATTGAGTCGCGAAAGCGCCAGCTGATTTGAGGTTACACAGTCCTGTGAATGTTGATTTGCACTGCCATAGCACGGCCTCCGATGGCGCCCTGGCGCCTGCGGTACTGGTTGCGCGTGCGTTCGAGAAAGGCGTGCGAGTCCTGGCCTTGACCGATCACGACACCCTTGAAGGCCTCGACGAGGCCCGCAGCGCTGCGGTTGCGCTGGGGATGCAACTGATCAACGGCGTCGAATTGTCCTGTACCTGGGGGGGCGCGACCATTCATGTGCTCGGTTACGGGTTCGACGTCAATGCCCCGGCGCTGGTCGAGGCGATTGCCAAATTGCGTGACGGGCGCTGGCTGAGGTCCGAAGAAATCAGCCGCAAGCTCGAACTCAAGGGCATGCCGGGCGCGCTGGAAGGTGCGCGGGCTATCCAGCAGGAGCTCGGTGACAGTGGCAATGCGCCGGCCCGACCGCACTTTGCCGACTATCTGGTCCGTGCAGGCTTCGTCAAGGACCGTGCCGAAGCCTTCCGCAAGTGGCTGGGCGCCGGCAAGCTGGGGGACGTCAAGCAGCACTGGCCGACCCTGGAAGAAACCGTCGAAACCCTGCGCGCTGCCGGGGCATGGGTCAGTCTGGCGCACCCTTGGCACTATGATTTCACCCGAAGCAAACGCCGTCGCCTGATTGCCGACTATATTCAAGCAGGCGGCCACGCAATCGAGGTGGTCAATGGCCATCAGCCGGCCGAGCAGGTTGGCAGCCTGGCTATTCTTGCGCGTGAGTTCGGTCTGCTGGTCAGTGCCGGCAGTGATTTCCATGGACCCGGAGGCTGGTCCGAGATCGGCGAGTACCGCCCACTCCCGGAGGACCTGCCACCACTTTGGTGTCGGTTCAAACATGACCCAGCCGTTATTGCCGTCTGAACAGGTAGACAATGTGAGTCAATTTTTCCAGATTCATCCGGAAAACCCGCAAGCGCGCCTGATCAAACAGGCTGTCGAGATCATCCGCAATGGCGGGGTAGTGATTTATCCTACTGACTCGTCCTACGCCATTGGTTGCCAGATCGGCGACAAGACTGCTGTGGAGCGCGTGCGTCGGCTGCGTCAGCTGGATGAAAAGCACAATTTCGCGCTGATTTGCAGCGACTTGTCACAGTTGGGGCTGTTCGCCAAGATCGACACCGGCACCTTCCGTTTGCTCAAGGCCCACTTGCCGGGGCCGTACACGTTCATTCTCAACGCCACCCGCGAAGTGCCGCGTCTGCTGCTGCACCCGAAGAAGCGCACCATCGGCCTGCGGGTGCCAAGCCATCCGATTGCCCTGGCGCTGCTCGCAGAGCTGGGCGAGCCGCTGATGAGCGTGACCCTGATCATGCCCGGCGACACCGACCCGTTGAGTGATCCGTATGAAATGCGTCAGTTGCTTGAGCATCAGGTCGACCTGATCATCGACGGCGGTTTTGGCGGTATCAAAGCCTCCACGGTGATCAACCTGGCCGACGGCGAGCCAGAAGTGATTCGCGTCGGTTGCGGTGACCCCGCGCCGTTTACGGTTGAGGCCTAGATGTCCGCAGTAGAGCCCGTCGATAGCCAGGCCGGGGCACAGCAAGAGCTGCCGTTCGCCATGGTCTATGGCCAGGCGGTCATGGAAATGCCGCTGGACCTGTACATTCCGCCGGACGCGCTGGAAGTCTTCCTTGAGGCCTTCGAAGGCCCGCTCGACTTGCTGCTGTACCTGATCCGCAAGCAGAACATCAACATCCTCGACATTCCGGTGGCGGAAATTACCCGGCAGTACATGGGCTATGTCGAGTTGATGCAGTCGGTGCGCCTGGAACTGGCCGCCGAGTACCTGGTGATGGCGGCGATGCTCGCCGAGATCAAGTCGCGGATGCTGCTGCCGCGCTCGGCCGAGATCGAAGAGGAAGAGGACGATCCGCGCGCTGAGCTGATCCGTCGCTTGCAGGAGTACGAACGCTTCAAGGCAGCCGCTGAAGGCATCGATGGCCTCAGCCGGGTCGGCCGCGATGTAGTGGTGCCCAAGCTCGATGCCCCGCAGGCGATGGCGCGCAAGTTACTGCCGGACGTGAGTCTGGAAGAGTTGCTGATGTCCATGGCCGAGGTGCTGCGCCGTGGCGATATGTTCGAAAGCCATCAGGTCAGCCGCGAGGCATTGTCAACGCGCGAGCGCATGAGCGATGTGCTGGAACGGCTCAAGGGCGGCGGCTTTGTGCCGTTTGTCGAGCTGTTCACCGCTGAAGAAGGACGCTTGGGTGTGGTCGTGACATTCATGGCGATCCTCGAACTGGTCAAGGAATCCTTGGTCGAGCTGGTGCAGAATGAGCCGTATGCGGCTATCCATGTGCGGGCGCGAGCCGAATAACGAGCAAAATCAATGAATCTGAGTGAACCCCGCGAGCTGGCGCCACTGCTTGAAGCCTTTCTGTTGGCCTCGGGAAAGCCGCAGTCGATGGAACGCCTGTTCGAGCTCTTCGAAGAGGGCGAGCGCCCGGAGCCGCCGGTCTTCAAGAAGGCCTTGGCGATTCTCGCGAAATCCTGCGACGGTCGGGCTTTTGAGCTGAAGGAAGTCGCCTCTGGCTACCGTCTGCAAATTCGCGAGAAGTTCGCGCCTTGGGTCGGACGTCTGTGGGAAGAGCGCCCGCAGCGCTATTCCCGGGCGATGCTGGAGACCATGGCGTTGATCGCCTATCGCCAGCCGATCACCCGTGGCGAGATCGAGGATGTACGCGGCGTGGCGGTCAACAGCCACATCGTCAAGACCCTGCTGGAGCGTGAGTGGATCAGGATCGTCGGTTATCGCGACGTACCGGGCAAGCCGGCGATGTTCGCCACCACCAAGGCGTTTCTCGATCATTTCAACCTGAAGAACCTCGACGACCTGCCACCGTTGGCCGAACTGCGCGAGCTGGAGCCCGAACCGATGCTCGAGTTCGACGACGCACCGGTGCCGCAGAGCCTGCAAGAACTGGCCGATGCCAGCGCCGAGCCGGAAGAACCGAAAGACGAGACCAGTTTCCATACCTTGTTGCTGGAACTGGACTCGATGGAAGAGGGGATCAAGACCGATTTCGACGACTTGCTGCGTGACGGCGCGGTCAGCGACAGCGAGCCGCAATCGCCCGTTGATACGCCTGTAGAGGTGGCGGTAGAGGCCGAGCACCAGGCCGAGGCCGAAACTGAAGAAGTTGAGGATGAGGCTGAAGACGACGTCCTGGGCGTTGCCGAAGCTCGCGAGAAACTCCTCGCAGCCGTCGCTGCACTGGAGCAGCCCAAGCCAGAACCCGAACTGAGCGAAGAAGAAGCCGAAGCCCAGGCCCTCGCCGAAGCGATCGAGAACGAACGCCGCCAATTCGACGACTGACACAAACCCTGTGGGAGCGAGCCTGCTCGCGATAGCGGTGTATCAGACAACATTGATGTCGACTGACACTCCGCTATCGCGAGCAGGCTCGCTCCCACAGTAGTTCAGTGTTGTGATTGATCTGACTCCGTACCACCGGTCAGCGGAAAAACAATTAACCGACCGTTTATCCGCTAGTCTCTGATGCGCGAGCGGCGTCATGCGCGTATGATTCGCGACCCTTCGGCGATCCTTTCGCCCAAAGACCAGATTTCAAATCTTCAGGCCAGGCCTGAACAGACCACACCGGGAGGTGCCCAGATGAGTATCAACGACCAGAAAGACGACCAGGAAATCGGCCCAGCAGGCGAAAAACTGCAGAAAGTCCTCGCCCGTATCGGCGTCGGCTCGCGCCGCGACGTAGAAGCCTGGATCAGTCATGGCCGGATCAAGGTCAACGGCAAAGATGCCACCCTTGGCCTGCGAGTCGACCTGCACGACGCCATCACCATCGATGGCAAGGTGATCAAGCGTGAAGAAGCGGCCGAATCGGTCCGCCGCGTGATCATGTACAACAAACCCGACGGCGAAATCTGCACCCGTGACGACCCGGAAGGCCGTCCGACCGTGTTCGACAAAATGCCGAAACCCAAAGAAGGCCGCTGGATCAACATCGGTCGTCTGGACATCAACACCACCGGTTTGCTGATGTTCACCACCGACGGTGAGCTGGCCAACCGCCTGATGCACCCTTCCTACGAAATGGACCGCGAGTACGCGGTACGTGTACGGGGTGAAGTCGACGACGAAATGATCGAGCGCCTGAAGGCTGGTGTCGTTCTCGAAGACGGCCCGGCGAAGTTCACCGACATCAAGCAGGCGCCAGGTGGCGAAGGTTTCAACCACTGGTACCACTGCGTGGTGATGGAAGGTCGTAACCGTGAAGTTCGACGTCTGTGGGAATCCCAGGGGCTGGTGGTCAGCCGTCTGAAGCGCGTGCGTTTCGGTCCGGTGTTCCTCAACTCTGACCTGCCGATGGGCCGCTGGCGCGAAATGAGCCAGTACGAAGTCGACGTACTGAGTGCTGAAGTCGGTTTGACCCCGGTGGCCATGCCGCAAATGAACGCCAAGAGCAAAGACAAGCTTGAGCGTATGCAGCGCAAGTCGTCGCGCCCGGTCGGCAAGAGCGAGCGCGTGCGGACCCTGCGTCCAGCGACCGGCGCTCCAGCGGCTGCTGGCCCGCGTCCAGCGCGCGAGCCGCAGATCGAAGGCGAGCGTCCGGCTCGCAAGCCTGCACCACGTCAGGATGGCGAGCGCGGTCCACGCACTCCGCGTCCGGCCAACGGTCGCACTGAACGTGGCGAAGGCCGCGGTGCTCCAGCCGGTGGTCGCAGTGATCGCGGTGCGCCGGCAGGTCGTGGTGAGTCGGGTCGCGGTACGCCAGTGGCAGACCGTCCGTCCGACACCAAGCGCCCGGCCAAGCCTGCGCCGAAAAAGCGCCCGGGCATCGTCCTGGTCGACCGTGATGCGCCATCGGGCAAGCGTCGCGGCGCACCGGCCGGTTCCGGCCAGCGTCCTGGCTTTGGTCGTCGCAAGCCGGAATAATCGGTAAGCGCTCCATAAAAAACGCCTACCCCCGGGTTGGCGTTTTTTTTTGCCTCGGCTTTAGTGATGCAGTGTTTTTGAGTCTGTCATCGCGAGCAGGCTCGCTCCCACAGGTGAACGAGATCGTTCAGATAAATGCGCTCAAATGTGGGAGCGAGCCTGCTCGCGATGAGGTCAGTAGCTGCCCCACCATCTTCAGGACTAGAACACAAACCGCCCATCAAACACGGGCTTGTCATCCAGTGCCAACACACCACTGGCGAAGATCAGGTCCAGGTGATGGCTGCCCTTGGCGCCACCGCCCAACCCCAGGTGGAGGCCGCAATGGCGCTCTTCGAAGCCGGCGTTGCGGGCATACAGGTCCTTGACGCCCTCATTGGTGCCGATCCCCAACTCCTCGATGCGTCGGTTGGACGGGTTGGCATCCAGGTATTTGTTGAAGTCATGTTCCAGCCCCGGCACTTGCGTGGCGATTCGGCTGATGGTCGAGTTCTCGATCCACAACTCCAGCGGTGATTCGAGCACACCATATTTGCGGGCGAAGGGAATGGTGCCGAGGAAGGTGCCGACGAACTTTACCTGGCCATTGATGGCTTCGCTGTGGGTGGCAATCTCGCCGGGCGCCAGGTCGAAGTTGCCGACGCCGTTGATATTGGTCCACTTCTTGATGCTGCTCAGCGGTGTTTCGAAGTAAGAGCCATGGCGATCACTGAAGCTCAGGGTGGTGGCCTGGGACATGCGCTGGATCAGATGGCTGTTGAGCCCGGCGATACGTCGTGGTGTGACGCTGAAGGTGTCGTAGAAGTAATCGCCGTAATCCTTGAACAGCAGCGACTTCTTCCAGTGGTCGGCCATGACGCTTTGCAGGGCGCGAACAAAGTCGGGGCCGTCCGGACGCGGGTTGGGCAAGGTCGACGAGTCATAGAAGAAAATGTACAGATCGCAGTCGGCAATCGCCTGCGCCAGGGTTTGGGTTGGTTCGAGGTCCAGGCGCATGGCACTGAAGTGAAATGGCTCGTTGGACGCTTGCTCGATGATCGCGCCGGTCAATGCTTCGTAAGGTTGCGTATGTCCAAGCAAGACCTTGGCCGGACGTACGCCAACGAGGGCAGGGTGGTGTTCGAGGTAGTAAAGGAAATGCGAAATGGCGCGGAGTCTATCCATGAATCCTCCCTGACAGTCAGCGAATAGTGGCAGGTACGACCGGCCGGCGCGTACCTGCCTGGATTTCTTACAAAGGCCACATCGCCGTGCCGAACGGAACGACCGCGTCGGCTTGCATCATTTCAACAGCTGCGTCGTGAGTCGGCGCTTCAAACCACTCGTCCAGTTGCAGTTCGGTTTCCAGGTCTTTATTCATTGCTTGCATAGTGAATCTCCCTGATAGCTTTAAGGTTGAATGGCGGTGCTGTTTTCAGTGCATGAATAAATCATGGCGACTGAAAAAAGTTGCCGCTTACTTGCGGGACTTCACGGTCTGGCAAGTGGTTGGAAACCTAGTTCAGTAGTTTTTAAAATACAATTTAAAATTTAAATTCGACTTTTATGAAATTTTTATTCCGTTTTTCGGTGTCTGTTTTTTCAATAAAAAACAAAATACTAACTTGGTTTCATCGGTAGGAATGGGGCTGCCGTCAATTTGCAGGCGACCTTCAGAAAGATCTGTTGTGGAAAAAATACGTTACGCCTCGTAAAGGAAGATTTACGAAAAGCCGCGTTCTGCGCCATGGATTCGGGTTGATGTGAGGGTTGTAAGGAAAAGCTTCCGATTGGCGCTCGGTAGTGTGGTTTGCAGGGGTCTGGTCCGCTTGTTTCAAGACGGTTTCAGCGGTGAGATGCGCCCATGCCTGTCGTGCAGGTGCATAACAAGAAGGAGGCGCAATGAACGCCGTGAGTCATTTTCATCTCTCTTCGAGGGGCGATTGTTCCATCGCCCCCGTCAACGACCCGCAAAGGTCTGAGCCTTTTTTTGCAGCCGCCCGAACCACTCGAGGCGGACACAGGCAATCCCGGCAAACGACACGCTGATTCAGCGGTGTCTGGCAGCAGGGGGTTACAGGTGTACAATGCGCCGCGTTTTAACTGTGACCTCCCTGCGTAAATGCGCAAACTCAAGGCTATCCGCTTTGTTAACTCCGCCGCGCCACAAGCGTGTCGGGTTCGATTTCGTCACAGATAAAAACAAACAGGTGACGCATGACCAGTAAAAAAACGCTGAACTCCTGGTGCCTGCGCTGGGGTTTGATCCGCGCTGCTTGATCCTGATCCGAGCGGCAACGTCTTAACGAACATTATCAAACCTTGCGTGAGACCCTTTTAATGAGTGGACAAAACTCGCATTCAGGTACGCTTCAACGCGGCCTGAAAAATCGCCATATTCAACTGATCGCCCTCGGTGGCGCGATCGGTACCGGATTGTTCCTGGGCTCTGCCGGTGTACTGAAATCGGCCGGCCCGTCGATGATCCTCGGCTACGCAATCTGTGGCTTCATCGCTTTCATGATCATGCGCCAACTGGGCGAAATGATCGTTGAAGAACCGGTGGCCGGCTCGTTCAGCCACTTTGCGCACAAGTACTGGGGCGGTTTCGCCGGCTTCCTGTCGGGCTGGAACTGCTGGATCCTGTACATCCTGGTGGGCATGTCGGAGCTGACGGCGGTCGGCAAATACGTGCACTACTGGTGGCCGGATGTCCCGACCTGGGTCTCGGCTGCAGCGTTCTTCGTGATGATCAATGCGATCAACCTGGCTAACGTCAAAGTCTTTGGTGAAGCGGAGTTCTGGTTCGCGATCATCAAGGTCGTGGCGATTGTCGGCATGATTGCCCTGGGCAGTTACCTGCTGGTCAGCGGCCATGGCGGCCCGCAAGCCTCGGTGACCAACCTGTGGGAACACGGCGGGTTCTTCCCGAATGGCGTCAGTGGTCTGGTGATGGCCATGGCGATCATCATGTTCTCCTTCGGCGGTCTGGAAATGCTCGGTTTCACCGCAGCAGAAGCCGACAAGCCGAAAACCGTGATCCCGAAAGCCATTAATCAGGTGATCTACCGGATCCTGATTTTCTACATCGGCGCACTGGTGGTTCTGCTGTCGCTGACTCCGTGGGACAGCTTGCTGGTGAGTCTGAATGCCTCCGGCGATGCCTATAGCGGCAGCCCGTTCGTTCAGGTGTTCTCGATGCTGGGCAGCAACACCGCGGCGCACATCCTCAACTTCGTGGTACTGACTGCTGCGCTGTCGGTGTACAACAGCGGCACTTACTGCAACAGCCGCATGTTGCTGGGCATGGCTGAACAGGGCGATGCCCCGAAAGGCCTGGCGAAGATCGACAAGCGCGGCGTACCGGTGCGTTCGATCCTGGCCTCGGCCGCGGTAACCTTCGTCGCCGTGGTGATGAACTACCTGATCCCGCAGCATGCGCTGGAACTGCTGATGTCGCTGGTGGTTGCAACGCTGGTGATCAACTGGGCGATGATCAGCTTCTCGCACTTCAAGTTCCGCCAGCACATGAACCGCACCAGACAAACGCCGCTGTTCAAGGCGCTGTGGTACCCGTACGGCAACTACATCTGCCTGGCGTTCGTGGCCTTCATCCTGTGCATCATGCTGATGATCCCGGGCATCCAGGTCTCGGTGTACGCGATTCCGGTGTGGGTCCTGTTCATGTGGGGCTGCTACAACATCAAGAACAAGCGCAGTGCTCAGCACGCGTTGAATGCTGCGGCTTCTGCTGTGAAGTAACGCAGAAAACAGAAACGACAAACCCGGCCATGTGCCGGGTTTGTTGTTTATGGGGTTCATACAAAACCCTGTGGGAGCGAGCCTGCTCGCGATAGCGGTTTGTCAGTCACATTGATGCTGCATGTGCCGTCGTCATCGCGAGCAGGCTCGCTCCCACAATGGTCTGTCATCTCCTTCAGGCTATTCGGGTATCCTGATGCACCCCTAACGCGGACACGCTTTTCCATGCTGGTGATTTCCAACAACGTGCATCTGCCGGATGCCGAGATCGAATTGACCGCCATTCGCGCGCAAGGCGCGGGTGGGCAGAACGTCAACAAGGTCTCCAGCGCGGTGCACCTGCGCTTCGATATTCCGGCGTCATCCTTGCCGGAGTTCTACAAGGAACGCTTGCTGGCGCTGCGTGACAGTCGGATCACCAGCGACGGCGTGATCATCATCAAGGCCCAGCAATACCGCACGCAGGAAGCCAACCGCGCCGATGCGCTGGCGCGTCTGACCGAGTTGATCCTCAGCGCCACCAAGGTTGAAAAGAAGCGTCGCCCGACCAAGCCGACCCTGGGCTCGAAGAAGCGTCGGCTGGAGTCAAAAACCAAACGCGGCTCGATCAAGGCCGGGCGCGGTAAAGTCGACTTCTAGCTTGCTTCGCGTTCCTCACGATACTTTTCGTTCAGGTGCAGTGGCGACTGTCGGTACAGATAGACGCTGAGCATCAAACCGCTCAAGGCGGCGAGGGCGGCGAACAGGAAAATCGAGGCAAAGCCGAATCCGGCTGCGATGGCGCCCGCCAACGGCCCGGTGATCCCCAGTGACAAGTCGATGAACAGCGAGTAAGCGCCAACTGCCGCGCCACGGCTGGAGGCGGGCACTAGATTCACCGCTTCCACCCCCAGCGCCGGGAACACCAGCGAGAAGCCGAAGCCGCTCAACGCCGCGCCTGCCAATGCCCAGTGTGCGTCTGGGGCCAGCCACAACAGCAACAGGCCAAGGGTTTCGACCGACAGGCAGGCAATCGCCACGCGAAAGCCGCCGAGGCGATTGATCAGGTTACCGAACAGCAGGCGCGCGCCAATGAAACAGGCACCGAACAGGCTCAGGCAGAGCACGGCGTTGTCCCAATGTCGGGTGGCGTAATACAGGGTGATGAAGGTGGCGATGGTCCCGAAGCCGATCGAGCCCAGCGCCAGCCCACAGCCGTGGGGCAGCACCCGCCCCAGCACATGCATGAACGGCAGGCGTTCGCCGGCAACGATCGGCGCCGCGGTTTTCGGCCAGGCCAACAGCAACCCCAGCGCGGCGAGCAACAGAATGCTCACGCCCATGCTCCACAGACCCAAATGATGAACCAGCAGCACGCCGAGCGGTGCACCGACGGCCAACGCGCCATAACTGGCGATGCCGTTCCAGGAGATGACCTTGGCGGTATTGGCCGCACCGACCCGACCGATGCCCCAACCAATCGATCCTGAACCGACCAGGCTTTCGGCGCTGCCCAGCACCAGTCGGCCGATCAGCAGGCTGATCAGGCTCAAGGTCGGCAGGTTTTGCGTCCAGGCCGACAGCAGCATGAACACGCCGCTCAAGCCGCACCCGGCCAGGCCGATCATTACCGCGCGTTTGCTGCCCTGGTTGTCGATGATCCTTCCTGCGTACGGGCGGCTGAGCAGGGTGGCGAGGTATTGCACACTGATCACCAGGCCCGCGATCACCGCGCCAAAGCCCAGGTCGCTGTGCACATAACCCGGCAAAACGGCCAAGGGGATGCCGATATTCAGATAGCCGATGAAGGTAAACAGGACGATGGAAACGACTTGCAGCGTGACCGCCATGGGGCGCTGAGGTTCTGGCATGGGAATGGGTCCACGGGACAGCAGGATAGATAGGCTGCTTATGATACCGGTGGTTGGATGCGCAGAGGGGGAGAAATTGGCGCCGGGTGTCGGTCGTTGTGTTGTCTGGCTGGAATCAGGATTTGGCGGGTGCGACCAGTTGCGTGGTCACCAGTGCGGCGAGGGCGTTTTCCTGGCTGCCGAAGCGGGTCAGGAGCAGGGCTTGTTTCTCGGGTGTCAGGCGATTCCAGACATCGATCATCTTTTCGGCAGTGCCGATCAGTACGCTGGCCTGGCTTTCGGTGAAGGTGTCGCTCATGTGCGGATCCTTGGTTCAGGCTGTGTGGAAAGCGCATGAATTAGCGCTTTCCACACGGTCTGGGTAGTGCTTTTTTCAGTCTTCGCTGTCGGCCTTGCGGCTGCCAGTGGCTTCTTTCGGCTCGGGCTTATGGGCACCGGCTTGTTGCGGGGTTGTCTGCGCAGTTTCGTGCAGGCTTGGGAAGGGGAGATTAGGAATCTCGTGCATGTTGGTTGCTCCTCGCAAGGTCTGTTTTTAAATCGCTGTGTAGATCCGCGCTTTTAAAAAAGCCTGGGCAGGATACAGCAGGGGAGATGACAGGGAGACTATTATCTCCCTTTGTTGCGACGGATGGCCGCAGTGTATTGCACGAGGTCGCAGACGCCGCGACCTGTAGCAGCTGCCGGAGGCGGCGTTCGGCGGCGTAGCCGTCGCAAAACCATTCATTGCGGTGTTTCRGGCAATCCGCGTTGGCAGGGTTTACGACGGCTGCGCCGCCGAACGCAGGCTACGCCAGCTGCTACGGGGGCGTATCAGTCCGTTAGTCTGCGCAGACGTCGGCGATGGCTTGCGCCAGCAAATCCAGGCGTGTGGCATCAATCCCGGCGACGTTGGCGCGACCGGAGCTGACCATGTACACACTGTGATGCTCCCGCAGGTTTTTCACCTGAGCCGGCGTCAAACCGGTGTAGGAAAACATCCCGCGTTGCACGCCGATATGCGCGAAGCGTTCGCCCAAGCCGTGTGGCTCCAGCGCTTCCACCAGGCCCGAGCGCAACTGCGCGATGCGCAAACGCATGGCTTCCACTTCATCGGCCCACAGCTGTTTCAGCTCCGGGTCGCCGAGGATGGTTGCCACCACGGCGGCGCCGTGATCCGGTGGTGTCGACCACAGGTTGCGGGCGATGTTGGCCAATTGGCTGCGGATATCCACCAGCTTTTCGGCATCCTTCGCGCAGACGATCAACGCGCCGGTGCGGTCGCGGTACAGGCCGAAGTTTTTCGAGCAGGAACTGGTGATCAGCAGCTCGGGCAGCTCAGCAGCAAACAATCGCACCGCCCAGGCGTCCTGCTCCAGACCATCGCCAAAACCCTGATAAGCGAAGTCGATCAGTGGCAGCAGTTCGCGGCTGCGAACTACGTCCAGCACACGACGCCAGTCATCGTGGGACAGGTCGAAACCGGTCGGGTTGTGACAGCAGGCGTGCAGCAGCACCACATCGCCCTTGGGAATCAGGTTCAGGGTTGCCAGCATCGCTTCGACATCGAGGCGATTGTCGCTGCCCACGTACGGATAGTGGCTGACCTTGAGGCCGGCGGTGGCGTAGATGGTTTCGTGAATCGGCCACGTCGGGTTGCTCAGCCAGATGCCACGCCCCGGCAGGCAGTGCGCAATGAAGTCGGCGCTCAAGCGCAAGGCGCCGGTGCCGCCCGGGGTTTGGGTTGCGCCGGCTCGCTGCTCGGCGATCAGCGCGGAATCGGCGCCCAGCACCAGCTCATTGATCACTTTGCCGAAAGCCGGGTCACCGTGACCGCCGATGTAAGTCTTGGTGGTCTGACGATCCACCAGGCGCAGTTCGGCAAGTTTCACCGACTGCGGAATCGGGGTCAGGCCCTGGGCATCCTTGTAGACGCCCACGCCAAGGTCGAACTTGCACGGGTTGCTGTCCTGCGCATAGGCCTCCATCAGGCCGAGAATCGGGTCGCCGGGTACTCGGCCGATGGCGTCGAAATGCATTATTTGCGGCCCTCGGCGTTTTTGGCCACTTCGTCAGTGCGCGCGGCCATGATGAAGTCGTTGCGGTGCAGGCCTTTGATCGAGTGGCTCCACCAGGTCACGGTGACTTTGCCCCATTCGGTGAGCAGGCCTGGGTGGTGGCCTTCGGCCTCGGAGATTTCACCCACGGCATTGGTAAAGGCCAGGGCGAATTTGAAATTCTTGAACAGGAAGACTTTTTCCAGCTGCATCACGCCATCGCGAACTTCGATGTTCCAGTCAGGGATCTGCTTGATCAGTACCGGCAGTTCTTCGTCGCTGACTTGTGGGGCATCGGCACGGCAGGCTTCGCAATGGGCTTGGTTCAGAGCGTTCATGGTGTATTCCTGAATTCGGTTCTTGTTAGACGTTACTATTTTTTGAGGGGCGCCGCGACTGCGGCGCTCTCAGGCCGCCTTGGGTTTAGGCGGAAACTTGGGTGCGTGCAGACCCAGCTGCATGCCTTGATGGACCATGCCCATGATGTCCTCGTGGGCCAGATCGAACAGGCGCTTGAGGTTCGGCAGGACAAAGTACAGCGGTTGCAGGATGTCGATGCGATACGGCGTGCGCATCGCTTCCAGCGGATCAAAGGCTTGATGCTCCGGTTCGCCGGACAGGCTGTACACGGTTTCTTTCGGCGAGGAGAGGATGCCGCCGCCGTAGATGCGTTTGCCTTGTGGGGTGTCGACCAAGCCAAACTCGATGGTCATCCAGTACAGGCGCGCCAGATAAACGCGTTCTTCCTTGGAAGCCTGTAGGCCGAGTTTGCCATAGGTGTGGGTGAATTCGGCGAACCAGGGGTTGGTCAGCAGCGGGCAGTGCCCAAAGATCTCGTGGAAAATGTCCGGCTCTTGCAGGTAATCCAGTTCTTCGCGAGTACGAATAAAGGTCGCGACCGGAAACTGCTTGCTGGCCAGCAATTCAAAGAAGGTCTGGAACGGAATCAGCGCGGGCACCCGGGCGACTTGCCAGCCGGTGGTCTCGCCGAGGACTTTGTTGATTTCGTCGAGTTGCGGAATGCGGTCATGGGGCAGGCCGAGTTTTTCGATGCCGTCCATGTATTCCTGGCACGCACGACCCTCGAGCACTTTCAGCTGGCGAGTGATCAGCGTATTCCACACTGCATGTTCTTCAGCGGTGTAGTGAATAAAACCTTGCGCATCGGGCTCGCGGGCCACGTATTGCGTCTGCTTCATGCTGCTCTCCTGCAAAGGGATACGTTCTTGTTATGTCTTGTTGCCTATGGACCTAGAGATAACTCGAAATGTGCGACCTTGCAGCAGGGTTTGAACGTTGCGCGTAGGAGAATTCCCTGATTTTCGTAAAGTATTCGTTACGGATGAGTGGCTGTGGCGTAGGTATTGAGATTTTCAGGTTTGAAAAGGCCTTGGGCTGTCACATAATCTTGACGACAAACTTCGCGCCTTGGCAGAAAAATCCTCGCCACGCGCCTCATTTACCATCGTTCAGGCCTTTATATGCGTATCAAAGTCCACTGCCAGAACCGCATCGGTATCCTGCGCGACATTCTCAACCTGTTGGTGGAGTACGGGATCAACGTAGCTCGAGGTGAGGTCGGCGGCGAACATGGCAACGCGATCTACCTGCATTGCCCGAACCTGATCAATCTTCAGTTCCAGGCACTGCGTCCGAAGTTCGAGGCCATCGCCGGTGTGTTCGGCGTCAAACGCGTAGGGCTGATGCCCAGCGAGCGTCGGCATATGGAGCTGAATGCCTTGCTCGGCGCACTGGAGTTTCCGGTGCTGTCGATCGACATGGGCGGCTCGATCGTCGCGGCCAACCGCGCCGCCGCGCAATTGCTCGGGGTGCGGGTGGACGAGGTGCCGGGCATTCCTTTGTCGCGGTATGCCGAGGACTTCGATCTGCCGGAGCTGGTACGCGCCAACAAGTCGCGGATCAATGGTTTGCGCGTCAAGGTCAAGGGCGACGTGTTCCTGGCCGATATCGCGCCGTTGCAATCGGAGCATGACGACAGCGAGGCCATGGCCGGTGCGGTGCTGACGCTGCACCGGGCGGACCGGGTCGGCGAACGCATCTATAACGTGCGCAAGCAGGAGTTGCGCGGTTTCGACAGCATCTTCCAGAGTTCTAAAGTCATGGCCGCGGTGGTGCGTGAAGCGCGGCGCATGGCGCCACTGGATGCGCCGCTGCTGATTGAGGGTGAGACCGGCACCGGTAAAGAACTGTTAGCCCGCGCCTGTCACCTGGCCAGCCCACGCGGGCAGTCGCCATTGATGGCGCTTAATTGCGCCGGGCTGCCGGAGTCGATGGCCGAGACCGAGCTGTTCGGTTATGGCCCGGGGGCGTTCGAAGGGGCGCGGGCCGAAGGCAAGCTCGGGCTGCTGGAGTTGACGGCGGGCGGTACGTTGTTTCTCGATGGTGTGGGGGAAATGAGTCCGCGCTTGCAGGTGAAATTGCTGCGGTTCTTGCAGGACGGTTGCTTCCGTCGGGTCGGCAGTGATGAAGAGGTTTACCTGGATGTGCGGGTGATCTGCGCCACCCAGGTCGATTTGTCTGAACTGTGTGCCCGCGGTGAATTCCGTCAGGATCTTTACCATCGCTTGAATGTGCTTTCACTGCATATTCCGCCGCTGCGTGAATGCCTCGACGGTCTGACGCCGCTGGTCGAGCACTTCCTCGATCAGGCCAGTCGGCAGATTGGTTGTCCACTACCGAAGCTGGCACCGGCGGCGATGGAGCGGCTCAGCCATTACCACTGGCCGGGCAACGTCCGGCAGTTGGAGAACGTGCTGTTTCAGGCGGTTTCGCTGTGTGACGGCGGCACGGTCAAGGCAGAGCATATTCGCCTGCCGGATTACGGCGTGCGCCAGCCTCTGGGGGATTTCTCGCTGGAAGGCGGGCTGGACGAGATTGTCGGGCGTTTCGAAAAGGCGGTGCTGGAGCGGCTGTATGCCGAGTACCCGAGCAGTCGCCTTTTGGGCAAGCGCCTCGGGGTTTCTCATACCACTATCGCCAACAAACTACGTGAGTATGAAGTCGGCAAGACCGAATCATAGCCAAAAACTGTATTGGCTCTGGTGGTCTCTTCGCGAGCAAGCCCGCTCCTACAGGGGAATACATTCCAAATGTGGGAGCGGGCTTGCTCGCGAAGGCGGCAGTGCAGGCAACCTTAGTATCAGCCTTTGCCACCTACCGGCATAACACCGCCGGTTTTTCGACTTCGATACATTTCAAATTTCCCCTCGTTAACCCTCAAGTCCTTTGTTTGCCGGGCCGCAAGCCGCCAGAAAAAAGTTGGTCTGCAAATTGCTTGAGGCTCTGCAGTACAGCGGTGGGCGGCAAACGTCCGACATGCAGAGGAAAGACTGTGGACAAGTACCTTTATGTGGCAATGACCGGCGCCAGCCAGAACGCACTGGCGCAAAAGGCTCATGCCAACAACCTGGCGAACATCTCCACCAACGGTTTTCAGAAAGACCTGGAGCAGGCGCGGTCGATGCCGGTGTTTGGCGACAGCTTTCCGGCGCGAGCGTTTGCCCTGTCCGAACGTCCGGCCACCGACTTCTCGCCTGGCGCGATGATTGAAACCGGTCGCGACCTCGATGTAGCGGTTCAGGGCAGCGGCTGGATTGCCGTACAGAATCCGAACGGTGGTGAAAGCTATGTGCGCACCGGCAGCCTGAATGTCGACGCCCTGGGCGTGTTGCGCGCCGGCAACGGCATGCCAGTCATGGGCAACGGTGGCCCGATTGCCGTGCCGCCCGAGCAGAAAATCGAAGTCGGCCAGGACGGCACCATCAGCATTCGGTCAATGGGTGAAGGTCCGCGCGTCATCGCAGAAATCGACCGCATCAAGCTGGTCAACCCGGACATCAAGAACATGACCAAAGGTCTGGACGGTTCGATCCATACCGCCGACGGCAAGCCGGCGCCGGTCGATGCCAATGTGCAACTGGTGTCGGGCTTCCTTGAATCGAGCAACGTCAACGCCGTTGAAGAGATGACCTCGGTGTTGGCCTTGTCCAAGCAATTCGAGCTGCACATCAAGATGATGAACACCGCCAAAGACGACGACCAGGCCATGGCTCGGGTCTTGCAGATCAGCTAATTATCAGAACGTCGCGCCGTAAAACAGGCGCACGAGGAGAATTGAATGCTTCCGGCTCTATGGGTTGCCAAAACAGGTCTGTCCGCCCAGGACACCAACCTGACGACTATTTCCAACAACCTGGCAAACGTATCGACCACGGGTTTCAAGCGTGACCGTGCCGAGTTCCAGGACTTGTTGTACCAGATCAAGCGTCAGCCAGGCGCCCAGTCGACTCAGGACAGCGCACTGCCGTCGGGTCTGCAATTGGGTACCGGTGTGCGCATTGTCGGCACTCAGAAAAACTTCACCGCCGGTAGCCTGCAAACCACCGACCAGCCGCTGGACATGGCGGTCGACGGTCGCGGTTTCTTCCAGATCCTGCAGCCGGATGGCACGACCGCCTACACCCGTGACGGTACGTTCCACCTGGACTCCAATGGCCAGATCGTCAACGCCAGCGGCTTCGCCCTGGAGCCGGCCATCGTCATTCCGAACAACGCACAGACCTTCACGGTCGGTCGTGACGGCACCGTGTCGATCACCGTTCCAGGCGCTGCTGCCGCGCAAGTGATCGGCAACCTGCAAACCGCCGACTTCATCAACCCGGCCGGTCTGCAGGCGATGGGCAACAACCTGTTCCAGGAAACCGCCGCCAGTGGTGCGCCGCAAATCGGTACGCCGGGCCTGAACGGTTTTGGCACCACGCTGCAGAACACCCTGGAAACCTCCAACGTCAGCACCGTTGAAGAGATGGTCAACATGATCACCACTCAACGCGCCTACGAGATGAACTCCAAGGTGATTTCTACCGCCGACCAGATGCTCTCGTTCGTAACGCAGAATCTGTAATCAAGTCTATGAGGCGGCATGAAGCCGCCTGCAACACCGTGAGGTAGGGTCATGAATCGCTTTGTATCTGTTCTCGCATTGAGTGGGATCGCCGTGCTCGCGGGCTGCGTCGGTCCGACGCCGAAGCCCAATGACCCGTACTACGCGCCCGTGTTGCCTCGTACACCGCTGCCTGCAGCGGCAAACAACGGCTCGATCTATCAGGCCGGTTTCGAGCAGAACCTGTACAGCGACCGCAAGGCGTTCCGGGTCGGTGACATCATCACCATCACCCTGAACGAAAAGACCCAGGCCAGTAAAAACGCCAACTCCCAGGTGGACAAGACCAGCAAGGCCGGAATCGGTCTGACCTCGTTGTTCGGTGGCACTCCGGCCGCCAACAGTCCCCTGAGTCTGGGTGCCAATTACAACGGTGACCGCGCCACCAAGGGCGACAGCAAGGCAGGGCAGGGCAACAGCCTGACCGGTTCGATCACCGTCACCGTTGCCGACGTGCTGCCCAACGGCATCATTGCCGTGCGTGGCGAGAAGTGGATGACCCTCAACACCGGTGATGAACTGGTGCGCATTGCCGGTCTGGTCCGGGCAGACGATATCGCTACCGATAACACGGTACCGTCGACGCGTATCGCTGATGCACGGATCACCTATTCGGGCACCGGTTCGTTTGCCGACGCGAGTCAGCCAGGCTGGTTCGACCGTTTCTTCTTAAGCCCGCTGTTCCCTTTCTAGGTGATGAAACGACTCATGTTTAATTTCAAGCACCTGATGGCGGCCGTGTTATTGCTGTCCACCTCCCTCGGCGTTCAGGCCGAGCGGTTGAAGGACATCGCCAGTATTTCGGGCGTGCGTTCCAACCAATTGATCGGCTACGGCCTGGTCGTCGGGCTTAACGGCACGGGTGACCAGACCACGCAAACCCCGTTCACCCTGCAGACCTTCAACAACATGCTCTCGCAGTTCGGCATCAAGGTGCCGGCTGGCTCCGGCAACGTGCAGTTGAAGAACGTTGCTGCGGTGTCGGTCAGCGCCGATTTGCCGGCGTTTGCCAAGCCGGGTCAGCAGGTCGACATCACCGTATCCTCGATCGGCAACTCCAAGAGCCTGCGCGGCGGCACCTTGCTGCTGACGCCGCTCAAGGGTATCGACGGTAACGTCTATGCGATCGCCCAGGGCAACCTGGTGGTCGGTGGTTTTGATGCTGAAGGTCGCGACGGTTCGAAGATCACCGTCAACGTTCCGTCGGCGGGTCGCATTCCGGGTGGTGCTTCGGTCGAGCGTTCGGTGCCGAGCGGTTTCAATCAGGGCAACAGCCTGACCCTGAACCTCAACCGCTCCGACTTCACCACTGCCAAGCGCGTGGTCGACAAGATCAACAACATGCTCGGCCCTGGTGTTGCGCAGGCGATTGATGGCGGTTCAATCCGCGTTACCGCGCCGCTCGACCCGAGCCAGCGCGTCGACTACTTGTCGATCCTGGAAAACCTCGAAGTCGATCCGGGCCAGGCGGTGGCCAAGGTCATCATCAATTCGCGGACCGGCACTATCGTGATCGGCCAGAACGTCAAGGTTTCACCGGCCGCCGTGACTCACGGCAGCCTGACCGTGACCATCACCGAAGACCCGATCGTCAGCCAGCCAGGGCCTTTGTCCAACGGTCAGACCGCAGTCGTGCCGCGGTCCCGGGTCAATGCCCAGCAAGAAGCCAAGCCGATGTTCAAGTTTGGCCCTGGCACCACGCTGGACGAGATTGTCCGTGCGGTGAATCAGGTCGGCGCGGCGCCGGGTGACTTGATGGCGATCCTTGAAGCATTGAAGCAGGCTGGCGCACTGCAAGCCGACCTGATCGTGATCTGATATGGCGAACATGGATCTTCACAAGAGCGGGTTGGTCAGCAGCGGCGATTCGGGTTCGTACTCGGACCTGAACCGGCTTAACCAGCTCAAGGTCGGTGACAAGAACAGCGATGCGAACATGCGCAAGGTGGCGCAGGAGTTCGAGTCGCTGTTCCTCAGCGAGATGCTCAAGTCCATGCGCTCGGCCACCGAGACCCTGGGCAAGGACAATCCGCTCAACACGCCTGCAGCCAAGCAGTACCAGGAAATGTACGACCAGCAGCTGGCGGTTTCCATGTCTCGCCAGGGGCATGGTATCGGTCTGGCCGACGTGTTGATGCGCCAGATGTCGAAGAACAAACCGCTGGCGCCGGGTGAGGCGGCGGCGATGTCTGCGGCCAAGCAGGAAGCGGCGAAAGCGGCGGTATCAACGCCGGTGGCTGCCGGTACGGTGGGCACCGAAGGGCCGTTGTCGCGGCTCAATGGTCAGCGGCCGTTGTGGGCGTCGCGTGCGATCAGCCCACCGCAGCAGTCGCTCGATGGACACCGCAATGATGTGGCGATGCTCAATCAGCGTCGTCTGGCGCTGCCGCCGAAACTCGCGGACCGCTTGCTCGCCGGCCTGGTGCCGTCGGCATCGACGGCCGCAACGGCGCTCAACAACATTCAGGCGCCTCAAGGCACGAAGACCGGTTCCGGTCCCCTGTTCAATGGCGATTGGCTGGCCTCGCAAACGGACTCGGGATCGAACGGGCGGATGCAGATTTATGGTCGTGCCATGGCTCAAATTCCGTTGGCACCGGCGAAGAAAGCCTTCAGCTCTGCCGACGAATTCGTCAATACGATGATGCCGATGGCCAAGGAAGCCGCCGACCGCATTGGCGTCGATCCGCGTTATCTGGTGGCCCAGGCGGCCCTGGAAACCGGTTGGGGTAAATCGGTCATGCGCGCCCAGGATGGCAGCAGCAGTCACAACCTGTTCGGCATCAAGGCTGGCAGCAGTTGGAAGGGCGATTCGGCGCGGGCGATCACCAGCGAATTCAGGAATGGCGAGATGGTCAAGGAGACGGCCGAGTTCCGTTCCTACGCCTCTTACAAGGACAGCTTCCATGACCTTGTGACATTGCTGCAAACCAATAATCGCTATCAAGATGTTGTGAAGTCGGCCGATAACCCAGAACAGTTTGTACGCGAGTTGCAAAAGGCCGGGTATGCAACCGACCCGGGCTACGCCAGCAAGATTTCGCAGATTGCCAAGCAGATGAAGAGTTACCAGAACTACGCTGCGGCGGGCTCTTCCACGACGCCTTTATAGGCATAAGGTATAAGGTCTGAATCATGAGTTTGCTCAATATCGGGATGTCGGGGTTGAATGCGGCCTCATCGTCTTTGGCGGTGACCGGCAATAACATTGCCAACGTTGATACGGCCGGCTACTCGCGTCAGCAAACCGTACAGAGCAGCAAGTCCTCTATTCAGTACGGCAATAACGTATTCATCGGCACGGGCACGACCCTGGCGGACGTGCGTCGGGTGTATAGCGCCTACCTCGACACCCAGTTGCAGACCACCACTTCGCTTAATGGTCAGGCTTCGTCCTATCTGGGGCAGGTCACTCCGGTCGACACGATGCTGTCCGACAGCAATACCGGTCTCAGTGGTTCACTGCAGAAGTTCTTCACTTCCCTGCAAGCTGTCGCGACCAAGCCTACCGATGATGCGTCCCGCCAATCGGCGATGACCAATGCCAAGACCCTGAGTGATCGCTTCAACTCGATTTCCAAGCAGTTGACCGACCAGAACACCGGCATCAACTCCAACCTCGCGGACATGGCCTCCCAGGTCAATAAGCTGGCGACCACGATCGCCCAGTACAACCAGCAAATTTCTCAAACGTCGGGTAGCAACACCAGCAACAGCAGTGGGCCGAGTGACCTGCTCGACAAGCGTAACGAGGCGGTCCGTCAGCTTTCCGAACTGGTCGGTGCACAGGTTGTCGAGCGCGGCACCAACTACGATGTCTACATCGGCAGCGGTCAGCCGTTGGTGATGGGCAGCACCACTAACACCCTGGAAACCGTACCGGGCAAGACGGATCCGACTCAGTCGACGCTCCAGTTGAATCGCGGTTCGAGCGTCATTGATATTACGTCGGTACTAACGACCGGGCAGATCGGTGGCTTGCTGAGTTATCGCAGCGACGTACTCAACCCGGCAATCAATCAGTTGGGACGCATCGCGCTGGTCACCGCCGATCAGATGAACCAGCAGCAGGCGCAGGGCATCGATCAGAACGGCGATTTCGGTTCGGCAATCTTCAACAACATCAACAGTGCCACGCTGATCTCGCAGCGCAGCATTGCCCAGGCGGGTAACAGCGCCGGTTCCGGCAACCTCAATGTCACTATCAACGACACGGGCAAGCTGACGACCAGCGATTATCAGGTGACCTTCACCAGCGCCACGAACTACAGCGTCACGCGCTCCGATGGCACCAACATGGGCGCCTTCAGCACCACCACCACACCACCTCCGGTGATCGACGGCTTCAGCATGACGCTCAATGGTGGCGGTGCCATGAGCGCCGGCGATACCTTCAAGGTAACGCCGACCCGTAGCGGCGCCAGTGATATCCAGACGGTGATCACCGATCCGAAGAAGCTCGCCGCGGCTGCGCCTCTGAGCGGTGTCGCCAGTGCGAACAACAAAGGCACCTATACCCAGCCGACGTTGACCAGCACCCTGGATATCTACAATCCAGCGGCCAATGCCGACCTGCAAACCGGGCTCCAGTATTCGACGCCGGTCAAAGTGGTGTTCGATCCTGCCGGTGCCGGGACTCAGGGTTATAAGCTTTACGATGCCAAGGGCGTGAGCATGGGCGCGGGCACCATCGTTCCCGGTCAAAGCAATACCCTGAACCTGCAAGTGAACATGGTCGATAGCACGGGTGCTGCGATCATGGACAACTCGGTCGTGCCTGCGGTACAGAAGACCTTCTCGGTTCAAACAACGGTCAATGGTTCGCCTGCTGCCGGTGAGAGCTTCAGTATTTCGTTGACCGGTGCCAACTCTTCGGACAACCGCAACAGCACCGCTCTGGTCGGTTTGCAGACCAAGCAAACGGTGGATACCGGCTCGGTGAGCAAGGGGCTCAGCCTCTCGGACGCCTACGGCAAACTGGTGTCCAACGTTGGCGCCCAGGCGGCTCAGGCCAAGTCTGACGGCGATGCCGCCACGGTGATTCTGACCGGTGCCAAGAATGCCCGCGATGCCCTGTCGGGTGTCAACCTCGATGAAGAGTCCGGCAACCTGGTGAAATACCAGCAGTACTACACAGCCTCATCGCAGATCATCAAGGCTGCGCAGGAAACTTTCAGCACGCTGATCAACAGTCTTTAAGGAGTCGTAATTCATGCGCATTTCTACCGCCCAGTATTACGAAACGACCGCTGCCAACTATCAGCGTAATTACAACAATGCAATCAAGACCAGTGCCGAAGCGAGCAGCCTGACCAAGGTCAACACCGCCGCCGATGATCCGATTGGTGCTGCGCGCTTGCTTCAGCTCGGCCAACAGAGCGCGATGCTGGATCAGTACGCCGGCAACATCAGCAACCTCAAGAGTTCATACAGCCAGGCCGAAACAGCGTTGAGCGCCATTGGCACTGCCTTGCAGCGGGCCAAGGAGTTGGCGGTGGGCGCCAACAACGGCACGCAGACCGATGCGGACCGTAAGGCTGCGGCCCAGGAGTTGGGGCAGATTCAGAATCAGGTGCTGGGCCTCATGAACAGTCAGGATGCCGACGGTAACTACCTGTTCGCCGGCTCCAAAACCAGTACGCCTCCGTACACGGCAAATTCCGATGGCACCTACAGCTACAACGGTGACCAGTCCGACGTGAGCCTGGCCATCGGCGACTCCATGTCGGTTGCCAGCAACATCACTGGTTGGGATGCCTTCCAGAAGGCGACCAACACCAGTCGCTCTCTGGCCACCATGACCGCACCTGCGGTGGATGACGGTCGGGTGACGCTGTCCAACGGACAGATCAGCAACAGCGCAACGTTCGATTCCAAGTTCACCGCCGGTCAACCTTACACCGTGAATTTTGTCAGCAGTACCCAACTGCAGATCACTGATGCGCTGGGTAACGATGTCACTGCCGAGGCCAGCCAGAACGGTGTGATCAGCAATAAAGACGCGTCTAACCAGGCGGTCAGTTTCCGCGGTGTGGACCTGAACCTGAACATCAATCTGAAGCCTGGCGATACCGTTCCGGATGCGGTGATTGCCGGCCATAGCTTCCAGTTGTCGGTCAAGCCGGACACCATCAATACGTCGCGCAGCCCAGGCAACCCATCGACGGCGGTTATCTCGGGGGCTACCCAGAGCAACCCGACTGCCTATAACAGCACCTTCCCGACTGGTGGTGCGATTCTCAAGTTCACCAGTGCCACGGCTTACGATCTTTATGCATCGCCGATCACGGCGACCAGCAAGCCGGTATCGTCGGGCACCATGGCCGGTTCTACGGCGACAGCAGCAGGGGTTACGTTTACGTTCGGCGGTACTCCGGCAGCCGGCGATCAGTTTGTTGTCCAGGCTAACAACCACCAGACCCAGAACGTTCTGGACACCCTGGGGCAGTTGCAAGCGGCGTTGAGTACTCCGGCGGATAACAATCCGGTTGCCTTGCAAAAAATGCAGGCAGCCGTCGCGTCGGGCATGGCCAACCTGGACGCTGCTTCGGCGCAGTTGGGGTCGGCAATCACAGCTGTGGGCGTGCGTGGTCAGGCCCTGGATGATCAGACGACCACCAACCAGAGTCTCGTCCTGGCCAACACCACCAGCCAGTCGGCTATCCGCGACTCTGATCCGGCCGAAGTCATGACCCGTCTGACGTTGCAGCAAACCATGTTGCAGGCCGCGCAACTGKCGTTCAGCAAAATCAGTCAGCTGGGTCTGTTCAACAAGATCTAAAGGGGCCTGGCGCGAAAGCGCCCGGCCGTAAACCGCCGAATACCAATCGCCTTTTTTCAGCGGTTTCAGGGGCTCACCCGACCGGGTGAGCATCCTCCGCTTGAGAGCCCCACCGTGAATCCAGTCCCGTTAGTCAGCCTCGTCATTCCCGCCTTCAATCCACGCTTCTTCGCTCGGGCGCTGCGCAGCGCTGTGATCCAGCAATACGCCAACCTCGAAATCATTGTGTGCGACGACAGTCGCGGCGATGAGATCAAGCAGGTTGTCGAGTCGCTGGCGGGCGACGCGGCAGAACGTGTGCGGTATGTACGAAACCCGCAGACGCTGGGGTTTGTCGGCAATCTGCTGGCGTGCCTGGGCGAGGCAAGGGGCGAGTACATCAAGTTTCTCTGCGATGACGATCAGCTGTCGCCTGCGTGTATCGAGCGCCAGGCGCAGGTCTTGAGCGAGCAGGCGGACATCAATCTGGTGCTGGCCCAGCGTGTGTTCTGGGATGCGGATGATCACCCGCTGCCCTCGCGCCTGGAGAACAGCACGCTGTCGCCGGTGTGCGGGATATTCAAGGGCGATGACCTGCTGGCGATTTTCGAGAGCTACCCGGTCAACTTCCTCGGTGGCTTCAGCAGTGCGCTGTTCCGCCGCAAGGATGTGCAGGAACTGATGCCGGCCTTGACTCAACCTGGCCATTGCTTTGTCGCGTCGCTTGATCTGGCCTTGTACATCTGCCTGATGCGGCGGGGCAACATGGCGCAACTCAACTACGTGTTGAGTGTCGAGCGGTTGTATCCGGAGCGTTTGATTCGTCAGCAGCCGATGAAAGAGGCGGCGGAGCTGGAGAAGCACTGGCTGGTGCAAATGCTCAAGGTTCGCGGTGGCGAGGGCGCTCCTGCCGGAGGCTGGGTTCGTTACCTGCCACTGAGCCGGGCCGAAGAGGCGCCGCGAGTCTGGGATGAGTTACCCCTGAGTCGGACGCTGGGGAATCGCCAGGCCAGCCAGGAGTATCGGGTGGGAATCGCCAGCGAGAGCTTTTCCCAGCTGTACGCGCAATGGCTGGCCTGTCGCACACTCAGTGATACCCAGCGACGTCTGTTGCCGGAAACCGTGGCCGGTTGGTCGCGACAGCCAAAAATCGTCCCGATCATCATCGATGATCAGGCCGGTCGTGCTGCCCTGGATCTGACCCTTGAAAGCCTGGCCGGTCAGCTATATGCGCCGGAGTTGATTCTGGTGTTGTCCAGCGCGTGTACCGAAGCGCAGCTCGATGAGCGGGTGTTCAATCTGCCGTTGCAGGAGGATCGGTGTGCGCAGCTCAACGCATTGCTGGCGCAACTCGACGGGGTTGACTGGTTCTATCTGCTGCGTGCCGGCGATCGTCTGGTGGAGCCGGCGCTGTTGCTGCTGGCCGAGCGTGTCAGTGCGTCACCGAGCGCATTGTGTGTGTATGGCGACGAAGGCGGATTGCGCGACGGTGAGTCGGCAGACCCGGTCTTCAAGCCGGATTTCAACCTGGACCTGATGCGCAGTTATCCCTATGTCGGGCGATCCCTGGCCTTTCAGCGCGAACGTTTCCTGGCGCTGGGTGGCTTCGATTCACGTTACGGCGAACTGGCGCCTCACGATGTGCTGTGGCGCATGGTCGAGGGCGATGGCGTCGAGGTGGTCGAACATATTGCCGAGGTGATGCTGGAGTCGATGCTCGGTCTCGCGCAGTGGCTGGCACTGCCCGACGTCATTGAGCTCAACCCGCAAGTGTTGGAGGCGCATCTTCAGCGATTGGGCGTTGCCCATGAGATTCGCCAGGGCAGTTTTACCTTGCTCAATCGTGTCGATTACCTGCACGCCGAGCGGCCGCTGGTGTCGATCATCATTGTCTGCAAGGACCAGTTGGCAGTGCTGCAGCGGTGTGTCGAAAGCCTGTTGGAGAAAACTGCCTATAGCGAGTACGAGTTGCTGCTGGTCGACAACGGCAGTGAGTCTGCGCAGACGCTTGAGTGGCTGAGCGCCATGGCCCGGTTGGGCAGTGACCGGTTGCGGGTGCTGACGTATCCGCAGCAGGGGAATGTCGCGGCGACGCGCAACTTTGCGGCGCAGCAGGCTCGCGGTGAATACCTGCTGATGCTCGACCCGTATGTGGTGGTCACCCGTGCGGACTGGCTGGGTGAGTTGCTCAATCATGCGCAGCGTCCAGAAGTCGGTGTCGTCGGGGCCAAGCTGTTCAATCCTGACGGTTGCGTGCTGCATGCCGGCCTGATTCTCGGGCTGCAAGGGCCGGCCGCTTCACCGTTTTTCGCCGACTCGCTTAACGCGGCGGGCTACATGCACCGCTTGCAGGTGGTTCAGGACCTGAGCGCTGTCGGTGCCGATTGCCTGATGGTGCGCAAGGCAATATTCGAGAGTGTCGGCGGGCTGCAGGCGCAGGATTTTGCCTTGACCCTCAACGAGGTGGACCTGTGTTTGCGGGTCCGTCAGAACGGCTATCTGGTGGTGTGGACGCCGTACGCCCAGTTGGCCCTCGGGACACAGCCTGCTGTCGTACCGGACAAAGCCGAGTTGGCGCAACGCACGCAAGAGCAGGAAACCTTCTACCGGCGCTGGTTGCCCATTGTTGCTCGCGACCCGGCGTACAACCCGAATCTGATGCTCAATACCCTGGGCGGTTCCAGTTACAGCCTGGAGCCAGGCTTGCGCACCGGCTGGAGCCCGTTTTCCGTTCGCCAGTTACCGAACATCATGGCGCTGCCGGTCAACTCCTCGGCGGTCGGTCACTATCGGGCGATCCAGCCGCTGGTCGAACTGGAGAAGGCGGGTCGGGCGACCGGGCGGATCTACTACGACCTGCCGTCGATCATCGAGATCGAGCGTGAGGCGCCGGACGTCATCATCCTGCAAGGGCGCTACAGTGAAGGGCCGGTCAACGAGATCGCCGCCTTCAAGCCCTACACCAACGCCCGACTGATTTACGAACTTGATGACTATGTCATCAAGGCGCCGAAGAAGAACGCGCATATTCGTAATATGCCGGACCACGTCGAGATGGAGCGTCTGGTCCGTCGCGGCATTGGCCTGTGCGATCGGGTGGTGGTGTCGACCCAGCCACTGGCCGATGCGTTGTCGTCGATGCATCACGACATTCGGGTCGTGCCGAACATGCTCGCCACTCATCTTTGGGATGGCCTGCGCAGCCAGCGCCGCACCTCGAAAAAGCCACGGGTAGGCTGGGGGGGCGGTACCAGCCACTCGGGCGACCTGGCGATCATCGCCGACGTCGTTCGCGAGCTGGCCAACGAGGTGGATTGGGTGTTCTTCGGCATGTGCCCTGAAGAGTTGCTGCCTTACATGCATGAGTTCCATGGCGTGATCGACCTCAGTGTCTACCCGGCGAAGCTGGCCAGCCTGAACCTCGACCTGGCGCTGGCGCCGCTGGAGTTTCATATCTTCAACGACTGCAAGAGCAATCTGCGCCTGTTGGAGTACGGTGCTTGCGGCTACCCGGTGGTGTGTACCGATACCGAGGCCTATCGGGGTTATCTGCCGTGCACTCGGGTTGTCAGCAACAGCACCGATGAGTGGTTGCAAGCCATCCGCATGCACCTGGCGGACCCGGATGCCAGCTACCGCATGGGCGATGAACTGCGCGAAGCGGTGCTGCGCGACTACATGCTGCGCGGGGATAACGTGCGGTACTGGGAAAACGGCTGGTTGGCCGACTGATACCGCCAGCCTTCGGAGCTGCCGAAGGCTGCGATCTATTGACCTTGGCGGCCTGATAGCCGACCCATCTCTCGCAGATGTACACAGTCCAACTGTGGGAGCGAGCCTGCTCGCGAAGGCGGCCTGAAAGCCGACCAGTCTCTTGCAGGTGTACATATCCATTCCTGCGGTAACGGCCACTTACGGTTTCGCCCTGACGGCGAGTCCCTTTTTCAAACGCCAAAAAGGAACCAAAAGGCTTCGCCCCAAGCGTACGGCACCTCACCTAGGCTCGGCGTACCCTTGCTCCGGCACTCATCAGGGGGCATCGCCTACGGTCTGCTTCGCGACGACCTCCTCTCGATGTGTTCGACTGCGTCGAACGGCGCTGCGCGCCTTCCCCCTGATGAACGCCTCCACTCGGCCTGCCGAAGGGGCGGGTGGATCAAGATCAAGAGCTGCAGGCGAGCTAACGCTCGGCCTGTTGAGTGGTGAAGGCGAGCCACTTCATTGCGGGTGGGTGATGTCCGTAGCTGATGCAGGCGGCGATCTTTTCAAGGCGCAATCAAAAGATCGCCGCCTGCGACAGTTCCCGTGTCAGCGCTAGCTGGCGCGTTTCCTGCAAGTCCCCCTCAAAATCGCCATAAATCGAGCATGTGCGGTGCAGCCAGAGAGTGATGGGTGCAGCCTCATACGATTTATCCAGATGGTCGCAAAGCCTTGTAGGGCTTGGGCTGGCCCTGTGACGAACAAGAGGGGACAAGATGAAGGCAGTTATTCTGGCGGGTGGCCTGGGCACGCGGATCAGCGAAGAGTCGCACCTCAAGCCCAAGCCGATGATCGAGATCGGCGGCAAGCCAATTCTCTGGCACATCATGAAGCAGTATTCCGCGCACGGAATTCACGACTTCGTGATTTGCCTCGGCTACAAGGGCTACGCGATCAAGGACTTCTTCGCCAACTACTTCCTGCACACCTCTGACGTCACCTTCGACATGTCGAACAACCGCATGGATGTTCACCAGAACTACAGCGAGCCTTGGCGTGTCACCTTGATCGACACCGGCGAAGAAACCATGACCGGTGGCCGTTTGCGTCGTGCCAGCCGCTATCTGGAAGATCAGGAAGCGTTCTGCTTTACCTATGGCGACGGTGTTTCGGACCTCAATATTGGTGCGCTGGTGGATTTTCACCTGAGCAGCGGCAAGCTGGCGACGGTCACGGCGGTGCAGCCACCCGGACGTTACGGCGCGTTGGAGCGCGACGGTGATCTGGTGCGCGGCTTCACCGAGAAGCCTCGCGGTGATGGCGGCTGGATCAACGGCGGCTTCTTTGTCTTGTCGCCCAAAGTGCTGTCGCTGATCAAAGCCGACGAGACAGTTTGGGAATCCGAACCGCTGATGACGTTGGCGGCCGAGGGACAACTGAACGCGTTCCAGCACGACGGTTTCTGGCACCCGATGGACACCCTGCGTGACAAGAATCATCTGGAGCACCTGTGGCAGAGCGGGGAGGCCCCATGGAAGCAGTGGGACTGAGTTCGCAATTCTGGCGCGGCAAGCGGGTACTGGTCACCGGTCACACCGGTTTCAAAGGCAGTTGGTTGACGCTGTGGCTGCAAAGCCTGGGGGCTGAGGTCACAGGCTTTGCCCTGGACCCGTCCACCGAACCGAGTCTGTTCGAACTGGCGCACGTTGCTGAAGGCATCAACGATCAGCGTGGTGATTTGCGCGATCTGGCGGCCTTGCTGGAACTGATCGCCGAGGCTCAGCCAGAAATCGTCCTGCATCTGGCGGCGCAGCCGCTGGTGCGCGAAGGCTACCGCGATCCGCTCGGGACATACTCGAGCAACGTCATGGGCACGCTCAATCTGCTGGAAGCGATTCGTCAAATCGGCGGGGTGCGCGCGTGCGTGCTGGTGACCACCGACAAGGTCTACGCCAATCAGGAATGGCTGTGGCCCTATCGTGAAAACGAAGCCCTTGGTGGCCATGATCCTTACAGCAGCAGCAAGGCCTGTTGCGAATTGTTGGCGCAGTCTTACGCAGCCTCGTTTTTCCCGGCCGAACGGCATGCCGAACACGGTCTGGCACTGGCCACGGCGCGTGCCGGAAATGTGCTCGGTGGCGGCGATTTCGCCCCGGAACGTCTGATTCCCGATGTGCTCAAGGCGTGGTCGGCGAATGAGCCGGTGACCCTGCGTTATCCACAAGCCGTTCGCCCTTGGCAGCATGCACTGGAACCGCTGGCCGGTTACCTGCAACTGGCGGCGGGCTTGTATGAGCACGGTCCGCAATTCGCCGGTGCGTGGAACTTCGGACCGAGTGAAGGCGACATGTGCAGCGTCGGTGAAGTGGTCGAGCTGCTCTCCAGACGCTGGCCGCACGCGCGCGGTTTGCGCGTCGAACCGAGCGAGTTGCATGAGGCCGGCCTGTTGCGCCTGGACAGCAGTCGCGCCCGTCAGTTGTTGGCCTGGCAGCCGCGCTGGTCGCTGCAAGACTGTCTGACGCATACCCTGGATTGGCACCTGGCCTGGGAAAACGGCGACGACATGCGTTCCATCACGCTGCACCAGCTGAACCTGTATCGGGGGCTGCTGTGAGCGAATTTCGCATCAGTGCGTTGCCCCTCCAGGGCTTGTTCAGTGTTCAGCACAAACGCCATGAAGATCAGCGCGGGCACTTCGCCCGGCTGTTCTGCGAGGGCAGCCTGAGCACCTTTGGCGAGCCGTTCCATATTCGTCAGATCAACCAGTCCTGCACCCGCGAGCGCGGCAGCGTGCGCGGTTTGCATTATCAGAATGCCCAGGCCCCGGAAGCCAAACTGATCACCTGCCTGCGCGGTGAAGTCTGGGATGTTGCGGTCGACCTGCGACCGGATTCGGCGACCTTCTTGCAGTGGCACGCCGAGCACCTGCGCGCCGGTGATGGTCGCAGCCTGTTGATTCCCGCCGGCTTCGCCCATGGCTTTCAGACCTTGAGCGACGATGCCGAGCTGCTCTATTTGCACAGCGCCGATTACGCCCCGGATCACGAGGGCGGCCTGTCGGTGCTCGATCCGCGTCTGGCGATTGCCTGGCCCGAGCCTGTCAAAAATCTGTCGACCCGGGATGCTGCTCATCCCTGGCTGGATGACCAATTCCCTGGAGTGCGTCTATGAACTGCCGAGGTTGCGGCACCCCGTTGGCGTTGCCGTTGATCGATCTGGGCACCTCGCCGCCGTCCAACGCGTACCTGCGGGCCGAGCAGTTGGAACAGGCCGAGCAGTGGGTCCCGTTGAAAGTCGCGGTCTGCCAGGAATGCTGGCTGGTGCAGACCGAGGACTACACCCGCGCCGACAGTCTGTTCGATGCCGACTATGCCTACTTCAGTTCCTTTTCCAGCACCTGGCTGGCCCATGCCGAGCGGTATGTGGCCGAGATGGTCGAGCGTTTCGGGCTGACCGCCGACAGCCGTGTCGTGGAAATTGCCGCCAACGATGGCTACTTGCTGCAGTACGTTGCACAACGCGGTATCCGTTGCCTCGGCGTCGAGCCGACCCGCAGCACAGCACAGGCCGCGCGGGAAAAAGGCCTGGACATACGCGAGCTGTTCTTCGGTCGCGACAGCGCCTCGCAGTTGCTGAGCGAAGGCTGGGGCGCGGACCTGATGGCCGCCAACAATGTGCTGGCGCATGTGCCGGACATCAATGATTTCCTCAGCGGTTTCGCGACGCTGCTCAAGCCCACGGGCGTGGCGACGTTCGAGTTTCCGCAGTTGCTGACGCTGATGGCCGGGCAACAGTTCGACACCCTTTACCACGAGCACTATTCCTATCTGTCGCTGACTGCCGTGCAGCGTTTGTGCGAGCGCAATGGCCTGGAAGTTTTCGATGTCAGCGAGTTGCCGACCCATGGCGGCTCACTGCGGGTGTTCGTGCAGCGTGCCGAGGGTGTGCGCCGTGAAGTAACGCCTGCCGTGCAACAACAGTTGCAGGTCGAGCAGGCGGCCGGAGTCAAAACCGCTGCTTACTACACGACCCTGGCCCCGGCCGCGGAACAGATCAAACACGCACTGCTGCGTTTCCTCTTGCAGGCCAAGGCCGAGGGCAAACGCGTAGTCGGTTATGGCGCCGCCGCCAAAGGCAATACCTTGCTCAACTATGCCGGGGTCAAGCCAGACCTGCTGGCCTGGGTCGCGGATGCCAGTCCGCACAAGCAAGGCAAGTTCTTGCCGGGCAGTCGCATTCCGGTGGTGTCTCCCAAGCGGATTGAAATCGAGAAACCGGACTATGTCCTGGTGCTGCCATGGAACCTGCTGGACGAGATCACCCAGCAATACGCCGTTGTCCGCAGTTGGGGCGGGCGTTTTGTCGTTGCCATTCCGGAGTTGAGCTTCAGATGAGCCGAATTCACTACACCAAGCCCAGTGTGGGCGAGCTGGAAGCCAAGTACGTGCTGGATGCTGTGCAGCATGGCTGGGGCGAGCGTTGCTACGAATACATTACGCGTTTCGAGAAATCCTTCGCGCAGCACATGGGCGTGCCCTATGCCATCGCGACCTCCAGCTGTACTGGCGCCTTGCACATGGGCATGGCTGCACTGGGAATTGGCCCAGGCGATGAAGTGATTCTGGCCAACACTAACTGGATCGCCTCGGCGGCCCCTATCGATTACCTGGGCGCGACGCCGGTTTTTGTCGACGTGTTGCCGGACAGCTGGTGCCTGGACCCGGAGCAGGTTCGGCAAGCCATTACGCCGCGGACCAAAGCCATCGTGGCGGTGCATTTGTACGGCAACCTGTGCGATCTGGACGCGCTGCTTGCGATCGGTCGCGAGCACGGGATTGCGGTCATCGAAGACGCTGCCGAAGCCATCGGCTCGCAATGGCGTGGTAAAGCTGCGGGGTCGTTGGGGGCCTTCGGCGCCTTCTCCTTTCATGGCACCAAGACCATGACCACCGGGGAAGGCGGGATTTTCGTGACCTCGGACAAGGCGCTGTACGAGCGGGTGCTGACACTCTCCAACCACGGTCGGGTCAGTGGCAGCACGCGTCAATTCTGGCCGGATTTCATCGGCTTCAAATACAAGATGAGCAATCTGCAGGCTGCCATCGGTTGTGCCCAGATCGAACGGGTCGATGAGCTGATTGCCCGCAAGCGCGCGATCTTCGACCGGTATGCCCAGGGACTGCTGGATATCCCGTTGTTGTCCATGAACCCGCAACCGGAGCATTCCAGGAACGGTTACTGGATGCCCACCGTGGTATTCCAGGAAAGCACCGGAATTACCCGTGAACTGTTGATCGAAGCCTTTCAAGCGGCGGATATCGATGCGCGGGTATTTTTCTGGCCATTGTCGGCGCTGCCGATGTTTGCCGATAAGCCGGTGCACACGCCGATGGCTTTCTCGCTATCGGAACGGGCGATCAATCTGCCGAGCTACCACGACATGACCGACGCCGATCAACAGCGGGTGATCGAGGTGATTCGCACGGTCTGCCAGCAAAGGAATGTGCTGTGAAGGTCTACCTGTTGGGCGCGGCAAACCCTGAAGCCGTGCGAATGATTGGCTCCGTCAAACGTGCCAACCCTGCCATGGAGTTTGCCTTTCTCGACAACGATGCAGCCAAGCACGGCACGCTGTTTCATGGCGTGCCGGTGATCGGTGGCGTAGCGCGTGTGGCCGACTTGAAAGGCCCCGACACGCACTTCGTGAACCTGATCACCCGCGACACCAAAACCCGTTACGAGACCACCCGGCAAATCATCGAGGCCGGCGGAACACTGGGCAACTTCCTGCACCCCGGCATCGATCTGAGCATGACGCGCATGGGCACCGGCAACTACCTCCAGGAAGGCGTGATCATTCAGGCCGAAGTGTCCCTGGGCGATAACAGCAGCATCAGCTACGGCAGCCTGGTCGGGCACGAAGGCCGGATCGGGCACAGCGTATTCATGGCGCCCGGCGTAGCCATCGCCGGCTGCGTCGAAGTGGGTGACGGCGCTTTCATCGGCACCAACGCCACCATTCTGCCGCGTTTGCGCATTGGTCGCTGGGCAACGGTCGGCGCCGGCGCCGTGGTCACCCGGAACGTTCCCGACTATGCAGTCGTCGTCGGCAATCCCGCACGAATTATCAAGACTCAGGCTGTCCCTTATCAGGACGGTCGGGTTTTCAACTAACAACACCCCGTATCGGAGCGTTTGCATGAATCCTCATGAGCAGTTTCGCGAAGAAGTAAGCCAGAACATCGAAGGTTTGCAGCAGGACAAAAAACTTCAGTCCGAGTCGCTGGACTGGGTCGGTGTCACGGCCAAGCACAAATACACCTACAACTTCAGCTGGATGGGCCGGCCGATCATTCAGTTTCCCCAGGACATGGTTGCCATGCAGGAAATCATCTGGGACCTGCGCCCGGATGTGATCGTCGAAACKGGCATCGCCCACGGCGGCTCCCTGGTGTTTTACGCCTCGATGCTGGAACTGATCGGCCACGGCGAAGTGCTAGGTGTGGACATCGACATTCGTCAACACAACCGCGAAGCCATTGAAGCCCACCCGATGGCGCGCCGGATCAGCATGATCCAGGGGTCGAGCATCGATCCGGCCATCGTTGAAGAAGTGCGTGCACGGGTGGCTGGCAAGAAAGTGCTGGTGGTTCTGGACTCCAACCACACCCACGAACATGTGCTCGAAGAGTTGCGCCTGTATGCGCCGCTGGTGTCGGTCGGCAGCTACTGCGTGGTGATGGACACCGTGGTCGAGGACATGCCGGAAGATGCCTTCCCGGATCGTCCGTGGGGCAAGGGCGACAACCCGAAAACTGCGGTCTGGGCCTACCTGGAAGAAAACCGCGACTTTGAAATCGATGCGCGGATTCACAGCAAGCTGCTGATCACCGTGGCGCCGGACGGCTATCTGCGTCGGGTTCGTTAAGCAACGACATCATTGTTGAGTTCATCGGGCGATACGCCGGTTGTGGGGAGAAATTATGCAAGGCAAGTGCGGTTCTGAAAGCGGGTTACCATTGAACGAGTTGTTGACGGTGGTACTCATCACCCACAACCGACCGGCCTTTGCGCGCCGGGCGGTGAAGTTCTACAGCACCTTGCCTTGCAGGATTCTGGTGCTGGACTCTTCGACCCAGGCCACCGATGGCATCGACGGCGTGTACCCCTCGGTCGACTATCAGCACCTGCCGCAATACGGTTACTGGGGCATTCGGGCCAAGCTCGACTACGGCGTACAGCAAGTCACCACGCCGTACATGGTGTTTGCCGCCGACGATGACTTCATCGTGCATGACGCCCTCGACGCTTCGGTATCGTTCCTGGAAGAAAATCCGGATTACGGCATGTGCCATGGCTATTGCCTGATGTACCTGACCCTGGCCAACAGCGTGAGCTACTACCGCCGGGACAAGAAGGTCTGTGAAGACTACTCGTCCGAGCGTGCGCAGGACCGGGTCATCGATTTCATGCACCAGTACATCCCGCCGTTCTATGCGGTTCACCGCACCGAGCTGTTGCGTGACTGGTACGCGCTCATGCCAGAGAACACCATCTTCGAATGGCAGGAAATCGGCCATGCGTACTACATGCTGGCCATGGCCAAGGCGCGCATTCTGCCGATCCCGTATGTGGTGCGAGAGGTCAATTACCTTGAGTCGGAGCACAACACCGAGATCTACAGCACCCTGACTCTCGCCGATGCCAAGTCGGTAGCGGATCGTGAAGCGTTCGCCCAATTGCTGGCGACGTTGCCGAGTAGCCGCACCGGTCTTGACGCGGAGCAGGCCAGGCAGTTGGCACTGGACAGCTTCGAGGCGCTGGCCGACAGCCTGCGCAACCGTCGGGCGTTGACTGCCGAGCCGATTTTCGAATCGCGCTGGAACAATGTGCAGAAGGGGCCAGACCGCCAATTCGGGCTTTTGCAATATGTCGAAATGCCTTTCTACAATCAAAAGTTCTTCGACCTGTTGAGCCAGTTCGAATTTCTGCTTCACGCCATGCCGGCCGGCCGCGTTCAGCTTCAGGGGCTCGAAGGTATCTGGACGATGCAGGCTGATATGATGCGGCCCCGCAACAACGACACCCCTGAAAGCGTTATCGAGCGACTGGGGCACGCGTACGGCAGCAACCCGTTCAACCGTCAGGTGGTCAAGCGCCTGGCGCAGCAGTTGGAGCTTCTGGGCGAAGCGGACGACGCGCGGGACATGTTTGCCTGGGCCGAGCGCCTGGACGCGGTGACGACCCAGGGCAACGACGAGGTGTTCGGTGCCATGCGCTCCGGCCGCCTGCTCAAGTGGCTGGCGGCGCGTAGTCCGGACGCTGACGAAGTGGCGGCGACGTCACGTTATCTGACCGCCCACAACGGCGGTCCACAGTTTGGCATTCTGGTGCTGGACCTCGACAACGACGCGGCCAAGCTGCAGATCACCCTCGACAGTTTGCTGGAAGGTCATAACCACGCCTTCAAGATCGTGGTGTTCACCACCGGTGAGCCGCTGGCGGCAACGACGGTGCACAACACGCTGCATTTCGTTCGCGTAACCCCGGCCAACCATGTCGACAAGCTCAATCAGATCGCGCGTCAATCGCCGTGCGACTGGTTGTTGCTGACCGAGGCCGGTGATGAGTTCACCGTCGGCGGTCTGCTGCGCGCCGGTCTGGAATTGCACGCCGCGCCCGACTGCCGAGCGGTTGCAGCGGACGAGATCCAGCGTGACACCTCTGGTGCGCTGATCGATGTGTTCCGCCCAGGTTTCAACCTTGATTTGCTGCAAAGCCTGCCAGCATTGATGGCCCGGCACTGGCTGATCCGCAGGGATGTGCTGTTGGAGGCGGGCGGTTACCAGGCCGACTTCAGCAAGGCGCTGGAGTTCGACCTGCTGCTGCGCATCATCGAGCAGGGCGGCCTGGCCTGGCTGGCTCATCTGGACGAACCGTTGCTGATCGCCCGGGCACCGGTGCTGGAAGAAAATGCCCACGAACGTCAGGCGTTGATCCGTCACCTTGCGACCCGTGGCTACAAGGCGCAAATCAGCTCCGCCGAACCCGGTACCTATCAAATTGATTACCGTCATACCGAGCGTCCGCTGGTGTCGATCATCGTGGCTAGCCAGGACAACCTGGCACAGCTGCAACGTTGCCTGACCGGCATTGTGCAACGAACCCGCTACACCCGTTACGAAGTGCTGATCGCCGATAACGCGAGCCAGTCACCGGACATCCTGCAATGGCTGGACGGCCTCGGGCAGCCGGGCGACAAGGTTCAAGTCCTGCGGGCGCACGAGCGTCTCAGCCTGTCGGCGTTGTACAACGAGGCCAGTCAGAAGGCCCAGGGTGAATACCTGGTGCTACTGGCGGCGGACAGTGAAGTGGTCAACCCGAACTGGCTCGAATCCCTGCTCAACCAGGCCCAGCGACCGGAAGTCGGGGTGGTTGGCGCCAAACTGCTGGATCACGACGGCAAGGTGACTCAGGCCGGGCTGATTCTGGGCATGAACGATGGCGTCGGTTCGGCGTTCGTTGGCGAGTCCAAGGATGCCAAAGGCTATATGAACCGTCTGGTGCTGGAGCAGAACTATTCGGCCGTTTCGGCCGTATGCCTGATGATCCGCAAAGCGCTGTTCGACGAGGTTGGCGGGCTGGACGAACAGGCATTTGCCAACGCCTACGGCGATGTCGACCTGTGCCTCAAGGCTGGTCAGGCCGGCTATCTGGTGGTGTGGACACCGCAAGTGCAGGTTATCCATCCTGGCACCTTGCCCGATGCACCGCAGGCGCTTGCGGCCTTGCGCGAAAAATGGGCCGGGCCGTTCCAGCACGATCTGGCGTACAACAAGAACCTCGCCCTGACCGGCAAGGGTTTCACCCTTGGCAATCCGACCAGCGTGGATTGGGCGCGGTTGCTGGTTTAAGTCTGGCGTAACGGTAGCGGGGCACTACACATGTTCAATGGCAAATTGATTTCCAGCCCGGGCAGCCGTCGGGGATGTCTGGATGGGGTATGGATGATCGGGTTCCGGTCATGCTGACCTATCAGATTCCTTATGGTTGCCAGAGTATCGAACAAGCGGATATCGATGCAGTGGTGCAAGTGCTTCAATCGCCCTGGTTGACCCAGGGCCCAACCATTGCGCGTTTCGAGAGCGCGATGGCCGAGCATTGCCAGGCGGATTTTGCGGTGGCCGTGTGCAATGCCACGGCGGCGTTGCACATTGCCTGCCTGGCGGCAGGGTTAGGGCCGGGGGATCGGTTATGGACCAGTCCGAATACCTTCGTCGCGTCCGCTAACTGTGGGCGCTACTGCGGCGCCGAGGTGGACTTTGTCGACATCGATCCGTTGACCTTGAACCTCGACGCCCGGTTGCTGGCAGCGAAACTTGAAGTTGCCGAGGCCGCTGGGAAGTTGCCCAAGGTTGTCGTGGCGGTGGCCTTTGCCGGTCAAAGCTGTGACATGCGCACCTTGGCCGCGCTGGCTGAGCGTTACGGCTTTATCTTGATTGAAGATGCTTCCCATGCGGTGGGTGCGTCCTATCTCGGGCGGCCGGTGGGCTGTGGCGAGTTTGCGGCAATGACGATTTTCAGCTTTCATCCGGTGAAGATCATCACCACGGCCGAAGGCGGGATGGTTTTGACCAATCGACCGGAGTTGGCCGAGCACCTGCGGCGCCTGCGCAGTCATGGGATCACCGGCGATCCGGCACAGATGGACGTGCCTGATCACGGGTTGTGGTATTACCAGCAACTGGAACTCGGCTTCAATTACCGGATGACCGACCTGCACGCGGCATTGGGGTTGTCACAGATGGCCAGGCTTGACAGCTTCGTCGCCAAGCGACGTCAATTGGCCGCCCGTTATGATCGTTTGCTGGCGGATTTGCCGCTGGTATTGCCGGTCGCCCAGGCTGGCACGCAATCGGCGTGGCATCTGTACGTGGTGCGTTTGCGGCTTGACGAGATCAGCGTCACGCAACGCGAAGTATTCGATACGCTGAGGGCTGCCGGGATCGGTGTAAACCTGCACTATATCCCCGTGCACCTGCAGCCGTATTACCGCAAGTTGGGCTTTGAAGACGGTGATTTCCCAGAAGCCGAACGTTATTTCAGTGAGGCAGTCAGCTTGCCACTGTTCCCGCTTCTGAGCGATGAGCAGCAGGACTATGTGGTTGAACAACTTCGAAGTGTCGTCGGTTAAACGACGTTCCGTGACCCGATGACGAGTGAGAAACATGCGTGAGTTAAGCGAGCAAGAAGTTTTCTGGCAGGGCGAGTTTGGCGATGAGTATGTGGCTCGCAACCAGGGACAGGCATTGATCGCTGCCAACCTGGCGTTGTTTTCCAAGGCGCTGGCGAGAACCACGCGCCTTGACAGTCTGCTGGAGTTGGGCACCAATACCGGCAACAACCTGCGCGCCTTGCATCAGCTGTTGCCTGGCTGTGCCTTGCAGGGCGTCGAGATCAACGCCAAGGCCTGCGAGCAGGTGCGGGCCCTGGGAATTGCGGAAGTCTGGCAGGGGTCGCTGTTTGACTTTCCTCGCGAGCGGTCTTTCGAGTTGACCTTGAGCAAAGGCGTGTTGATTCATCTGGCGCCGGAGTTATTGCCGGCGGCCTATGCACAGCTCTATGAGCTGAGCCGACGGTATATCCTGATTGCCGAGTATTACAACCCGGTACCGGTAGAGGTGTCGTATCGCGGCAACAGCGGCAAGTTGTTCAAACGCGATTTTGCCGGTGAAATGCTTGATCGCTATGATGACTTGCAACTGCTGGATTACGGGTTTGGTTACCACCGCGACCCGCAATTCCCGGTGGACGACATCACCTGGTTTCTTCTGGAAAAACGCCGTTGAGCAACGTCGCCATCATCCCGGCCCGCGGTGGCAGCAAACGCATACCGCGCAAGAACCTCAAGCTGTTCGACGGCGTGCCGATGATCGTCCGTTCGATTAAAACTGCTCTCGATTCGGGGTTGTTCGCCCAGGTGGTGGTCAGCACTGACGATGATGAAATCGCCGACCTGGCCCGCGCCAGTGGTGCGCAGGTGCCGTTCATGCGTCCGGCAACCCTGGCCGATGATTTCACCGGCACGGCGGCGGTGATTGTCCATGCACTGGAAGAATTGCATCGACAGGGCCGCAACTTTGATTACGCCTGTTGTATTTACGCCACCGCGCCACTGCTGCAAACGCGGTTTTTGCAACAGGGTTTGCAGCAACTGGAACTGCACCCGGACAAGTCGTTCGCGTTCTCGGTGTGCGACTTCGGTTTCCCGGTGCAGCGTGCCCTGACCCTTGACGATCAGGGCGCCTTGAGTGCGCTGTATCCGGAATTCCGTAACACGCGTTCCCAGGATTTGCCGCCGGCCTATCAGGACGCCGGGCAGTTCTATTGGGGGCGCAGCAGTGCCTGGTTGCGCGGCGATGTGTTGTATTCAACCCGGAGCCTGCCGGTGATCCTGCCGCGCTATCTGGTGCAGGACATCGACACCCTCGAAGACTGGAAGCGCGCCGAGTACTTGTACACTGCACTGAAGGCTGGCGGTGAATTGCAATGAGAGTGCTGATCCGCGCCGATGCCTCTCCGACCATTGGCAGCGGCCACATCGCCCGCTGCCTGACCTTGGCCAGAGCCTTGCGCCGGATGCGAGTGCACGTGGCATTCGCCTGTCGCCGGTTGCCGGGGCATCGGCTCGACAGTCTTGCCGCTGAAGGCTTTGAAACTTTCGCGCTGCCGGAGCGCTATCCCGACGAAGACCCGCAGCAAGCCATCGAGAGCATGCTGCCGTGGCAGGCGGACATTGCCGCGCTGGGGCAAGCTCTGGAGCAGCAGGCGGCGTTCGACTGGATCATTGCCGACCATTACGGCCTCGATCACCACTGGCAGACCGCCGCCCGTCGCTGGGCACCACGGATCGGTGCAGTGGATGATCTGGCGACGCGCACCTACAGTGTCGATCTGCTGCTCAACCAGAATCTTTCCGGCACGCCAGAGGCCTATGCCTCGCTGCTTGCCCCCGGATGCCAGACGTTGCTGGGTCCGCGCTTCGCAATGTTGCGCGATGAATTCTGCTGCCCGGCGATTGAAATCAAGCCCCGGGCCAAACGCGTATTGGTGAACTTCGGAGGCTTCGATGCGGCGAAGCAGACTCACCATGCAATGCTCGCGTTGAGCGATTTCCCTGAGCTGGAAGTCGATTTCGTCGCCGGTGCCGACAACCCGGCGTGGGAGCAGATGCAGGCGCTGGCGGCCAGTCGCCCGAACTGGCGTCTACAGCGTTTTGTCAGCGACTTTTACCGGCTGATGACCGAAGCCGACCTGTTTATCGGTGCCGGTGGTGGCACCAGTTGGGAACGGGCGGCCATGGGGCTACCGACGATTTGTATTGCGGTGTCGAATAATCAACAGGCCAATGGCGAGGTCATGGCGACTTCGGGCGCCCATGTGTTCCTGGGTACGCGAGAGCAGGTCAGTGTCGAGCAGCTGCGCCAGGCCATCGGTTTTGTCGCAGGCAATCGGGGCCTGCGTCAGAGTCTGGCCGAACACTCACGGCGATTGGTCGATGGCCGAGGTGCACAGCGGGTCGCGGCAGCGCTGGTCGGTGCGGTGCTGCCGGTGCGCAAGGCGACGCAAAATGATGCGCGCCTGTTGTTTGACGGACGTAATGCCGAGGCGGTACGGCGCTGGTCGCTGGACAACCGCAGCATCGACTGGCAAGCACACCAGGCCTGGCTGGCGGCGAGTTTGAGCAATGAGCAGCGCTTGCTGTTGATTGCCGAGGCCGGTGATGGCCCGGTTGGCGTGTTGCGCTATGACCTTGAAGGGGGGAGCGCCGAAGTCTCGATTTATTTGTTCGAAGGCCGCTTCGGTCTGGGCTGGGGCAGGGCGCTGCTGGCCCGCGGCGAAGCCTTCGTGACGGCCCATTGGCCGCAAGTAGGCGCCATCACCGCACAGGTGTTGCCTGCCAACCGGCCGTCGCTGAGCCTGTTTCGCGAAGCAGGATTTACCCAGAGCGCTTGCGTGTTCACGCGCGTATTGAAGGAACACTGACATGACTAGCTTCAAGATTGGCGACCGCATGATCGGTGCCGATGCGCCGCCATTCATCATCGCCGAGATGAGCGGCAACCATAATCAGTCGCTGGAAGTCGCATTGCAGATCGTCGAAGCGGCGGCCAAGGCCGGTGCGCATGCCTTGAAATTGCAAACCTACACCGCCGATACCATGACCCTGGACCTGGATGAAGGTGAGTTTTTCATCAAGGACCCCAACAGCCTGTGGGCCGGCACTTCGCTGTATGCGCTGTATGAGAAGGCGCAAACGCCGTGGGAATGGCATGCACCGATCTTTGCCCGAGCCAAAGAGTTGGGCATGTTGGCATTTTCGACGCCGTTCGATGACACCGCCGTGGACTTTCTCGAAAGTCTCGACGTGCCAGCCTACAAGATCGCCAGTTTCGAGAACACCGATCTGCCCCTGATACGTCGGGTCGCCGCCACTGGCAAGCCGCTGATTATTTCTACCGGCATGGCCAGCATCGCCGAGCTGGATGAAACGGTGCGTGCGGCACGTGCGGCCGGCTGCAAGGACCTGGTGTTGCTCAAATGCACCAGCACCTACCCGGCCACGCCTGCCAACAGCAATGTGCGAACCATCCCGCACCTGCGCGAGCTGTTCGGTTGCGAAGTGGGGCTGTCCGATCATTCTATGGGCGTCGGTGTCTCGGTGGCGGCCGTGGCCCTTGGGGCGACGGTGGTGGAAAAACACTTCACCCTGGACCGGGCTGCCGGAGGCGTCGACGCGAGTTTCTCGCTGGAACCGGCCGAACTGGCCAGCCTGGTGGTCGAGACCGAGCGCGCCTGGCAGGCCATGGGCCAGGTGCATTATGGCGTCACGGAGGCCGAGCAGAAGTCGCTGGTGTATCGTCGTTCGCTGTACGTTGCCCAGGACATGGCCGCCGGTGAAGTGTTCACGTCAGAGAATCTGCGAGCCATTCGCCCGGGGCTGGGGCTGGCCCCCAAACACGCTGAAAGCATTATCGGACGACGTGCACGCGGGCCTTTAAAGCGCGGCACAGCGCTGACCTGGTCGCTGATCGAATGAGCGCTTGTGTGGCTGATTGCGGAAAATAGCGTGACCTGCGAGTCATAACGGGCATCTTCACTGTATTGTATTGATCGGAAAGATGGCGCCTGGCCGGTAACCGGCTCAGTGATAGCCCTTTAGGCTTTCCGTGGTTGCCCGTTGCGGGCAACGCAAAATCTATGTGTCGGCGCCCCTCGATTCGTGCGAACGGGGGTATTCAGCTGTTTATTATTGGGAAGCCGTAATGATTGGCATAAAGAGCATTGCGAGCTACGTACCTGTAGCCGGCGTGGACAATTACGCACAAGGTGCAAAATTCGAAAAGGATGAGGAATTCATCCTGGGCAAGATCGGTTCCGCTTTCCTGCCGCGTAAAGACGTCGGGCAGGAAACTTCGGACCTGTGTGTCGAAGCGGTCAATACGTTGTTTGCCAACAACCCTGAACTCAAGCGCGAATCGATCGATGTGCTGATCGTCGTCACCCAGAACGGCGACGAAGAAGGTCTGCCGCACACCGCAGCGATCGTTCAGGACAAGCTCGGCCTGCCCACCACCGTTGCCGCTTTCGATATCTCCCTGGGCTGCTCCGGCTACGTGTACGGCATCTACGCGATCAAGGGCTTCATGGAAGCCGCGGGCCTGAAGAACGGCCTGTTGGTGACCGCCGACCCTTACTCGAAGATCGTCGACCCCGAAGACCGCAATACCACCATGCTGTTCGGTGATGCCGCCACCGCGACCTGGATGGGCGAAGATGCTGCGTGGCAGTTGGGCAAGGCCAAGTTCGGCACCGACGGTTCTGGTGCACCGCACTTGAAAGTCACTGACGGGGTGTTCTTCATGAACGGTCGTCAAGTGTTCAACTTTGCCTTGCTGAAAGTCCCGGCGCATTTGCACGAGTTGCTCGACGAGTCCGGTCTGCACGCCGACGATATCGATGCGTTCTGCATCCACCAGGGCAGTGCGGCGATTGTTGACGCCGTGGCGCGGCGTTTTGAAGGTGATCCGGAGAAATTCATCAAGGACATGGTCGAGACCGGTAATACCGTGTCGTCGAGCATTCCGTTGCTGCTGGAAAAACACGTACTCGACGCCAAATGGAAGCGCGTAGCGCTGAGCGGTTTTGGTGTAGGGCTCTCGTGGGGTTCGGCAATTATTTATCGCCCATGAACTAGAACCTGTGGCATAAAAAATAGCGTTCAAGGTGTAACCTTGAACGCTATTTTTTTGCCTGAATGAATATCGAGGCCGCATGAGCGACAGCGTTGAAGACAATTTCCAGGTAATAGAGCGTCGCTGGCCGGCGCTGCATGTACGGTTGATGACTGAAGACAGCGCGGCGGTTCAGGCTGAGCTGGTGGAGGGATTGGGCTCGACCCTGAGCATTGCCGGCATCCAGCTGACCAGTCGCCATGACCGTACGCGCGAGGCTCGGCTGCAAGCGGCCAGCCTGCCGCCGGCGAGCCCTGTGGTGCATGTCTACGGCACGGGGCTGGGTGACTTGCCATGTGTATTGCTTGAAAGTACCGAGCTTCAACGTTTGTACGTACATATCCTCAATGGCGCGATTTTCTCGTTGACGCTGCAGTTGCTCGATCAGCGGCAGTGGCTGAGTGATCCTCGGGTCGAGTTGATCTATGCCGGCGACTTGTCGGACATCCACCTGCCGTTTTTTGCATTACCGTCCGAGATGCTGCTGGCAGATGATTTCAATGCCAAGATTCGGGATCGGCTGATCAGCGAAGTGCACCTTGCCTTCAATAATCGTGAGTTCGATCCGCAGTCTCCAGCGATCATTGAGCGGCTGGAAGATAGTCGTGAGCTCGTCAGCCGTGATCGCGATGTGGCCGAGTTGTTCGGTACCTGTGCAGGTCGGGAAGTCTATGTGATTGGCACAGGGCCAAGTCTCGAGCTGCATTTCGATCAGCTCCGGGCGATACGCGAGCGTGATCAGCGGCCGTTGTTCATCAGTGTCGATACGGCGTACCGCCCATTGCGCGAGCATGGCATCCGACCGGATCTGGTGGTCAGTATCGACCGACGCATCAGCTTCAGGCACTTGCCGCCCGAGGACACCGGCAACATCCCCTTGATCTACCTGCCAATGAGCGACCCGCAGGTGTTGAAGGCCTGGCAGGGTACGCGTTACGTCGGCTATTCCGCCAGCCCGGTCTATGCCGCTATACGCCAGGAAATCAGCAAGGCTGAACTGTATGTCGGTGGCAGCGTGATTCATCCTGCCGTGGATCTGGCGGTGAAGATGGGGGCCGACCGGATTACCCTGTTCGGTGCCGACTTTGCGTTCCCGATGAACAAAACCCATGCCGGCTGGAGCGATGGCGATCTGGGGCCAGGAGTGAACCAGGCCAAACACTGGGTGCTTGATGGGCATGGAGTGCGGGTCAGGACGCAGTTGAACTTTCGCAGTTATCTGTGTGAGCTGGAGCGCTACATCGCCGGACATCCGCAGGTGCGATTTTTTAACAGCAGCCGGGCAGGGGCGATGATCGTGGGAACGACGTTCAACCAGGAGTTCGTGCAATGAGCGGGCTTGCACAATGCATTATCGATTGCCGGCAGTGCGCCGGGTTGTTTCGTCTGGGACGTGATGTCGAGGCCGCGCTGACCATGGTCGATGTGTTCGACAAGGTGCAAGGCCTCTTGAGTCAGGCCCCTGAAGATATCCAGTTGCAATGGGCGCAATTGCTCATGTCGATGCTGGCTTCCCAGGAAGCGCAGGACTGGTTGGGGCTGGCCGACACCATGGAGTATGAATTGATCGACTTGCTGGAGGCGAGTCACGCTCACCTCTGAACCGTTTTTGCCGGCCAGGCGATCTCCTCGCTCCTCTGTCGCCGGCATTTCCCTGACGTCATTTTTCTCTCGTGGGTCTCGTGCAAGCCTTTGTTTCCGAGGGGATGGCAGTGTGATGGCAATTATTTTTAAAAAAGCCCTCAAGCAACCTGCAATCGCGACGATAACTACTACGAAGGTTCTCTAGGCCACACCCGGCGGTTGCCAGGGCCGGAAGCCGCAGTACCCAACCAACGAGGAATTCACCATGTCTTTAGGCGTAAACACTAACGTCGCTTCTCTGTCTGTTCAGAAGAACCTGAACAATGCCGCTAACGCTCTGCAGACCTCCATGACTCGTCTGTCTTCCGGCCTGAAAATCAACAGCGCCAAAGACGACGCTGCCGGCCTGCAGATCGCTACCCGTATGAGCAGCCAGATCCGCGGTCAGACCGTAGCTATCAAAAACGCCAACGACGGCATCTCGATGGCTCAGACTGCTGAAGGCGCTCTGCAAGAGACCACCAACATTCTGCAACGTATGCGTGAACTGGCTGTCCAGGCACGTAACGGCACCAACGGCACAGCTGACCAGGCCGCGACCAACGCGGAATTCACTCAGATGTCCGACGAGCTGACTCGTATTTCCCAGGCTACTAACCTGAACGGCAAAAACCTGCTGGACGGTTCCGCTGGCAGCATGACCCTGCAAGTGGGCTCCAACACCGGTACTGCCAACCAGATCACCCTGACCCTGAGCACCAAGTTCGACGCCGTCAGCCTGTCGGTAGGTAGTGGTACTACTGTTCTGACCGGTGCTACCAGCGCTGCTGCTGGTTCCGCCATCGACGGCGCGATCACCGCAATCGACGCTGCAATCGCCTCCGTTGGTGCTGTTCGTGCAAACCTCGGTGCTGCACAGAACCGTCTGACCAGCACCATCTCCAACCTGCAGAACGTCAACGAAAACGCCACCGCTGCACTGGGTCGCGTACAAGACACCGACTTCGCAGCAGAAACTGCTCAGCTGACCAAGCAGCAAACCCTGCAGCAAGCTTCCACCTCGGTTCTGGCTCAAGCCAACCAACTGCCTTCCGCTGTACTGAAGCTGCTTCAGTAATTTCGGAATGAGTTTTAGCGGGGGAGTGTGCTGGTCACGCTCTCTCGCTTTTTACGTTTAGAGGTGATGGATATGGACATGAGCGTGAAGCTGAACTTGTCTTACCCGACTGCTCAGCCGGCAAGTACGACGGTCGATAAAGCGGCTGCAGCACCTCGTAGCAGCAGTGACAGTGTTCAGGCTGTGGCTGGAAGTAAGGACGCGGACGCGCAGAAGCTGAAACTGGCCGTGCAAGAGATCGAGAAGTTCGTACAGTCAATCAAGCGCAACCTGGAGTTCTCTATCGATGAGGCTTCCGGCAGGGTGGTTGTGAAGGTGATTGCCACTGAGTCGGGTGAAGTGGTGCGACAAATCCCTTCCGAAGAAGCATTGAAGCTGGCGGACAGTTTGAATTCGGCGAGCAACGTACTGTTCGACGCAAAAGCCTGACAACTGGCATGAATAGTGGTTGCACGTTCATTTGACGGCGTGAGTGGTCAAAAGACTGGCGACAGACAGAAAGGGAGAAGCACATGGCAAGTCCAATTTTACCGGGTACAGGTCTGGGTTCCGGCCTGGATATCGGTTCGATCGTTACGGCCTTGGTCAACAGCGACAAGTCGGCCAAGCAGACTCAGATCACCACTCAAACCTCGCTCAATACCTCGAAAATTTCCGGTGTGGGTTCGCTCAAAAGTGCTTTGGCCGCTTATCAGGCCGCCATGGACAAGCTCAATAGCTCGACAAGCCCTGCGTTTGGCGGGTTTGCGGCTACCTCGTCGACGCCGGCGACCTTGACCGTGACTTCTGATAACACCGCCGTCAACGGTACTTACAATATTAAAGTCAACAACCTGGCTACCGGTTCCAAAGTTGCCAGTGCTTCATTTGCAGGCGGTGCTACCAGTGCCATTCCGACTGGTACTTTGCAAATCAGTCAAAATGGCACTGCCTATAACGTCGCTATCCCGTCCGGTGCGACGCTGCAGTCTACTCGTGATGCGATTAACACCACGCTGACAGCCAAAGGCATCACGGCCAACATCGTCACTGACAGCAACGGTTCGCGTCTGGTGATCGGGTCGACCACAACGGGTGCAGGCTCGGATCTGACCGTCAGCGGTATTGCCGGTCTGGCAATCGACGGCACCCAGGTGATGGGTGCGAACCCTTCTGCTTCCAGTTCCGGTACGATCGGTGCGCTGGCAACTGATGCGAGCCTGACAATTGATGGCCTGACAGTGACCAGCAAAACCAACACCGTCAGTCAGGCCGTGGGCGGCTTGAGCATGACGCTGGTTGCGCCAGGTACCTCGACGGTAACTGTGGCGACCAACACCAGCGGTTTGCAGACGTCGATACAGTCGTTTGTCGACGCCTATAACACACTGGTGAAGACGGTGACCTCTCTGACCCAGGCCTCGGCCGATGCCAATGGCAAACTGACCGTCGCTGCCGCGCTGACCGGTGACTCGGTGCCTCGTTCAATAATTGCCGATATTCGCGGTCAGTTGGTGACGCCTGGGCCGGGGGGGCAATTGGCGGTGTTGTCGCAATTGGGTATCACGACCGATCAGAAGCTCGGTACGCTGAACTTTGACTCAACCAAGTTCACCGCTGCGATGACTACCCAGGGCTTGAGTAGTCAGGTTCAGACGCTGTTCACCGGCACCAACAGCACCAATGGCCTGCTGGCCCGGATGGGTGCGGCGATCAAGCCTTACTTGCAGACCGGTGGCATTCTTGATCAGCGCACTACCAGCCTGAACAAGCAGAAAAGCGATCTGGCCAATCAGCAGACGGCGCTGGACTTGCGCGTTACCACACTGACCGCAACGCTGACGGCCAAGTACAACGCCATGGACCTGTTGGTCGGGCAGATGAAGGCGACGTCGACCAGTATCACCTCGTTCTTCACCTCCTTGAACGCACAGAAGTCCGGCGGCTAATCTTTAGCCAGCGCCAAAAACCCGGCTGCGTTTTTAACGCGCCGGGTTTTTGCCTTTTGAATTTAAAGTTTTTTGACTCGTAGACGATACATTGGTTATACGAGCCCTTGAGTTGTGATGAGGTAGAGCATGAATCCGATGTTAGCCCTTCGGCAATATCAGAAAATTGGAGCACAGGCGCAAACCTCCGAAGCCAGTCCGCACCGCTTGGTGCAGATGTTGATGGAGGGTGGGCTGGATCGTATTGCTCAGGCCAAAGGCGCCATGGAGCGAAAGGATATTCCGGGCAAAGGTGTATTCATCAGCAAGGCCATCGGCATCATTGGCGGCCTGCGTGAAGGTCTGGACCTTGAGAACAAGGCGGATGAAGTAGGCGAGCTGGATAATCTCTACGTCTACATGATGAAGCGTCTGGCGGAGGCCAATATCAAGAGCGATCCGAAGATCCTCGACGAAGTCGCCAGTTTGCTGGGGACGGTCAAGGAAGGCTGGGATGCCATCGCAGCGCCAGGTCCGCAGTTTTAAGGAGATCACCATGAGTCTTGTACTGCAGCGTATCGAACAAACCCGTGAAGCCCTGGTCGATGCATTGGCCGAGCGTAACTGGGAAGCTATCGGTCAATTGGACCTGGATTGCCGTTCCTGCATGGAAGACGTTTTGAGTGAGGCTTCGCTGGATGAGGTGGCGTTGCGCGATAATCTCGAGGAGTTGCTGGGGGTCTATCGACAGTTGCTGGAGGCGGCGACGGGAGAGCGTCAGGCAATATTCGATGAGATGTCGCAGATCCATCAAGCACAGAACGCGGCAAAGGTTTACCATCTGTTCGGTTAATGCTCAGTTAATCCGACCGTAGTGCGCCATAAATTTGACTGTGCACGGTTTTTTGACTTAACTAGTGGCTGTTTGAAGATTTCAGGCGTCTATCAGGCTTAACGTGCCTGCAAGCGTCTAGCTTGCCCACTCATTTCGGGCATTGAGTTGACTAGGGAAGTTGCTATTGCATGTGGCGTGAAACCAAAATTCTGCTGATTGATGACGATAGCGTCCGCCGCCGTGATTTGGCGGTGATTTTAAATTTTCTGGGCGAAGAAAATTTACCCTGCGGTAGCCATGACTGGCAGCAGGCAGTCGGCTCTTTGTCATCAAGTCGTGAAGTCATTTGCGTCCTTATCGGGACGGTAAATGCACCTGGCTCTCTTCCGGGCTTGTTAAAGACACTCGCTACCTGGGATGAGTTCCTTCCGGTTTTGTTAATGGGCGATAATTCTTCCATTGACCTGCCGGAAGACCAGCGTCGCCGGGTACTTTCCACACTGGAAATGCCGCCCAGCTACAGCAAGTTGCTCGACTCCCTGCACCGCGCCCAGGTTTATCGCGAGATGTACGACCAGGCCCGTGAGCGTGGTCGTCACCGTGAGCCCAATCTGTTTCGTAGCCTTGTCGGCACCAGCCGGGCGATTCAACACGTCCGCCAGATGATGCAGCAAGTGGCCGACACCGATGCCAGCGTGCTGATCCTCGGTGAGTCCGGTACGGGCAAGGAAGTGGTCGCGCGCAACCTGCACTATCACTCCAAGCGGCGTGACGCGCCGTTCGTTCCGGTCAACTGTGGTGCGATTCCGGCCGAGCTGCTGGAAAGCGAACTGTTCGGCCATGAGAAAGGCGCCTTTACCGGGGCCATCACCAGCCGCGCCGGGCGCTTTGAGCTGGCCAACGGCGGTACGCTGTTTCTCGATGAGATCGGCGACATGCCATTGCCGATGCAGGTCAAGCTGCTGCGGGTATTGCAGGAGCGCACCTTTGAGCGCGTGGGGAGCAACAAGACCCAGAGCGTCGATGTGCGGATCATTGCCGCGACCCACAAAAATCTCGAAAGCATGATCGAGGTTGGCAGCTTCCGTGAGGACCTGTACTACCGCCTCAATGTTTTCCCGATCGAGATGGCGCCGCTGCGTGAGCGTGTCGAAGATATTCCGTTGCTGATGAACGAGTTGATCTCGCGCATGGAGCACGAGAAGCGCGGTTCCATTCGCTTCAACTCGGCAGCGATCATGTCGCTGTGCCGTCATGGCTGGCCGGGCAACGTCCGTGAGCTGGCCAACCTGGTCGAGCGCATGGCGATCATGCACCCGTACGGCGTGATCGGTGTGGTCGAATTGCCGAAGAAATTCCGTTATGTCGATGACGAAGACGAACAATTGGTCGATAGCTTGCGCAGTGATCTTGAAGAGCGGGTAGCCATCAATGGCCATACCCCGGACTTCAGCGCTAACGCCATGCTGCCGCCAGAAGGTCTGGACCTCAAGGACTACCTCGGTGGTCTGGAGCAGGGCCTGATTCAGCAGGCGCTGGATGATGCCAATGGCATCGTGGCGCGTGCTGCCGAACGCCTGCGCATTCGCCGTACCACTCTGGTCGAGAAGATGCGCAAGTACGGCATGAGCCGTCGCGAAGGTGATGAGCAGGCGGATGATTGACGCCTGTTTTTCAACTCACTGAATAATGGGCGGTTTTTTTTAGGCACGGGTATTGCTACGTCCCTCGCAACGTTCCGTTTAACTGACGGTCAGCCAAGCGAGAGAGCACGATGCCCCACGCCGCCCAAATGTCTCCTGTCTCCGAAACCTCGGGGCAATCGTCCCCTGTAGAGCAGGCAAGTCGGCTTGGCCTTGAGCAGGCGTTCGCGCTGTTCAGTCAGATGTCGAGCCAACTGACCGATTCCTACAGCATGCTTGAAGCTCGGGTCACCGAGCTCAAGGGTGAACTGGCAGTGGTCAGTGCTCAGCGCATGCAAGAGCTGGCCGAAAAAGAACGCCTGGCCAACCGGCTGCAAAACCTTCTCGACTTGTTGCCCGGTGGCGTCATCGTCATTGACGCCCAGGGCATGGTGCGCGAAGCCAATCCGGCGGCCTGCGAGCTGCTGGGTCTGCCGCTCGAAGGCGAGTTGTGGCGTCATGTGATTGCCCGCTGCTTTGCACCACGCGAAGACGACGGTCATGAAATTTCCCTGAAGGATGGTCGACGCCTGTCGATTGCCACGCGCTCGCTGGATGCCGAGCCGGGCCAGTTGGTGCTGCTCAACGACCTGACCGAAACCCGGCACTTGCAGGACCAATTGGCTCGCCATGAGCGCTTGTCGTCCCTCGGGCGGATGGTCGCCTCCCTGGCGCATCAGATTCGCACGCCGCTGTCCGCGGCATTGCTGTACGCCAGCCATTTGACTGAGCAAGAGTTGCCGGTCGCTACCCAGCAACGGTTTGCCGGGCGTTTGAAAGAGCGCCTGCATGAACTCGAACATCAGGTGCGGGACATGCTGGTGTTCGCTCGCGGCGAGCTGCCGTTGACTGATCGAGTGACGCCCGGGGCGCTCCTGCAATCGCTGCAAGCGGCGGCATCGACGCATGTTCAGGATTATCCGGTGCGCTGGCAGTGCGACAGTCATGCCGGGGAGTTGCTGTGTAATCGCGACACGCTGGTCGGCGCGCTGCTGAACCTGATTGAAAATGCGATTCAGGCCAGTGCGGGCGACGTCCGTCTTAAAGTTCATCTATACACTCGTGAAAACACCCTTCGGCTGTGTGTCAGCGATAACGGCGGCGGTATCGACCCTGCCGTGCTGGCGCGCCTGGGTGAGCCGTTTTTCACCACCAAAACTACCGGTACCGGCCTTGGCCTGACCGTGGTCAAGGCGGTGGCCCGTGCTCATCAGGGAGAATTGCAGATGCGCTCGCGGCCGGGCCGTGGTACGTGTGCGGTGGTGGTCTTGCCGTTGTTTTCCAGCGCTCAAGGAGTGGAAAGAGGCTGATGGCAATCAAGGTTTTACTGGTTGAAGATGACCGCTCGCTGCGCGAAGCGTTGACGGATACGCTGCTGCTGGCCGGTCACCACTACACCGCTGTGGGCTCGGCTGAAGACGCCCTGGAAGCGGTGGCGAGCGAGTCATTCAATCTGGTGGTCAGTGACGTCAACATGCCGGGCATGGATGGTCATCAGTTGTTGGGTTTGTTGCGAATTCGTCAGCCGCAGTTGCCGGTCTTGCTGATGACCGCGCATGGTGCGGTCGAGCGCGCCGTCGATGCGATGCGTCAGGGGGCGGCGGACTATCTGGTCAAGCCCTTCGAGCCCAAGGCGTTGCTGGATCTGGTGGCGCGCCATGCCCTGGGTTGTCTCGGTGCCGCAGAGGGCGAAGGTCCGGTGGCGTTCGAGCCGGCGAGTGCGCAGCTGCTTGAGTTGGCAGCGCGTGTGGCGCGCAGTGATTCGACGGTGTTGATCTCGGGTGAGTCGGGTACCGGCAAGGAGGTGCTGGCGCGTTACATTCACCAGCACTCGCATCGCGCCAGTCAGCCGTTCATTGCGATCAATTGTGCGGCGATCCCGGACAACATGCTCGAGGCGACCTTGTTTGGTCATGAGAAAGGCTCGTTCACCGGCGCTATTGCGGCCCAAGCCGGCAAGTTCGAGCAGGCCGATGGCGGGACCATTCTGCTCGACGAAATTTCCGAAATGCCCCTGGGGCTTCAGGCCAAGCTGCTGCGCGTGTTGCAGGAGCGTGAAGTCGAGCGCGTGGGCGCACGCAAGCCTATCGCGCTGGATATCCGGGTGGTTGCGACCACTAACCGCGATCTGGCGGGCGAAGTGGCGGCAGGGCGCTTTCGTGAAGACCTTTACTATCGCCTGTCGGTGTTTCCGCTGGCCTGGCGTCCGTTGCGTGAACGCACCGCCGATATCTTGCCGCTGGCCGAGCGTCTGCTGGCCAAGCACGTCAATAAAATGAAGCATGCCGCTGCCAGGCTGTCGCCGGAAGCTCAGGCTTGCCTGATCGGTTATCCGTGGCCGGGCAACGTGCGCGAGCTGGATAACGCCATTCAACGGGCGCTGATTTTACAACAGGGTGGTTTGATTCAGCCGCAGGACTTTTGCCTTGCGGGGCCGGTCGCTTGTGCGCCACTGCCGACATTGGCGCCGGTTCCGATGTCGTCACGAGTGCTTGAGGTCGAGGCGCCGCAAGGCGATTCAGTGGGCGCACTGGGCGATGACCTGCGGCGTCGCGAGTTTCAGATGATCATCGATACGTTGCGTTCCGAGCGCGGGCGGCGCAAGGAAGCGGCCGAGCGCCTGGGTATCAGCCCGCGGACCTTGCGCTACAAGCTGGCGCAAATGCGCGATGCGGGAATGGATGTCGAAGGTTATTTGTTCGCGACCTGAACCGTATCTGTAGCAACTGCCTCGCGGGCTCGGCAGCTGCTACAGATACGGTGATCCGTGTCGGACTTTTATGAAGTGTCGCCATGGAGCTGGCACCCTTGTTGCTAACACCACTCTATCCGCCGAGTGAGTGTCAAAAAATTGCGGGTCGTCAGAGAGAGTAGACCATGAGCCAAGGTATTGAATTTAATCGGTTGATGTTGGACATGCGGTCCATGCAAATGGACGCCATGGCTCAGCCGAAAGCGGCAGTCGCGGTGCCGGAAATGGGCGGTAGCAGCTTTTCCGACCTGCTCGGCAAGGCCGTCAACAAGGTCAACGACACTCAGCAGGCTTCGAACCAGCTGGCCAATGCTTTCGAAATTGGCAAAAGCGGCGTCGACCTGACAGATGTAATGATTTCCTCGCAGAAGGCCAGCGTGTCTTTCCAGGCGTTGACCCAAGTGCGTAACAAGCTGGTTCAGGCATACCAAGACATCATGCAGATGCCGGTTTAAGGACGAGATTGAGTCATGGCAGAAGCAGTCGCCGATAACGTTCCGGCCAAGGTCACGCCAGCAGACGGCAAACCGCCGTTGTTTGGTCTGTCCTTCCTGGAAAACCTCTCCGAGATGACCATGCTGCGTCAGGTGGGCCTGTTGGTTGGCCTGGCTGCGAGCGTGGCGATTGGTTTTGCCGTGGTGCTGTGGTCGCAGCAACCCGACTATCGACCGCTGTATGGCAGCCTTGCCGGTATGGACGCCAAGCAGGTCATGGCAACCCTGGCCGCCGCTGACATTTCCTACACGATTGAACCCAACTCCGGTGCCTTGCTGGTCAAGGCCGATGATGTGTCGCGTGCGCGGCTCAAGCTTGCCGCTGCTGGTGTCACTCCCAGCGACGGCAATATCGGTTTTGAAATCCTCGACAAGGACCAGGGCCTTGGGACCAGTCAGTTCATGGAGGCGACCCGTTATCGTCGTGGCCTTGAGGGTGAACTGGCACGGACCATTTCCAGCCTGAACAACGTCAAGGGTGCCCGTGTGCACCTGGCGATTCCGAAAAGCTCGGTATTCGTGCGTGATGAACGCAAGCCAAGCGCATCGGTGCTGGTCGAGCTGTATTCCGGTCGCTCGCTGGAACCGGGTCAGGTCATGGCCATCATCAACCTGGTCGCGACCAGTGTTCCCGAGTTGAGCAAGTCGCAGATCACCGTCGTCGACCAGAAGGGCACCTTGCTCTCCGATCAGGCGGAAAACTCTGAACTGACCATGGCCGGCAAGCAATTCGATTACAGCCGCCGCATGGAAAGCATGCTCACTCAGCGTGTGCACAATATTCTGCAGCCAGTGCTGGGTAACGACCGCTACAAGGCTGAAGTCTCCGCCGACGTGGATTTCAGTGCAGTCGAGTCGACTTCGGAGCAGTTCAACCCGGATCAGCCAGCCCTGCGCAGCGAGCAATCGACTTCCGAACAGCGCACCGCCAGCAACGGTCCGCAAGGCGTTCCCGGTGCACTGAGCAACCAGCCGCCATCGCCGGCTTCGGCGCCACAAACTACCGGTGGCTCGAGCGCTTCCGCGGGCATGGTCCAGCCAGGTCAGCCGCTGCTGGATGCCAACGGCCAGCAAATCATGGACCCGGCAACCGGTCAGCCGATGCTGGCACCGTACCCGGCAGACAAGCGTCAACAATCCACCAAGAACTTCGAGCTCGACCGTTCCATCAGCCACACCAAGCAACAGCAGGGCCGATTGAATCGTCTGTCGGTTGCGGTCGTTGTGGATGATCAGGTCAAGGTCAATGCGGCCAACGGTGAAACCACCCGTGCGCCGTGGAGCGCCGATGAATTGGCGCGCTTCACGCGTCTGGTGCAGGACGCCGTCGGTTTTGATGCCAGCCGTGGCGACAGCGTCAGCGTGATCAACGTGCCGTTCTCGGCCGAGCGTGGCGAAGTCATCGCTGACATTCCGTTCTACTCGCAGCCCTGGTTCTGGGATGTGGTGAAACAGGTTCTCGGCGTGTTGTTCATCCTGGTGCTGGTATTCGGCGTGCTGCGTCCGGTGCTCAACAACATCACCGGCGGCGGTAAAGGCAAGCAGTTGGCGGGTCTGGGCAGCGATATGGAGCTCGGTGGCATGGGCGGCCTGGACGGCGAACTGGCCAACGACCGCGTCAGCCTCGGTGGCCCGCAAAGTATTCTGCTGCCTAGCCCGAGCGAAGGCTATGACGCACAGTTGAACGCAATCAAGAGCCTGGTGGCCGAAGATCCGGGTCGTGTGGCTCAGGTCGTGAAAGAGTGGATTAACGCAGATGAGTGATAACCGAGCCGCTATCGCCAAACTCAGCCGGGTCGACAAAGCCGCGATTCTGCTGCTGTCCCTGGGTTCAACCGATGCTGCGCAAGTGCTGCGCCACATGGGGCCCAAAGAGGTCCAGCGTGTGGGTGTGGCCATGGCGCAAATGGGCAACGTGCACCGCGAGCAGGTCGAGCAGGTGATGAGCGAGTTCGTCGACATCGTCGGCGATCAGACCAGCCTCGGCGTCGGCTCCGATGACTATGTGCGCAAGATGCTCACCCAGGCGCTGGGCGAAGACAAGGCCAACGGCCTGATCGACCGAATTCTGCTGGGTGGCAATACCAGCGGTCTGGACAGCCTGAAGTGGATGGAGCCGCGTGCCGTGGCGGACGTGATCCGTTACGAGCACCCGCAGATCCAGGCTATCGTCGTGGCGTATCTCGACCCGGATCAGGCCGGCGAAGTGCTCGGTAACTTCGACCATAAAGTACGCCTCGATATTATTTTGCGCGTGTCTTCGCTGAACACCGTACAGCCTGCCGCGCTGAAAGAGCTCAACCAGATTCTCGAGAAGCAATTCTCCGGCAACTCCAACGCCGCGCGCACCACCCTGGGTGGTATCAAGCGTGCAGCCGACATCATGAACTTCCTCGACAGCTCGATCGAAGGTCAGCTGATGGACTCGATCCGCGAAGTCGACGAAGACCTGTCCGGTCAGATCGAAGACCTCATGTTCGTGTTCAACAACCTGTCCGACGTCGACGACCGCGGGATTCAGGCATTGCTGCGCGAAGTCTCCTCGGACGTGCTGGTGCTGGCCCTCAAGGGCTCGGACGAAGGCGTCAAGGAAAAGATCTTCAAGAACATGTCCAAGCGGGCGGCCGAATTGCTCCGCGACGACCTCGAGGCCAAGGGCCCGGTCCGCGTCAGCGATGTGGAAACCGCACAGAAAGAAATCCTCACCATTGCCCGCCGTATGGCCGAAGCCGGAGAAATCGTTCTCGGCGGCAAGGGCGGCGAGGAAATGATTTAACGCCATGGCATCCAAGAGTGATGAGTCGCCCACCGATCTGATCCGTGCGCGTGATGTCCGCGGTTTTGATACCTGGTCGTTGCCCAGCTTCGACCCGCACGTTCCGGAGCCTGAACCCGAGCCCGAGCCCGAGCCGCCGGAGATGGAAGAAGTGCCGCTGGAGGAAGTCCAGCCACTGACCCTCGAAGAGCTCGAAAGCATTCGTCAGGAAGCCTACAACGAAGGCTTCGCCACCGGTGAGCGAGAAGGTTTTCACAGCACCACGCTCAAGGTTCGTCAGGAAGCTGACGTGGCCCTGAGCGCGAAGCTCGCCAGCCTTGAATTGCTGATGGGCAATCTGTTCGAGCCGATTGCCGAGCAGGATACGCAGATCGAGAAGTCCCTGGTCGGGCTGGTCCGGCACATTGCCAAACAGGTGATTCAGCGCGAACTGGCCATCGACTCGACGCAAATCGAACACGTCATGCGCGAAGCCCTGAAATTGCTGCCGCTAGGTGTGGGGAATGTGCGTCTGTACATCAACCCGCAGGACTTCGAGCAGGTCAAGGCATTGCGTGAACGCCATGAGGAGACCTGGCGCATCGTTGAAGACGAAGCCATGTTGCCGGGCGGATGCCGGGTCGAGACCGAGCACAGCCGCATCGACGCGACCGTAGAAACCCGTATCACGCAGATCATGGCCAAGCTGTTCGATCAATTGCACGATCAGGCTCTGCATCCGGCCGAGGCGGATTTGACGCTGGAACTACCCGTCAGCGAAAAGCCATCTGCCGCAGCACTTGAGCCAGAGCCGGAAATCGCTGATGCGCCTTGATCGCACCAGCTTCGGCAAGCGCCTGAGCACTTATGCACAGGCCACCGAGTTGCCCGGCCAACCGATCCTCGAAGGGCGCTTGCTGCGCATGGTCGGCCTGACGCTCGAAGCCGAGGGCCTGCGCGCCGCCATGGGCAGCCGTTGCATGGTAATCAACGACGACAGTTATCACCCGGTACAGGTCGAAGCCGAAGTCATGGGTTTCTCTGGCAACAAGGTGTTTCTGATGCCGGTCGGCAGTGTCGCCGGCATCGCCCCGGGCGCCAGGGTGGTGCCCTTGGCCGATGCCGGGCGCTTGCCGATGGGCATGAGCATGCTCGGGCGGGTACTGGATGGCGCCGGCCGTGCGCTGGACGGCAAGGGCGGAATGAAAGCCGAAGACTGGGTGCCGATGGATGGTCCCACCATCAACCCGCTCAAGCGCGACCCCATCAGCCAGCCGCTGGACGTGGGTATTCGCTCCATCAACGGATTATTGACAGTCGGTCGCGGTCAGCGCCTCGGTCTCTTCGCCGGCACCGGCGTCGGCAAGAGTGTGCTGCTGGGCATGATGACCCGCTTCACCGAGGCCGACATCATCGTGGTCGGGCTGATCGGCGAGCGGGGGCGCGAGGTCAAGGAATTCATCGAGCACATCCTCGGTGAAGAGGGGCTCAAGCGTTCCGTGGTGGTGGCGTCGCCTGCGGACGATGCGCCGCTGATGCGTCTACGCGCTGCGATGTATTGCACGCGAATCGCCGAGTATTTCCGCGACAAGGGCAAGAACGTCCTGTTGCTGATGGATTCACTGACCCGTTTTGCTCAGGCGCAACGGGAAATCGCCCTGGCCATCGGTGAGCCGCCGGCGACCAAGGGTTATCCGCCATCGGTATTCGCCAAACTGCCGAAACTGGTGGAGCGTGCCGGTAATGCCGAGGCGGGCGGCGGTTCGATTACTGCGTTTTATACGGTGTTGTCCGAGGGCGACGACCAGCAGGACCCGATCGCCGATGCCGCACGGGGCGTGCTCGACGGGCACATCGTCCTGTCGCGACGCCTGGCGGAAGAGGGGCATTACCCGGCGATCGACATCGAAGCGTCCATCAGTCGGGTCATGCCGTCGGTGGTCAGCCCGGACCACATGACCCGTGCGCAGTACTTCAAGCAGTTGTGGTCGCGTTATCAGCAAAGTCGCGACCTGATCAGTGTCGGCGCCTATGTGGCGGGCGGCGATCGGGAAACCGATCTGGCGATCTCGTTGCAGCCGCAATTGGCCAAGTACCTGCGTCAGGGCCTGAACGACAGCATCAACCTGGGCGAGAGCGAGGCATACCTTGGCTCGATCTTCGCCCCGGCGGCTGGCGGCTAACACCTCATGGCCCAGAGCCGGTCGGCGCGCCTGGCGCCCGTGGTCGATATGGCTGAAAAGGCCGAAAAGACCGCTGCCCAGCGCCTGGGACACTTCCAGGGCCAGGTGCGATTGGCCGAAAGCAAGCTCGCCGACCTCGAAAACTTCCGCCTCGAGTACCAGGAACAATGGATCGTACGCGGCAGCAGTGGCGTCTCGGGGCAATGGTTGCTGGGGTATCAGGGCTTTCTCGCGCAACTCGGCACGGCGATCGATCAGCAGCGCCAAAGCCTGGCCTGGCACCAGAACAACCTGAACAAGGCGCGTGAGACCTGGCAGCAGGCGTTTGCCCGGGTTGAAGGGCTGCGCAAGCTCGTGCAGCGCTACATTGATGAGGCTCGCCAACTCGAAGACCGGCGCGAGCAAAAACTGCTTGATGAGCTTTCCCAGCGTTTGCCGCGCCACGACCCGTATTGRGCGATCTTTTGACCTTGCTCATGCTCCCTGCAAGTGCTAAACCTTCTACACGTTGCCAATGACAGGGAAGCCGCAGCATGTCAGTCGTTACAGAAGTATCTCCGGATGGGCAAAAACTCACGATTTCGGTCAAGGGGCGGTTCGATTTCGCCAAGCATCAGGAATTTCGCGAGTCCTACGAGCGTCCCGACGGGCAGATGCCAAACTCGGTGGTGGTCGACTTGAAAGAGGCGACTTACCTCGACAGCTCGGCGTTGGGTATGTTGCTGCTGTTGCGTGATCATGCTGGCGGAGACAACTCCGATATTCGCGTGGTCAACAGCAGTTCCGATGTGAAGAAAATCCTCGCCATCTCCAATTTCGACAAGCTGTTCGACATCACTTGATCGTCATGTCGACGCTGCCCGAACCGCTGACCGTGCTGATCGCAGAAGACAGTGCGGCCGATCGCTTGCTGCTGTCGAGTATTGTTCGTCGTCAGGGGCATGAGGTGTTGGCTGCGGCCAGCGGCGCCGAGGCGGTTGAGCTGTACCAGCAGCAGCGTCCGCAACTGGTATTGATGGACGCGATGATGCCGGTGATGGATGGTTTCGAAGCGGCGCGACAAATCAAGCTGCTGGCTGGCGAAACGCTGGTGCCGATCATCTTCCTGACCTCGCTGACGGAAAGCGAAGCCTTGGCGCGTTGCCTGGAGGCGGGTGGCGACGACTTTCTGGCAAAACCCTATAACCAGGTGATCCTCAGCGCCAAGATCAAGGCGATGGATCGTTTGCGGCGCTTGCAGGCGACGGTCCTGGAGCAGCGCGATCTGATCGCCAGGCACCATGAGTACCTGCTCAATGAGCAGCGGGTGGCCAAGGCGGTATTCGACAAGGTCGCTCACTCCGGTTGCCTGAGCGCTCCCAATATCCGTTATTCACAATCCCCTTATGCACTGTTCAACGGCGATCTGTTGCTGGCGGCATTTACGCCTGCCGGTGACATGCATGTGCTGTTGGGGGATTTCACCGGTCATGGCCTGCCGGCAGCGGTCGGCGCCATGCCGCTGGCGGAAGTGTTCTACGGCATGACTGCCAAGGGGTACGGTCTGTCGGAAATGCTGTGCGAGATGAACGCCAAGCTCAAGCGTATCCTGCCGGTGGATATGTTCTGTTGCGCGACCCTGTTGTGCCTGAGTTTTCAGCGTCGTTCAGTAGAGGTCTGGAACGGCGGTATGCCGGATGGTTATCTGCATGATATCGCCAACGACAAACGCACCGTATTGCCGGCGCGGCATCTGCCACTGGGCGTGTTGAGTGCGCAAGCCTTTGATGATCGCACCGAGGTGTTCCCGATGGCCCTCGGCGACCGGGTGTTCCTGTTGTCGGACGGCGTGATCGATACCTGTGATGCCGACGACCAGTTGTTTGGTGTCGAGCGGTTGCAGCAGGTGTTTGCCGACAATCGCCAGCCAGACCGACTGTTCGAGGAGATCGAGCAGGCGCTGCGGGATTTCCGTGGTGAGGCGCGTGACGATGTCAGCATGCTCGAGGTTCGCCTGCTCGAGGCCTCGCAACTCACGCCGCCGGCCATGGTGTATTCCGACAGCAGTGTGTCTTGCCCGCTGGATTGGTCGGTGAGTTTTGAATTTCGTGCTGACTCGCTCAGGCGCTTCAACCCCTTGCCTTATCTGATGCAATTGTTGCTTGAGGTGCATGGGTTGCGGGCGCAAAGCGGGGCGCTTTACAGTGTGCTGGCCGAGCTCTATTCCAATGCGCTGGAGCATGGTGTACTGGGCCTGGATTCGAGTATCAAGCGCGATGCCTCCGGGTTTGCGCGGTATTACGAGCAGCGCAATGCGCGTCTGGAGGCGCTTGAGGATGGCTACCTGCGGCTGCATATGCAGTTGTCGCCGCAAGGTGCGGGAGGCTGTCTGGTGGTGGAAGTCGAAGACAGTGGCGCAGGGTTCGACGTGCAGCGGGTCATGGCTCGACCGGTCGACGATGGCCGTTTGTCGGGTCGTGGTGTGAGTCTGATTCGTCAGTTGAGCCATAACGCCAGTTGGTCGGACAATGGCCGGCGTGCCCGCGTGGAGTTTTCCTGGGAGGCTCAGGCATAATCCGTGCATTCTTGATCAAGGAGCGAGCAAGTGACTGACATTCATCTGGATCACGACGTACTGAGTGCGCTGCAAGAAGTCATGGAGGATGAGTACCCGATACTTCTGGATACTTTCCTTCAGGACTCCGAAACACGTTTGACCCAACTTCGCGAAACTCAGGACCCCGACCAGTTGCTCAGTGCCGCCCACAGCTTCAAGGGCAGCAGCAGCAACATGGGGGCTACGCGCCTGGCTGAACTGTGCAATGAGCTGGAGCAGCGAGCCAAACAAAAAAGCCTTGCGGGAATTGAAGAGCTGGTCGGAGAAATCGACGGCGAATTTGCCATTGTCCGACGCTTGTACCGTGAAGAGCGCCAGCGTTTTCATTGTTGAAAGCACCATCGTTGCAGGTTTTTCCAGCGCCTGAGCAAACCTGGCTCGACCCTTGCAGCTTTGTTTCTCAACTGTACCTACGATCCCAGTGCAGCGGAGACCGTTATGCCCCTCGCCCCGAATTCGCTTCTTCAGGCCGCCTCGCAGGCCAAGACCAAGGTTGCGTCTGCCAGCGTGCCTGTCACTGCGCCGGCAGCGCCTGCAGAGCCCCGGGACAAGGCTGCAAGCTTTTCTCAGGTCTATGCCAGGCAGGCGCAAGCTACCCCGGCGTCCAGTACTGACGGGGCCGGTAAAAACGTGCGTGACAAAGTGGCGGACAGCACCGGCAAAAAAGTGGCGCCTGACAACAAGTCTGCCGCCCCGCAGGCGAGCGTTGCCGATAGCGGCAAATCTTTGCCTGCCGACAAACCGGCGGATACCAGCGACAAGGCCGCAAGCGACAAGGCCACAAGCGACGTAAGTGGCGCGAGCGATTCGGCAGCAGCCAAGGATGCCCCGGTAGCTGATAGCACTCCGCTCGACCCCACTCTCGATCCGGCATTGGCGCAGGCGGTGCAGCCGACGCCGGTGCCAGTGCCGGTACCTGATCCGCAAGCACCGCCAGTGGTCGCTCAGGTTCAGACCCAGCCTCAGGTCGATCCGGCTCTTGCGGCGACGGTGACGCCTGCACCGGCTCAGCCTGTGGCTGCGACTGATCCTTCGTTCGATCCTGCATCCGATCCTTTGGACGCGATGCCGGCCGTGCGCCTGGCACTGGAGCAAAGTGGTCACGTGTCGGCCTCCAGCCAGTCCCCGACCAAAGCGACACCGGATCAGGCCGATGGCGAGCCCACTGCAGCGCAGAACTTTGCCAATGGCATGGCGAGCATGCTTGACGTGCAAGCCAGCAAGGACAGCACCAGCCAGGGCGGCGAAAAGTCCTTCAGCGGTTTGATTGACGACGGGCTCAAGGATTTGAAATCGGCGACCAGTGACACGCGCGTTGACGATTTTGCCAATCGCCTGGCAGCGTTGACCCAGGCCGCCACGCCAAAGACCGCGAATGCGTTGCCGGTGAATCAACCGATCGCCATGCATCAGAGCGGCTGGACCGAGGAAGTGGTCAATCGGGTCATGTATTTGTCGAGTGCCAACCTCAAGGCGGCTGATATTCAGCTTCAGCCAGCGGAATTGGGTCGCCTGGATATTCGGGTGAACATGGTTCCCGACCAGCAGACTCAAGTGACCTTCATGAGTGCTCACGTTGGCGTGCGTGAGGCGCTGGATAGCCAGATGCATCGTCTGCGCGACATGTTTGCCCAGCAAGGCATGGGGCAGGTCGATGTCAACGTGTCCGACCAGTCCCGCGGCTGGCAAGGGCAAGGGCAGCAGCAGGCCCAGCAAGGCCAGGGCGCCGGCACGACTGCCATCGGTGGTCGTCTGGGCTCGGCGGATGAAGAGTTGGCGGCAAGCGTGGCTGAAGCTGCCGCCAGCACGACCAGCGTCATTGGCTCCAGCGCAGTCGATTACTACGCCTGACGAGTTGCAGCAACCCGAACAGATCGCAGCCTTCGGCAGCTCCTACGCCCCGCCTTTGTAGGAGCTGCCGAAGGCTGCGATCTTTTGATATCGGCATTAGCCGACCGCTACACCATTTTCCCTCCTGACACTTCTGGCATAACACTTGCTCTTGCCTTGCCGTGCACCTGTGAAAACTCGAATAGTGACGGATTATTGGCATGGCGAAGAGCGAAGCAGCAGTGAAAGACCCTGCCGGGAAAGGCAAACTCAAGCTTATTCTCGTGATTGTGCTGGCCGTGCTGCTGGCGATCGGTCTGTCCGTGGGGGCGACCTGGTACTTCATGCACAGCGCTCAGAGCAAGCCTGCGCCTGCAGCCGAAACCGCCAGTAATGCCAAGCCTGCGGCGATTTATGAACCCATGGCTCCGGCCTTCGTGGCCAACTACAACCAGAATGGCCGTCAGCGCTACATGCAGGTGAGCATTACCCTGCAGGCGCGTAACCAGGCCGATCTGGATGCGCTGAAAGTGCATATGCCGGTGATTCGCAACAACCTGGTCATGCTGTTCTCCGGACAGAGTTTCGACACCCTGGCGACTCCGGTCGGTCAGGAAATGCTGCGCCAGAAAGCCACTGCCAGTGTGCAGGAAGTCGCGCAGAAAGAAGTCGGCAAAGTCGTTATCGACCAGTTGCTGTTTACCAATTTCGTACTGCAGTAGGAACACGACATGGCCGTGCAGGACCTGCTGTCCCAGGATGAGATCGATGCGCTGTTGCATGGCGTCGACGATGGTCTGGTACAGACCGACAACGCTGCTGAACCGGGCAGTGTCAAAAGCTATGACCTGACCAGTCAGGATCGCATCGTCCGTGGACGCATGCCGACCCTGGAAATGATCAACGAGCGGTTTGCCCGTTACACGCGCATCAGCATGTTCAACATGTTGCGGCGTTCGGCGGATGTCGCTGTGGGTGGTGTGCAGGTGATGAAGTTCGGCGAATACGTGCATTCGCTGTACGTACCGACCAGTCTCAACCTGGTCAAGATCAAGCCGTTGCGCGGTACCGCATTGTTCATCCTCGACGCCAAACTGGTGTTCAAGCTGGTGGACAACTTCTTCGGCGGTGACGGTCGTCACGCCAAGATCGAAGGCCGTGAATTCACCCCGACCGAATTGCGCGTCGTGCGCATGGTGCTGGAGCAGGCCTTCGTTGATTTGAAAGAAGCCTGGCAAGCGATCATGGAAGTCAATTTCGAGTACATCAACTCGGAAGTGAACCCGGCCATGGCCAACATCGTCGGGCCGAGCGAAGCGGTGGTGGTCTCGACCTTCCACATCGAACTCGACGGCGGCGGTGGTGATCTGCACGTGACCATGCCGTACTCGATGATCGAGCCGGTCCGCGAAATGCTCGATGCCGGCTTCCAGTCGGACCTCGACGATCAGGACGAACGTTGGGTCAACGCCCTGCGTCAGGACGTGCTCGACGTCGACGTGCCGATCGGTGCCACGGTTGCCCGTCGTCAGTTGCGTTTGCGGGACATCCTGCACATGCAGCCAGGGGATGTGATCCCGGTCGAGATGCCGGAAGAGATGATCATGCGCGCCAACGGCGTGCCGGCCTTCAAGGTCAAGATGGGCTCCCACAAGGGCAACCTGGCGTTGCAAGTGATCGAGCCGATCGAGCGACGCTGATCTGCGTTCGCACACATTCGCTTTTAATTGACGGTTTCCAATTGATTGGTTGCCCGCTGAGGACAAATGATGGCTGACGAAATGAATACCCAGGACGACCAGGCGCTGGCCGATGAATGGGCTGCGGCGCTCGAAGAAACAGGTGATGCCGGACAGGATGATATTGACGCCTTGCTGGCCGCCGATGCGGCGAGTTCGTCGTCCTCCAATCGTCTGGCCATGGAAGAGTTCGGCAGCGTGCCGAAGAACCACGAGCCAGTGACCCTCGACGGTCCTAACCTGGACGTGATTCTGGACATCCCGGTGTCGATTTCCATGGAAGTCGGCAGCACCGATATCAACATTCGTAACCTGCTGCAGCTCAACCAGGGCTCGGTGATCGAACTTGACCGTCTGGCCGGCGAACCGCTGGACGTGCTGGTCAATGGCACGCTCATCGCTCACGGCGAAGTGGTGGTGGTCAACGAGAAGTTCGGCATCCGCCTGACCGACGTGATCAGCCCAAGCGAACGCATCAAGAAGCTGCGCTGAGTGAAGGCGTTTCTCGGCGTATTGCTGGCCTTGCCGCTCAGTGCGTGGGCGGCGGAACCGGTAGCGGCGGTCGCGACACCAGCGGTCGGCAGCGGCGTGGCCGGGCAGTTGACTCAACTGGTGCTGGGGTTGCTGCTGGTGCTGGGCCTGATCTTCTTCCTAGCCTGGTTGTTGCGCCGTGTTCAGCAGGCGGGTCCTGCCGGCAAAGGGCAGGTGATCGAGCTGATCGGCTCGCGCGCCCTCGGGCCGCGTGATCGCCTGGTGCTGGTGCAAGTTGGTAACGAACAGATTCTGCTTGGGCTGACCCCGGGCACCATTACCCCGTTGCATGTGCTCAAGGAGCCGGTGCAAGTGCCGAGCACCGAGCAGGCGACCCCCGAGTTTGCCCAGCGCCTGATGGAGTTGCTGGGTAAAGATAAGGATAAGAAGTAATGCCGTTGCGCATCCTGTTGGCACTGGTCCTGATGCTGGCCGCGCCGTTGGCGTTCGCTGCCGACCCGCTGTCGATCCCGGCGATCACCCTGGGCACGAACGCCAATGGCGCTCAGGAGTACTCGGTCAGCCTGCAAATCCTGCTGATCATGACCGCGCTGAGCTTCATCCCGGCGTTCGTCATGCTGATGACCAGTTTCACCCGGATCATCATCGTGTTCTCGATCCTGCGTCAGGCCCTGGGTTTGCAGCAGACACCATCGAACCAGATCCTCACCGGCATGGCGCTGTTTCTGACCATGTTCATCATGGCGCCGGTCTTTGATCGGGTGAATCAGGATGCCTTGCAGCCGTATCTGGCCGAGAAGCTGACGGCTCAGGATGCAGTCGCCAAGGCGCAAGTACCGATCAAGGACTTCATGCTGGCGCAGACCCGTAGCAGTGACCTTGAGCTGTTCATGCGCCTGTCCAAACGCACCGACATCGCGACGCCGGATCAGGCGCCGCTGACCATTCTGGTGCCGGCCTTCGTGACCTCGGAGCTGAAGACCGCGTTCCAGATCGGCTTCATGATCTTCATTCCGTTCCTGATCATCGACCTGGTCGTTGCCAGTGTGCTGATGGCCATGGGCATGATGATGCTCTCGCCGCTGATCATTTCGCTGCCGTTCAAGATCATGCTGTTTGTGCTGGTGGATGGCTGGGCGTTGATCATCGGTACGCTGGCGAGCAGTTTCGGCGGTGTTTAGACAGAGTGGGCGGGTAGGGCGATATGACTCCTGAAGTTGCGGTAGACCTGTTCCGTGAGGCGCTTTGGCTGACCACCATGATGGTCGCCATATTGGTCGTTCCGAGTTTGCTGGTGGGGCTGCTGGTGGCGATGTTTCAGGCGGCCACGCAGATCAACGAACAGACCCTGAGCTTCCTCCCGCGTTTGCTGGTGATGCTGATCACGCTGATCGTTGCCGGTCCGTGGCTGATACAAACCTTCATGGAATACATACTGCGCTTGTACACCAGTATTCCGCAGTTGATCGGCTAAACCATGTCATTGCTGGCGCTGACCGATGCGCAAATCAGTACCTGGGTGGCCAGCTTCATGCTGCCGCTATTTCGGGTTGGCGCGGTGCTGACGACCATGCCGGTCTTCGGCACGACCCTGGTGCCCAGGCGTATCCGGCTGTATTTCGCAGTGGCGATAACGGTGGTCATTGCGCCGGGCCTGCCGCCTATGCCGCAGGTCAATCCGCTGGACTTGAGTGGTCTGCTGCTGATTGCCGAACAGATACTGATTGGCGCGCTGCTGGGGTTTTCCTTGCAGTTGTTCTTTCAGGCGTTTGTGGTGGCCGGGCAGATTGTTTCGATTCAGATGGGCATGGGCTTCGCGTCCATGGTCGACCCCACCAACGGCGTGTCGGCGGCCGTCATCGGGCAGTTCTTGACGATGTTGGTGACGTTGCTGTTTCTGGGGATGAATGGCCATCTGGTGGTGTTTGAAGTCCTCACGGAAAGCTTCACCACCCTGCCGGTGGGCAGTGGCATGCTGGTCAATCATTTCTGGGAAATGGCCGGCAAGATGGGCTGGGTGCTGGGGGCGGCGATGCTGCTGGTATTACCGGCAATCACCGCGCTACTGGTGGTCAACATTGCCTTCGGGGTCATGACTCGCGCGGCGCCGCAACTGAATATCTTCTCTATCGGTTTTCCGCTGACCCTGGTGCTGGGTCTGGTGATTTTCTGGGTCAGCCTGGGGGACATTCTCAACCAGTATCAACCGCTGGCCACCGAGGCCTTGCAGTTGTTGCGTGATATGGCACAGGCGCGCTGAGTCATGGCTGAAAGCGAGAGCGGTCAGGACAAGACAGAAGACCCCACGGACAAACGCAAAAGGGACTCCCGTGAAAAGGGCGAGATCGCGCGCTCCAAAGAACTCAATACGTTGGCGGTGATGCTGGCCGGTGCGGGCGGATTGCTGATCTATGGCGGCGGTCTGGCGCTGGATCTGCTGGAAATCATGCGCCTGAACTTCTCCCTGCCGCGTGAAGTGGTGCTGACTCCGGATGCCATGGGCCTGTATTTGCTGAAGTCGGGCAAGATCGCGATTATCGCGGTGCAACCGGTGCTGCTCACTTTGTTGCTGGCGGCGATCATTGGTCCGATTTCCCTGGGCGGTTGGTTGTTCGCCGGCAGTAGCCTGGCGCCCAAGTTCAGTCGAATGAACCCGGCCAACGGCCTCAAGCGGATGTTTTCGTCCACGGCGTTGATCGAGCTGCTCAAGGCCCTGGCAAAATTCCTGTTGGTGCTGTTCGTCGCGCTGAGCGTGCTGCGCTCGGACATTGACGACTTGTTGCGAATCGCCCATGAGCCACTGGAGCAGGCGATTATTCACAGTGTGCAGCTGGTGGGCTGGAGCACCTTGTGGATGGCTTGCGGGTTGATTCTGATCGCGGCGGTCGATGTGCCGGTTCAGCTTTACCAGAGTCACAAGAAGCTGCTGATGACCAAGCAGGAAGTGCGTGACGAGCACAAGGATCAGGAAGGTCGCCCAGAGGTCAAGCAGCGGATTCGTCAGTTGCAGCGCGAGATGTCCCAGCGGCGGATGATGGCGGCCATTCCTGAGGCCGATGTGGTCATTACCAACCCGACCCACTATGCGGTGGCGCTCAAGTACGATCCGGAGAAGGGTGGGGCGCCGATGCTGGTGGCCAAGGGCAGCGACTTCCTGGCGCTGAAGATCCGCGAAATCGCGGTGGCTAATGAGGTTTTGCTGCTTGAGTCGCCGGCTCTGGCGCGTTCGATTTATTACTCCACCGAGCTTGACCAGGAAATTCCTGGTGGGCTCTATCTGGCGGTTGCTCAGGTGCTGGCTTACGTTTATCAGATCCGCCAGTACCGTGCCGGCAAGGGTAAGCGTCCGGATCCGCTCAAGGATGATTTGCCGATTCCACCGGATCTGCGCCGCGATTCCTGACCGGCTTATCTCTTGACGGTGTACTCCGATAAAAACTATGGGAGCTGGCTTGCCTGCGAAGGCGGCCTGACAGCCGGCCTATCTCTTGCAGATGTACCCCAATCAAAATTGTGGGAGCGAGCCTGCTCGCGATGGCGGCCTGACAGCCGGCCTATCTCTTGCAGATGTACACCAATCAAAACTGTGGGAGCGAGCCTGCTCGCGATGGCGGCCTGACAGCCGACCAATCTCTTGCAGGTGTACATATCCATTCCTGCGGTAACGGCCACTTAGGGTTTCGCCCTGACGGCGACTCCCTTTGGCAAACGCCCCAAAGGAAGCAAAGGTCTTCGCCCCAAGCGTACGGCACCTCGCCTAGGCTCGGCGTCCCCTCGTTCCGGCATTCATCAGGGGGCATCGCCTACGGTCTGCTGCGCGACGACCTCCTCTCGATGTGTCCGGCTGCGCCGTACGGCGCTGCGCGCCCACCCCCTGATGAACACCTCCACTCGGCCTCCCGAAGGGGCGGGTAGATCAAAAGCAAAGCACGGCGGCCTGACAGCCGGCCTGAGTGGTGGGGGCGTGCTACTGCATTGTGGGGGGCGATATCCGTAGGAGCTGCCGAAGGCTGCGATCTTTTGATCCTGGCGGCCTGAAAGCCGACCTGACTTTTGCAGGTGTACACCCATCAAAACTGTGGGAGCGAGCCTGCTCGCGAAGGCCGCACCGCGGTGTATCAGGAAAACCGCTAATAGCCGTTTGAGCTGATGACCAAACACCTGAAAGCCCCGCCTTCAAGAGAAGCGCGGGGCTTTTTATTCAATCGCGATTATTACCTGGCGCCCCCAGCACTTTCACCACGTCATCGATGACGGCTTTGCTCATCTCCTGCAAGTAGTGGGAGGCCCAGGCATAGCGGTCGGTTTTGCGCTCCATCGCTGCATCTTCGGCCAGCATCCTGGAGAGGTGGAGCAGGTCGGAGACATGGGACAAGGCAGTGAGCAGAGGGACGCCACTGTTGACGCGGAACAGGGCTTGATCGTTGTGGATGGAGAAGGGGGTGAGGCCGGCGGTTTTTAATTCGTGGAGGTGCGAAGATTTGTTCATGGTGAGGTTCTCGTTTACTGGTTAGAGCGGCCTCGTTTACTCATCGGGTTTCCATGCCCGGTCGCTGATTTGGCAGCGACCACTGAAGACTAGCGATGCCACTTCCGAGGGGCAACCTTGAAAGCCTGTCGGACAAATCCCTGTGTTTTCTGGATTTGTAGCTGAATTCTTAGGATGGGCGTTGAATATTCCGGCCTCTTCGCGAGCAGGCTCGCTCCCACAGGGGATTTGTGGGCGGCGCAGATCAACTGTGGGAGCGAGCCTGCTCGCGAAAGCGTCTTCCCAAGCGCTGCCGGACCCTTTGCTGAACGCGCTGTTTCAAGCCCCGCGCAAAAGTTGGAAGGCTTCTTGCAATAGCCGGCCTGCGCCCGCTTCAGGCGTCAAAAGTTTGCTTCAAGGAACGGGGAATACCGGTGGATCGCTCTCAGTTAATCAACAGTGCCCGCAGCAACCTGGCAGACCTCAGTCGAGGCAATCTGGGTGTGCCGCTGTTGCTGTTGGTCATGCTGGCCATGATGATGTTGCCGGTCCCGCCGTTCCTGCTCGATGTGTTCTTCACTTTCAACATTGCGCTGTCGATCGTTGTGCTGCTGGTCTGTGTCTACGCCTTGCGGCCGCTGGATTTTGCGGTGTTTCCGACCATTCTGCTGGTCGCCACGCTGCTGCGACTGGCGTTGAACGTGGCTTCGACCCGGGTGGTGATGCTCCACGGTCAGGACGGCCATGCCGCCGCCGGCAAGGTGATCCAGGCCTTCGGCGAGGTGGTGATCGGCGGTAACTACGTGGTCGGTATCGTGGTCTTCGCGATTTTGATGATCATCAACTTCGTCGTGGTGACCAAAGGTGCCGGGCGGATTTCCGAGGTCAGTGCGCGTTTTACCCTCGATGCGATGCCGGGCAAGCAGATGGCCATCGACGCCGACTTGAACGCCGGCCTGATCGACCAGCCCGCAGCCAAGCTGCGTCGTATGGAAGTGGCCCAGGAGGCCGAGTTCTACGGTTCGATGGACGGTGCCAGCAAGTTCGTGCGCGGTGACGCCATCGCCGGTCTGCTGATTCTGTTTATCAACCTGATTGGCGGTATGGCGGTCGGGATCTTCCAGCATGGCATGAGCTTCGGCGATGCCGGCAAGGTCTACGCGTTGTTGACCATCGGTGACGGTTTGGTGGCGCRATTGCCATCACTGCTGCTGTCTACCGCCGCGGCAATCATGGTGACCCGTGCTTCCGGTTCGGAAGACATGGGTAAGCAGATCAATCGGCAGATGTTCGCCTCGCCCAAGGCGTTGGCGGTGGCGGCCGGTTTGATGGCGGTCATGGGCCTGGTGCCAGGCATGCCGCACTTCTCCTTTCTCAGCATGGCCGCCGTCGCAGCGGGCGCCGCGTATCTGTTCTGGAAAAAGCAGAACATCGTCAAGGTTCAGGCTCTGGAAGAGGTCAAGCGCCAGCAGGAGCTGCTGCCGTCGCCGGCACGGGCCATGGAAACCAAAGAGCTGGGCTGGGATGACGTGACCCCGATCGACATGATCGGCCTGGAAGTTGGTTACCGGCTGATTCCGCTGGTGGATCGTAACCAGGGTGGTCAGTTGCTGGCGCGGATCAAGGGCGTGCGCAAGAAGCTTTCCCAGGATCTGGGCTTCCTGATGCCGACCGTGCACATTCGCGACAACCTCGACCTGGCGCCAAGTGCCTACCGCCTGACCCTGATGGGGGTGATCCTCGCCGAGGCGGAGATTTATCCGGATCGGGAACTGGCGATCAACCCCGGGCAGGTCTACGGCACGCTCAATGGCATCACCGCCAAAGATCCGGCCTTTGGCCTGGAGGCAGTCTGGATCGAAATCAGTCAGCGTCCGCAGGCGCAGTCCCTGGGTTACACCGTGGTTGATGCAAGTACGGTGGTGGCGACTCACCTCAACCAGATTCTGTACAAGCACTCCAGCGAGCTGATCGGCCACGAAGAAGTTCAGCAACTCATGCAATTGCTGGCCAAAAGCTCGCCAAAACTGGCCGAGGAGCTGGTGCCAGGCGTCGTTTCGCTGTCGCAGCTGCTCAAAGTGCTGCAAGCCTTGTTGGCCGAACAGGTTCCGGTTCGCGACATTCGCAGCATTGCCGAAGCCATCGCGAACAATGCCGCCAAGAGTCAAGATACTGCCGCTCTGGTGGCGGCCGTTCGCGTTGGCGTATCGCGCGCTATCGTCCAAAGCATTGTAGGCACTGAGTCCGAGCTGCCTGTGATCACCTTGGAGCCAAGGTTGGAACAAATATTGCTCAATAGTCTTCAGAAGGCAGGACAAGGCTCGGAAGAGGGTGTTCTGCTGGAGCCAAGCATGGCAGAGAAGCTGCAACGTTCGTTGATCGACGCCGCGCAGCGTCAGGAAATGCAAGGTCAACCGGTGATTCTGCTCGTAGCAGGTCCGGTACGCGCGATGCTCTCGCGGTTCGGACGTCTGGCAGTGCCGGGGTTGCATGTGTTGGCGTATCAGGAAATCCCTGACAACAAGCAAGTGACCATCGTTGCGACAGTAGGGCCCAACGGCTGAGGTAGTGGTTTATGCAAGTTAAGCGTTTTTTCGCCGCCGATATGCGTCAGGCCATGAAGCTGGTTCGTGATGAGCTGGGCGCTGATGCGGCCATTATCGGTAATCGCCGGATTGCCGGTGGTGTCGAGCTGACGGCTGCCCTGGATTACAAGCTGTCGGCACTGGCACCGCGTGTACCGAACATTGAACTCGAAGACGAGTTGCGCAAGACCCAGTCGCGGATCGTCACGGCTCAGGCCGAATTGAGCCTGCGTGGCGACGGTGAAGGTGACGCGAGCGTCGGCACCAATCGCCAGTTGTTTGCCGGCCTGCCGCTGACTGCTGCGGAACCGTTGATCGAGCCGACCTTTGCTGAGCGGCCGCGTCCTGCTCCAGCGCCTGTGCATTCTGCCGGGGTTGATCCGCGGGCTTTCGACTCGATGCGTTTCGAACTCAATGGCCTGCGTGAACTGCTCGAAGTGCAGTTGGGTTCGCTGGCCTGGAATCAGTTGCAAGGCAGTCGCCCGCAGCAAGCCAACCTGTGGCGTCGCCTGCAACGCATTGGCCTGTCCGGTCCGTTGTCGCGCGATCTGCTGGAACTGATTACTGAAATTGAAGAGCCCCGCCAGGCCTGGCGCATGCTGTTGGCGCACCTGGCGCGGATGATCGTGACTCCCGAGATCGAACCACTGGAAGAGGGTGGCGTGATCGCCATGGTCGGCCCTGCCGGCATGGGCAAAACCACGACGCTGGCCAAGCTGGCCGCGCGTTACGTGCTCAAGTACGGCGCGCAGAACATCGCATTGGTGAGCATGGACAGCTTCCGCATCGGTGCCCAGGAACAGCTCAAGACCCTGGGGCGTATCCTCAATGTCTCGGTGACTCACGTCGACCCGGGCCAGTCCCTGGCGCAAGCCCTTGATCCGCTGTTGCGCAAGCGTGTGGTATTGATCGACACCGCCGGCCTGCAGGCCAGTGATCCGGCGTTGCGCATGCAGCTGGAAAGCCTGGCCGGTCGCGGGATCAAGTCGAAGAATTATCTGGTGCTGGCCACTACCAGCCAAAAGCAGGTACTGACTGCCGCCTATCACAGTTACAAGCGGTGCGGGCTAGCAGGCTGCATTCTGACTAAACTGGATGAAACAGCGAGCCTGGGCGAGGTGTTGAGCCTGGCAATCAGCCACGAATTACCTGTCGCTTATCTGACCGACGGGCCACGGATCCCGGATGATCTACATTTACCGCGCCGGCATCAGTTGGTCAGTCGCGCCGTTAGCGTGCAGATGCAGGAAGAACCCAGCGAAGAAGCCATGGCTGATATGTTCGCTGACCTCTACCACAGCCCGGCCAAGCGTGTCGGCTGAGGTAATAATGAATAGATTTGTATCTACATCGATGGCCTGCCATGCATTGTTCACAAGTGAGCGCGCAGCCAGTCATGTAGTCCGCGTCTAAGCAAGACAAGGTAAAGAACGAACATGGGCAGCATGCATCCCGTACAGGTGATCGCAGTGACCGGCGGCAAAGGTGGCGTCGGGAAGACTAATGTGTCAGTGAACTTGTCCCTGGCTCTTGCTGAGCTCGGCCGGCGCGTCATGCTGCTGGACGCCGATCTGGGGCTGGCGAACGTCGACGTCCTGCTGGGGCTCACGCCCAAGCGTACGCTGGCCGACGTCATCGAAGGCCGCTGTGAACTGCGCGATGTATTACTTCAGGGGCCGGGCGGAATTCGCATTGTTCCAGCAGCGTCCGGTACCCAGAGCATGGTTCACCTGAGCCCGGCCCAGCACGCTGGCCTGATTCAGGCATTCAGCGACATCGGCGATAACCTCGACGTATTGGTGATCGACACGGCGGCGGGTATTGGTGAGTCGGTCGTGAGTTTTGTTCGCGCAGCCCAGGAAGTATTGCTGGTGGTTTGCGACGAGCCGACGTCGATTACTGACGCCTACGCGCTGATCAAGCTGCTCAACCGCGATTACGGCATGAACCGCTTCCGCGTGCTGGCCAACATGGCGCAAAGCCCGCAGGAGGGACGAAATCTGTTCGCCAAGTTGACCAAGGTCACGGATCGCTTCCTCGACGTCGCCTTACAATACGTCGGTGCGGTGCCTTACGACGAATGCGTGCGCAAGGCGGTGCAGAAGCAGCGCGCCGTGTATGAAGCGTTTCCTCGTTCCAAGTGTGCGCTGGCATTCAAGGCCATCGCGCAGAAAGTCGATACCTGGCCGTTGCCCGCCAACCCGCGTGGGCACCTGGAGTTTTTCGTCGAGCGTCTGGTGCAGCAAACTGCGGGTCCGGTTCTATGACAGCCAGTGGTTACAACCTGTACAAGAAGTCGGCGCGTGACGCGCAGTACGAACTGATCGAGCGTTACGCGCCACTGGTAAAACGTATTGCCTATCACCTGTTGGCGCGCCTGCCGGCCAGTGTTCAGGTCGAGGACCTGATCCAGGCAGGCATGATCGGTTTGCTTGAAGTGTCGACCAAATACGATGCGAGCAAAGGTGCGAGTTTCGAGACGTACGCGGGGATCCGTATCCGTGGCGCGATGCTCGATGAAGTCCGCAAGGGTGACTGGGCGCCACGCTCGGTACACCGCAATACCCGGATGGTGAGTGATGCGATTCGCTCAATTGAAGCTAAAACCGGGCGTGACGCTAAAGATCACGAGGTTGCGGCCGAACTCCAATTGAGTCTCGACGATTATTACGGGATTTTGAATGACACCTTGGGCAGTCGCCTGTTCAGCTTCGACGATCTGTTGCAGGACGGCGAGCATGAAGGGCTGCACGAGGATGGCGCGAGTGCTCATCTCGAACCGTCGCGTGACCTGGAAGATGAACGCTTCCAGGCTGCGCTGGCGGATGCGATTGCCAACTTGCCGGAGCGTGAGCGACTGGTGTTGGCGCTGTACTACGACGAAGAGCTGAATCTCAAGGAAATCGGTGAGGTCCTGGGGGTCAGTGAATCCCGGGTCAGCCAGTTACACAGCCAGTGCGCAGCCCGTTTGCGGGGGCGTTTGGGGGAGTGGCGAGCGCGCTGACAGCAGTGTGGGGACACTGCGAACGAAACAGGCAGGGTGTAACGCTGTGCCGGTCTTCATCCGTTGTGCTCCAGACAGTCGTCGAGTGCTCTGCCTGATTGATTGAATGGCGTGTTCAGGTGCTGAACGCGTTTAAGACTGCTTGGAGGTCGAATTGGACAAGAACATGAAAATCCTCATCGTTGATGACTTCTCAACGATGCGGCGGATCATCAAGAACCTGTTGCGTGACCTTGGGTTCACCAACACGGTCGAGGCGGACGACGGTATTACCGCCATTCCCGTTCTCAACAGCGGGAGCATCGACTTTCTGGTAACGGACTGGAACATGCCTGGCATGACCGGTATCGACTTGCTGCGCCACGTGCGCGCCGATGAAAAGCTCAAGCACCTGCCGGTGCTGATGGTCACCGCCGAAGCCAAGCGCGAGCAGATCATCGAAGCCGCTCAAGCCGGTGTAAACGGCTATGTGGTCAAACCCTTCACGGCCCAGGCGTTGAAAGAGAAGATCGAAAAAATATTCGAACGCATCGGTTGATGTGCTGAGCCACTGCGCCACGGGGGAGCTATGGAGCAAAGAGAATCTTCACAGGGCGATTTCGAGTCGACCCTGAAAAAACACGCTCACGAACTGGTCGAAAGCCTTGAAAAGGGCAGGTTCGGTGACGCTGTGCAACTGATCCATGAGCTCAATCAGACCCGTGACCGTGGCCTGTACCAGGAGGTGGGCAAGCTCACTCGCGAGCTGCATAGCGCGATCGTCAATTTTCAGATTGACCCGAACATGCCGCAAGCCGAGGAAGTCTCACAGATCACGGATGCCACTGAGCGCCTGTCCTATGTGGTCAAGCTGACCGAAGCGGCCGCAAACCGGACCATGGATCTGGTCGAGAACAGTACTCCGCTGGTCAATGGCCTGAGCACTGACGCCCAGGCCCTGAGCGCGGACTGGGGGCGTTTCATGCGCCGCGAAGTCGGTGCCGAGGAATTCCGCGAACTGGCCCGGCGTGTCGACGGTTTCCTGACGCGTAGCGTCGAGGAGAGCCAGGTCGTCTCGGGCAACCTCAACGATATTCTGCTGGCTCAGGATTACCAGGACCTGACCGGTCAGGTGATCAAGCGCGTGACTCAATTGGTCACCGAAGTAGAAAGCAACCTGCTCAAGCTCGTGCTCATGGCCAGTCAGGTAGACCGCTTTGCGGGCATCGAACATGACCATGAAGCGATGCTGGCTGAAAAAGATCCGCAAAAACATCTCTCTCAGGGTGAAGGTCCGCAGATTCATGCCGATAAAAGAGAAGACGTTGTGTCCGGTCAGGACGATGTGGACGATTTGTTATCCAGCCTAGGATTTTAGAGTTTTAGCATTTTAGGTTTTTTAGGTTTTTAGACCTTTAGGAGCACCCCCTTAATGAGCTTCGGCGCCGATGAAGAGATCCTTCAGGATTTCCTGGTTGAGGCCGGCGAGATTCTAGAGCAACTGTCCGAACAGCTGGTGGAGCTGGAAAGCCGACCAGATGATGCGGATTTGCTCAATGCAATTTTTCGCGGTTTTCACACTGTAAAAGGGGGCGCCGGCTTCCTCCAGCTCAACGAGCTGGTGGAGTGCTGTCACATCGCCGAGAACGTGTTCGACATCCTGCGCAAGGGTGAGCGTCGCGTCGACTCGGAACTGATGGACGTGGTTCTCGAAGCGCTGGACGCGGTGAACAGCATGTTCAGCGAAGTCCGCGAACGTGCACCGATCACCGCGGCTACACCGGAACTGCTGGCGGCTCTGGCCCGTTTGGCCGAGCCTCAAACAGCCGATGTGGCGCAACCAGTTGCAGAAGTGGTTGAAGCACCTGCCGCTGAAAGCGAATCGGGCGACATCACCGACAATGAATTCGAACTGCTGCTGGACTCGCTGAACGCGGTCAAGGCGCAAGCCGAGGCGGGGACGCCTGTAGCCCCGGCACCTGAAGCGGCTGCCGGCAGCGATGAAATCACCGATGCCGAGTTCGAGTCATTGCTCGACCAATTGCACGGCAAAGGCCAGTTCGCCCCTGATGCAGTGGCGGCAGCCCCTGCCGCACCGGCTGCCCCGAAAGCGGCAGGCGACAGCTCCGACATTACCGATGACGAATTCGAAGCACTGCTCGATCAGTTGCATGGCAAAGGCAACTTCGCCGTTGATGCTCTGGAATCGGCAATTGCTGCCGTTCCGGCGCCTGCGGCACCTGTGGCTGCAGCCGCGGGTAGCGATCTGATCTCTGATCACGAGTTCGAATCGCTGCTCGACGAATTGCATGGCAAAGGCAAGTTCACGGAGGTCGGCACGGCTGCTGCTTCGGTGGCGGCGCCAGTTGCCAAGGCTGCAGCGCCAGTACCTGTGGCTAAAGCGCCCGAGCCAAAAGCCGAAGCGCCTAAACCTGCTGCCGCTGCTGCACCGGCCCCAGCTCGCGCACCGGCCTCACCGCCCCCGGAAAAACCGGCCAGTGAAGCCGAGACCACGGTACGTGTGGATACCGCGCGTCTCGACGAAATCATGAACATGGTCGGCGAACTGGTACTGGTGCGTAACCGCTTGGTCCGTCTGGGCCTCAACAGCGGCGACGAAGCCATGTCCAAGGCCGTGTCGAACCTCGACGTGGTCACGGCCGACTTGCAGACCGCAGTCATGAAGACCCGGATGCAGCCGATCAAGAAAGTCTTCGGGCGCTTCCCACGACTGGTTCGCGACCTCGCGCGCCAGTTGAAGAAAGAGATCAACCTGGAGCTGGTCGGCGAAGAAACCGACCTCGACAAGAACCTCGTCGAGGCCCTGGCCGACCCGCTGGTCCACTTGGTGCGTAACTCGGTCGACCACGGTATCGAAGAACCGGCCGATCGTGAGGCGATGGGCAAACCTCGCAGCGGTAAAGTGATTCTGTCCGCAGAACAGGAAGGCGATCACATCCTGCTGTCCATCTCTGATGACGGCAAGGGTATGGACGCTGATGTCTTGCGCGGTATCGCCGTGAAGAAAGGCTTGATGGACAAGGATGCGGCGGACCGTCTCAGCGAGTCCGACTGCTTCAACCTGATCTTCGCGCCGGGTTTCTCGACCAAAACCGAGATCTCCGACGTGTCCGGTCGTGGCGTGGGCATGGATGTGGTGAAAACCAAGATCGCCCAGCTCAACGGCACCATCAATATCTACTCGACCAAGGGCAAAGGCTCGAAGATCGTCATCAAGGTCCCGTTGACCCTGGCGATCATGCCGACGTTGATGGTCATGCTCGGCAACCAGGCCTTTGCTTTCCCGCTGGTCAACGTCAACGAGATTTTCCATCTCGACCTGTCGCGCACCAACGTGGTCGACGGTCAGGAAGTGGTAATTGTGCGGGACAAGGCGCTGCCATTGTTCTACCTCAAACGCTGGCTGGTCAGCTCCGCCGCTCATGAAGAGCAGCGTGAAGGCCACGTGGTGATCCTTTCGGTGGGCACACAGCGGATCGGTTTCGTCGTCGATCAGTTGGTGGGTCAGGAAGAAGTGGTCATCAAGCCATTGGGCAAAATGCTCCAGGGAACCCCGGGCATGTCCGGCGCCACCATTACCGGTGACGGCCGCATCGCCTTGATTCTCGATGTTCCGAGCATGCTCAAGCGTTACGCCGCACGGCGTATTTGATTCTGGTGGAGCGGGGCGACTGAGCCTCGCTCCGTCTAACGGAGTGTTTATGGTAGTCAAAGTCCTGGTGGTGGATGATTCTGGTTTTTTCCGCCGCCGCGTCTCGGAAATTCTTTCAGCAGATCCGAGTATCCAGGTTGTCGGCACGGCGACCAACGGTAAAGAGGCGATCGATCAGGCCCTGGCCCTCAAGCCAGACGTGATCACCATGGACTACGAGATGCCGATGATGGATGGCATCACAGCGGTGCGGCACATCATGCAGCGCTGTCCTACCCCGGTTTTGATGTTCTCCTCGCTGACGCACGAAGGCGCTCGGGTCACTCTCGATGCACTGGATGCCGGCGCGGTGGACTTCCTGCCGAAGAATTTCGAAGATATCTCGCGCAATCCCGAGAAGGTCAAGCAACTGCTGTGCGAAAAGGTTCACAGCATTTCGCGCAGTAACCGTCGTTTCAGCGCCTACAGCGCTCCGGCTCCAGCCGCCGCGCCAGCCCCGGCACCGGCCCCGTCGAGTTTCGGCAGCAGTGCGCCGGCGCCTGTGCGTCCGGCCCCGACGCCGATTCCTGCGCGTGCGCCGGTTGCCAGCACATCGTCGCCGGCACCGAAACGCAAAGCCTACAAACTGGTTGCCATTGGTACGTCAACCGGCGGCCCGGTTGCATTGCAGCGGGTGCTGACACAGCTGCCGGCAAACTTTCCGGCGCCGATCGTGCTGATCCAGCACATGCCGGCGGCCTTCACCAAGGCTTTCGCCGAGCGTTTGGACAAACTCTGCCGCATCAGCGTCAAGGAAGCCGAGGATGGTGACATCCTGCGTCCGGGCCTGGCCTTGCTGGCACCGGGTGGCAAGCAAATGATGATCGACGGCCGTGGCGCGGTGAAAATCCTCCCGGGCGACGAGCGTCTGAACTACAAGCCGTGCGTGGATATCACCTTCGGTTCGGCGGCCAAGTCCTACGGCGACAAAGTTCTGGCGGTGGTCCTGACCGGCATGGGCGCCGACGGTCGCGAAGGCGCGCGTCTGCTCAAGCAGGGCGGYAGCGCGGTCTGGGCCCAGGATGAAGCCAGTTGCGTGATCTACGGCATGCCGATGGCGATCGTCAAAGCCGATCTGGCTGACGCGATCTACGGCCTCGACGATATTGGCAAGCACCTGGCCGAGGCGTGCATCTGATGGATGTCTTAAGCCTCATCGGGATCATCATGGCGTTCATCGCCATTATTGGTGGCAACTACCTGGAAGGCGGTCATCTCGGTGCCTTGGCCAACGGCCCGGCAGCATTGATCGTGCTTGGCGGGACCATTGGCGCTGCGCTGTTGCAGTCGCCGATGAGTGCCTTCAAGCGCGCCATGCAGATTCTTCGCTGGATCCTCTTTCCGCCTCGCGTCGACTTGGCGGGCGGCATCGACCGAGTGGTCAACTGGAGCCTCACCGCGCGCAAGGAAGGTTTGCTCGGTCTTGAAGGGGTGGCGGACAGCGAACCGGACAGCTACTCCCGTAAAGGCTTGCAACTGCTGGTCGACGGCGCTGAGCCCGAGTCGATTCGCAGCATTCTGGAAGTGGATTTCTACACCCAGGAAAGCCGTGACATCGAAGCCGCCAAAGTCTTTGAAAGCATGGGCGGCTATGCGCCGACCATCGGTATCATCGGTGCGGTCATGGGCCTGATTCATGTGATGGGCAACCTGGGTGATCCGTCGCAACTGGGCAGCGGCATTGCCGTGGCCTTCGTCGCGACCATCTACGGTGTGGCCAGTGCCAACCTGGTGCTGTTGCCGATTGCCAGCAAGCTCAAGTCCATCGCGTTGCGGCAGTCGCGTTATCGCGAAATGTTGCTGGAAGGTATTTTGTCGATCGCCGAAGGTGAAAACCCACGCTCCATCGAGTTGAAGCTTCAGGGCTTCATGGACTAAGGGAATAACCTCATGGCTCGTCGTCGCCAGCATGATGAACACGTCAACCACGAGCGCTGGCTGGTGTCCTACGCGGACTTCATCACACTGCTGTTCGCCTTTTTCGTGGTGATGTACTCCATCTCTTCGATCAACGAAGGCAAGTACAAGGAAATTTCCGAAGCGCTGGTCGGGGTCTTTACCAACTCTGACCATGCCCTCAAGCCGATCCCTATCGGCGACGAGCGTCCGAAGACGGTCACCCCGGCCAAACCGCTGGTCAAGGACAGCGAGCAGATCGATGCCGGCATCGCCCAGGCCAGCAAGGATCCGCTCAAGAGCATTGCCGATGACATCAGTGCGGCGTTTGGCGATTTGATCAGCTCCAATCAGATGACCGTGCGTGGCAACGAGTTGTGGGTCGAGATCGAACTCAACTCCAGCCTGTTGTTCGGCAGCGGCGATGCCATGCCCAGCGATATCGCGTTCAACATCATCGACAAGGTCGCGGCCATTCTGAAGCCGTTCGACAACCCGATTCACGTTGAAGGTTTCACCGACGATCAACCGATCCGCACGGCGCAGTACCCGACCAACTGGGAGCTGTCCTCGGCCCGCTCGGCGAGCATCGTGCGCATGCTTGCCATGCAAGGTGTCAACCCCGGGCGTCTGGCCTCGGTGGGGTACGGCGAATTCCAGCCAGTGGCCAATAACGCGACCGCCGAAGGGCGTGCGCGTAACCGGCGCGTGGTGTTGGTGGTGTCGCGAAATCTCGATGTACGCCGCAGCCTGACCGGTACCGGAACCGCTAATGCAAAACCGGACGCCGCGTTGAAGCGTGCTGGCACACAAACTGCACCGACGACTATCAAGTCGCCGGGACACGAGAGTGCCGTCAATTCTCCGTCACCCGGCTTATAACGTTGAGCTATTTCTCGGTTGTGTTGATTCGACCGGGAGGAACAATCTGAATGAGAGTCTGGGCAGTTGCCAATCAAAAGGGTGGTGTCGGTAAAACCACTTCCTCCATCGCTTTAGCCGGTTTGCTGGCTGAGGCGGGCAAGCGCGTGGTTGTGGTCGATCTCGACCCGCACGGCTCCATGACCAGCTACTTCGGTTACGACCCTGACAGCTTGGAACACAGCAGCTACGACCTGTTTCTGCACAAGGGCAGCGTGCCGCAAGGCTTGCCCGGGCAGCTGTTGCTGCCGACCAGCGACGAACGTATTTCCCTGTTGCCGTCGAGCACCGCGCTCGCCACCCTCGAGCGCCAGTCGCCGGGGCAGAGTGGCCTGGGCCTGGTGATCGCCAAGAGCCTGGCGCAATTGTGGCAGGACTTCGATTACGCGTTGATCGACAGCCCACCGTTGCTTGGTGTGCTGATGGTCAATGCCTTGGCGGCCAGCCAGCAGCTGGTGATCCCGGTGCAGACCGAGCACCTGGCGGTGAAAGGTCTGGAGCGCATGGTCAACACCTTGGCGATGATCAACCGTTCACGTAAACAGGCGCTGCCGTTCAGCATCGTGCCGACCCTGTTCGACCGTCGCACCCAAGCCTCGCTGGGAACCTTGCGGGTGCTGCGCGACATGTACCCGGAAGAAATCTGGCAAGGCTACATCCCGGTCGATACCCGACTGCGTGACGCCAGCCGTGCCGGCCTGACTCCTTCGCAGTTCGACGGCAAAAGCCGTGGAGTGCTGGCTTATCGTGCGTTGCTCAAACACTTGCTGGCCCAACAACTTGTTCCGCAGGTGGCTTGAGGTGAATCTTTTCTCTGCCGGGGTGGGGTGCCAATGAGCCGGCCAGTAAAAATTACCAGCCGACCACAACTGGCGTTGCAGTCCTATCTGGATGCGTTGTTGCAAGACGCGACCGAGGAGTGGTCGTCAGAAGTCGAGGTGTTACCCGAGGTTGTAGAAGTCGTCGAGGTCGTCGAAGCCATTGAGGCGCAAGGCGCACTGGACGAGTTCCAGGCGGCGGTGCTCGAAGAGCAGGCTCGCGATGCACAAAAGCCAGCGGTTGCACCTCCCGTTGTAGCGCCGGTTGCCGAGGCGCCCGTTGTCGTGCCGGTACTGGAAGCACCGGCACCGATTCTGGCGCCGGTTTCAACGGTCGCTCCCTTGCTCAAGGCGCTGGTTGAGCCAGTGGTTGAAGTCCATCTGCCGCCGAGCAACACGCCACCGCCGGTGGTCGGCGATGACCGGCCAAGCTGGGCTGCCGAACCGTTTGAATGCCTGTTGTTCGACGTCGCCGGTTTGACCCTCGCCGTGCCGCTGGTGTGCCTCGGTTCGATTTACTCGTTGGCCGGTCATGAGCTGACGCCGTTGTTCGGTCAGCCGGAATGGTTCCTCGGGATTCTGCCAAGCCAGGCCGGCAACCTGAAGGTGCTGGATACCGCACGCTGGGTCATGCCCGATCGTTATCGCGATGACTTCCGCCAGGGCCTGCAATACGTGATCTCGGTTCAGGGCTACGAGTGGGGGCTGGCGGTGCATCAGGTCAGCCGCTCGTTGCGCCTGGACCCGAATGAAATCAAATGGCGCAGCCATCGGGGCCAACGGCCATGGCTGGCCGGGACGGTGATCGAGCACATGTGTGCGTTGCTGGATGTCTCGGAGCTGGCGGAGTTGATCGCCAGCGGTGGTGCCAAGCACATGGGCGGCGGCAAGCCGGCCCACAAACCTACATAACAAGCAGCTGGCCGCATACACAGTGCGGCCGGGCAGAACACACACCGCCACAGGCGGTTTTTCGAGGGGTCAGGGTATGAATGATAAGGCGTCGTCTGCAAAGGGTTCCGAAGATCCGATCCTGCAATGGGTAACCTTCAAGCTGGACAATGAAACCTACGGCATCAACGTGATGCGCGTTCAGGAAGTCCTGCGCTATACCGAAATTGCTCCGGTTCCGGGTGCGCCAAGCTACGTGCTGGGCATCATCAACCTGCGTGGCAATGTAGTGACTGTCATCGACACCCGCCAGCGCTTCGGCCTGGGCACTGTCGAAGTCAGCGACAACACCCGTATCGTGATCATCGAAGCCGACAAGCAAGTGGTCGGGATCATGGTCGACAGCGTGGCCGAAGTGGTTTATCTGCGTCAGTCCGAGATCGAAACCGCACCTAACGTCGGTAACGAAGAATCGGCCAAGTTCATCCAGGGCGTGTGCAACAAGAACAACGAGTTGCTGATCCTGGTCGAGCTGGACAAGATGATGAGCGAAGAAGAGTGGTCGGAACTGGAGAGTATCTGATTGATTCTCGAGGTTGCTGTCATTGTACTGGGGCTCCTGTGGGCAGGAACCCTGGCGATGTTCCTGGCTTACACGCGCAAACAGCGAGAGCTGGCAGCGCTGCAAGCCCAGGGCGATGCGTTGCGAGATCAGCGCATCAAGGACCTGGCCAAGCGCGTCGACGACTACCAGAACGGTAACGTGCGCATGGGTGAAGACCTGCATGAACTGCGTGCGGTGGTCGGCCCCTTGCCGGACAAGCTGGCCCAGCTTGAGCAGCGCGACCCGTCGAGCCTGTCATTCGCCCAGGCAGCCCGCCTGGTGGGGATGGGCGCCAGCGTCGACGAATTGACCCAGTCCTGCGGCCTGACCCAGGCAGAGGCGGAGTTGATGAGCAAGTTGCACAAGAACTGATTTTTGCGATTGGGCTGAGATTGCCATCGCGAGCAGGCTCGCTCCCACAATGAATTGGCGGCGTTCACACATTTTGTGTCCACCACCGATCCCTTGTGGGAGCGAGCCTGCTCGCGATGGCGTCCTCGAAGTCTCAGTAATCCTCCCCGCGTTCTGTCACATCCCGCTCCACTATCGTCTCCTCAGAACCAAACCCTTGCGGAAACTTGCCCTTCAGTTTCCACGCAAACGCAATAATCTCGGCAATCGTGCGGTAGAGCTCTTCAGGGATGCTTTCACCCAACTCCATCCTCGCCAGTAACTTCACCAGCTCGGCATTCTCATAAATCGGCACTTCATAGTCGCGGGCGATCTTCAGAATCGCTTCGGCCAGTTCGTCATCGCCTTTGGCGGTGAGCGTTGGGGCGCGGCTGCCGTCGTATTTGAGGGCGATGGCCTGGCGCGGTGGCGTGGGGTTGTTCATGCGGTTTCGTCGACCCAGCGTTGTTCGAGACGGGTTTGATTGCCTTGGGGCGGTGTACCGAGGTGGCAGTTCAGGTCGCCCACATTCAGGCCCGATGCCAGCAGCTGCGCGCGCAAGCCATCCAGGTTGCTCTCGATCAGGCTGGCGGTATAAGGCCGTTCGGCCCAGAGCTGGCTGGAGAGTTTGCCCTGGGCCAGCTGTGCCTGGATCTGCAACGGCCCGAGCGGTTCCATGTCGAACGCCAGCTCGACTCGCCAGAGCCGTTGTTTCGGCTCGCGCTCGACGGATTTCTCGTGTTGTTCCTTCTCGGGGGTGTCCTCGCGTTGAAACTTGACCTGCAACGGCACGATGTCTTGCAGGTTACGCATGGGGATTTCCAGCTGCCAGGTGGTTTGCAGCTTGCCATCCTCGGTCATGCCGGTCTGTTCCAGGCTCGACAACTGATGGCTCTGCAGGCGCGAAACGGCTGCGGCGGCCAGGCGCAGCAAATGCTCCAGATCGCCTTCACCTTCCAGGCTTTGCAGCAACCGCGAGGGCAGGGGGAAGTTGCTCGGCTGCGGTTTGGCGCTGACCTGCCCGAGGGTGCCGAGGGCACTGCGGACAAAGCTTGGTAGCACCTGGGCCAGGGTGTTGGCGGCGATGACTGCGTTGAAACTGGTATTGGCCGGCAGGTCGGGGGCCAATTGTGCGATCAATCGCAGCAAATTGCCTTTCAGGTCCGGTGTCAGGGCCGGGTTCTGTCCGGTGAGCAGTTTGCTTTCCAGAAACAGCCCGCTGTTGACCAGCGCCTGCGCCAAACCTTTGGGGGTGCTCAGTTGCTGAACGTCTGGCAGGTCGGCGAGCAGTTTGTCGACGGCGGCGCGCAGGTCGTCGGCGGTGGTGTCGGAGGCTGGCAGGTTTTGCAGGGCATCGATCAGCCCGCTCAATGAGCCTTGGCGACTTTGCTGGGCCAGCAGTTGTTGACTCACCGCCAGTTGCTCCTGACGACTGGCCAGTGGCACGAAGCTCAGGCTTTGCGCGCCCTGGACCAAGGCGCTGAGCAGGCTGCCGATACGTAACGGCTGCGGGCTGTCGATGCTCAGGGTGCTGCCACTGAGCGCGGTATTGAGCACACTCACCAGCGAGCGATAGACCGCCGGCTGCCCCGGTGTTTGCGGCATCAGCTGGGTCGTCAGGACTTTACCTTGCAGCAAGGTGCCGACCGGCAGTTGTGAGGTGTCGAGACGGGTGAGGGTGGCGATGTTGGAGGCGATGGCCTGTTGCACAGTAATCGCCAGACTGCCGGCTGAAGGTTGGCTGACCGTCAGGTTGGTACCTTGAGGCAGAGGCTGGTTGCTGGTGGCTTGCACGGTGGTCTGACGGCCACTGTCCAGAGTGACCTTGAGCAGCAGCTGGAAAGTCTGGTCGTTCTGTTTGAGCGACAGCACTTCAGCGCTGGCGCTTTGGCCCGCGGCGATCAAACCTTCCACCGGGGTCTGCAACTTGAGCAGCTCACCACCGACCACGAGCGGGCGCGAGGTGGCCGGCGTCATCGCGGGCAGTGGAAGGATGTTCATGTCGCCGGTCATCAAGTCACACCCTGTCGAAATTGCCCTCTTGAGAGTAGGACATGACATGTATAATGCCGCCCGTCTTCGGGAGGCGTGTCAAAAACATCGCAATTGTTTGACGCAGCTCTCTAGAACAGGCCGTCAATGCATCTATGCTGCATCACTTTAACGGCCGCTCCATTGCCGACTTGAACCGTAAAGGCCCGTGATCTCTTGACCAGCCCTCTACTAGAAGCCGTAGCGCTCGCCTGTGAGCGAGACTGGCGGATGCTCTTCGAAAACCTCGAGTTGCGTCTGGGCCGCGGTGACATGTTGCAGATCAGCGGCCCCAACGGCAGCGGCAAGACCAGCCTGCTGCGCCTGCTTGCCGGTTTGATGCAGCCGACCAGTGGCCAGGTATTGCTCAACGGCCAGCCATTGAACACGCAACGCCCGGAGCTGGCCCACAACCTGTTGTGGATCGGCCATGCCGCCGGAATCAAGGACCTGCTGACCCCTGAAGAGAACCTCAGCTGGCTGTGCGCGTTGCATCAGCCGGCGACGCACGAGGCGATCTGGCAGGCGCTGGCAGCGGTAGGACTGCGCGGTTTCGAAGATGTTCCTTGTCACACCCTGTCCGCGGGTCAACAACGTCGCGTGGCCCTGGCCCGCTTGTATCTGGACAGCCCGGCGTTGTGGATTCTCGACGAACCATTTACCGCGCTGGATAAACAAGGCGTCGCCCAGTTGGAAGAACACCTGGCCGCACACTGCGAGCGAGGCGGCATGGTGATTCTGACTACTCACCATACGTTGACCCGGATGCCGGCCGGTTACCGCGACATCGATCTGGGGCAGTGGGCCGTATGAGTGTTTTTGCACTGTTGGTCGCCCGTGAGGCGCGTTTGTTGTGTCGTCGTCCTGCCGAGCTTGTCAACCCTCTCGTGTTCTTCGCCATCGTTGTCTCAATGTTTCCATTGGCGGTCGGACCTGAGACACAATTGTTGCAAACCTTGTCACCGGGGCTGGTCTGGGTCGCGGCCCTTTTATCGGTTCTGCTCTCGCTGGACGGGCTTTTCCGCAGTGATTTCGAGGACGGATCCCTTGAACAGTGGGTCCTTTCGTCGCACCCCTTGCCTCTTCTGGTTTTGGCAAAGGTGCTGGCACACTGGGCGTTTTCCGGCTTGGCACTGGTGTTGCTTGCCCCGTTATTGGCGTTGATGCTCGGTTTGCCTGCCGCCTGTCTGCCGGTTTTGCTCTTGTCGCTGTTGCTCGGTACACCGGTATTGAGCTTGCTCGGTGCGGTGGGCGCGGCGCTGACGGTCGGATTGAAGCGCGGCGGTTTGTTGCTGGCGTTGTTGATTCTGCCGTTGTACATCCCGGTGTTGATTCTCGGCAGTGGCGCCTTGCAGGCAGCCTTGCAGGGTATGCCGGCAACCGGTTATTTGCTGTGGCTTGGTAGCCTGACCGCCCTGGCGATAACCCTGACACCCTTTGCAATAGCCGCTGGCCTGAAGATCAGCGTCGGCGAATAATGAGGTCTGGTTAAATTTTAACCAGTAAAGACCCTGGTTCTTTGTGATGGCGAAGAACAACCGTGATGGAAACAGCAATGAACTGGACCTGGTTTCATAAGCTCGGCTCGCCCAAATGGTTTTACGGCATCAGCGGCAAACTGCTGCCCTGGCTGAGTGTCGCGGCGTTGCTGCTGATCGGCGTCGGCGTGGTCTGGGGCCTGGCCTTCGCGCCGCCGGACTACCAGCAAGGCAACAGCTTTCGAATCATCTACATTCACGTACCGGCCGCCATGCTGGCGCAGTCCTGCTACGTGATGCTGGCGGTCTGCGGCATTGTCGGGCTGGTGTGGAAGATGAAACTGGCGGACGTCGCCCTGCAATGTGCAGCGCCGATCGGTGCCTGGATGACCGCCGTGGCGCTGGTCACCGGAGCGATCTGGGGCAAACCGACCTGGGGTTCGTGGTGGGTCTGGGATGCACGACTTACGTCCATGCTGATTCTGCTGTTTCTGTACTTCGGTCTCATTGCACTGGGCAACGCCATCAGCAATCGTGACAGCGCGGCCAAGGCCTGCGCGGTGCTGGCGATTGTCGGCGTGATCAACATCCCGATCATCAAGTACTCGGTGGAGTGGTGGAACACCCTGCATCAGGGCGCCACCTTCAGCCTCACCGAAAAACCGGCAATGCCGGCCGAAATGTGGCTGCCGTTGCTGCTGACGGTGCTGGGTTTCTACTGTTTCTTCGGCGCCGTGCTGTTGCTGCGCATGCGCCTTGAAGTGCTCAAGCGCGAAGCCCGTGCCAGCTGGGTCAAGGCCGAAGTACAAAACAGCCTGGAGGCCGCGTAATGAGTTTTGCTTCATTCGGCGACTTCCTCGCCATGGGCCATCACGGTCTTTATGTCTGGTCGGCTTATGGCATCTGCCTGGCGGTACTGGCTCTCAACGTGGCTGCGCCGATCCTGGCCCGCAAGCGTTACCTGCAACAAGAGGCGCGCCGTCTGCGCCGGGAGAACAGCAAGTGAATCCGCTGCGTAAAAAGCGTCTTGTCATTATTTTCGCGATCCTGGTCGGTGTCGGCGCAGCTGTCGGCCTGGCCCTCAGTGCCTTGCAGCAGAACATCAACCTCTTTTACACACCGACCCAGATCGCCAATGGCGAAGCCCCGCAAGACACGCGCATTCGTGCTGGCGGCATGGTCGAGAAGGGCTCGCTGCAACGCTCCGGCGATTCGCTGGACGTGAAATTCATCGTCACCGACTTCAACAAATCCGTGACCATCACCTACCGCGGCATCCTTCCGGACCTGTTCCGCGAAGGGCAGGGCATCGTTGCGCTGGGCAAACTGAATGCAGACGGCGTGGTGGTGGCTGACGAAGTGCTGGCCAAGCACGACGAGAAATACATGCCGCCGGAAGTGACCAAGGCGCTCAAAGACAGTGGTCAATCCGCTCCAACACCCGCGAAGGAGGGTTGATCCATGACCTCAGGCATCTTCATTCCCGAGTTGGGCCATCTGGCGATGATTCTCGCCCTGTGCTTTGCCGTCGTTCAGGCCACCGTGCCGTTGCTCGGTGCCTGGCGCGGTGACCGCATGTGGATGGGCCTGGCCCAGCCAGCGGCCTGGGGCCAGTTCACCTTTCTGCTGTTCGCCTTCGGCTGCCTGACCTACGCCTTCATGACCGATGACTTTTCGGTGGGGTATGTCGCCAACAACTCCAACAGCGCCTTGCCGTGGTACTACAAATTCAGCGCGGTGTGGGGCGCCCACGAAGGTTCCTTGCTGCTCTGGGCCTTGATTCTCGGCGGCTGGACCTTCGCCGTGTCGATCTTCTCCCGGCAACTGCCGCAGGTCATGCTGGCTCGCGTGCTGGCGGTGATGGGCATGATCAGCACCGGTTTCCTGCTGTTCCTGATTCTCACCTCGAACCCGTTCGCACGGGTTCTGCCGCAGATTCCCACTGACGGTCATGACCTCAACCCGTTGCTGCAAGACATTGGCCTGATCGTTCACCCGCCGATGCTCTACATGGGCTATGTCGGTTTCTCGGTGGCGTTCGCCTTTGCGATTGCGGCCTTGCTTGGCGGTCGACTGGATGCGGCGTGGGCTCGTTGGTCGCGGCCCTGGACCATCGTCGCCTGGGCTTTCCTCGGTATCGGCATCACCCTCGGCTCCTGGTGGGCCTACTACGAACTCGGCTGGGGCGGCTGGTGGTTCTGGGACCCGGTGGAAAACGCCTCGTTCATGCCTTGGCTGGTCGGTACGGCGCTGATTCACTCGTTGGCGGTGACTGAAAAACGCGGTGTGTTCAAAAGCTGGACTGTGTTGCTGGCCATTGCCGCGTTCTCGCTGAGCCTGCTGGGGACCTTCCTGGTGCGTTCCGGTGTGCTGACCTCGGTGCACGCGTTTGCCTCGGACCCTGCGCGGGGCGTGTTCATCCTGATTTTCCTGCTGTTTGTGGTTGGCGGTTCGCTGACGCTGTTCGCCCTGCGCGCGCCGGTAGTCAAGAGCCATGTCGGCTTCAACCTGTGGTCGCGTGAAACCCTGCTGCTGGGCAATAACCTGGTGCTGGTAGTCGCGGCTTCGATGATTCTGCTCGGTACCTTGTATCCGCTGGTGCTCGATGCCCTGAGCGGCGCCAAGATGTCGGTCGGCCCGCCGTATTTCAATGCGTTGTTCATTCCGTTGATGGCGTTGCTGATGGTGGTGATGGCCGTCGGTGTGCTGGTGCGCTGGAAAGACACGCCGGTGAAATGGCTGATGAACATGCTGACTCCGGTGTTGCTCGGCAGCGCTGCTTTGGCGGTCGTCGCCGGGATCGCTTATGGCGACTTCAACTGGGCCGTGCTGGCGACCTTCATGCTTGCGGCCTGGGTGTTGCTGGCCGGTGTGCGTGACATTTTCGACAAGACCCGCAACAAGGGCCTGATCAAAGGCCTGCCGAGCCTGAGCCGCAGCTATTGGGGCATGCAGGTTGCGCACCTGGGTATCGCGGTGTGCGCCTTGGGTGTGGTGCTTTCGAGCCAGAACAGCGCTGAGCGCGATTTGCGCCTGGCACCGGGCGAGTCGATGGACCTTGCCGGTTATCACTTCATTTTCGAGGGCGCCAAGCACTTCGAAGGACCGAACTTCACCTCCGACAAAGGCACTATCCGGGTGATCCGGTCGGGCAAGGAAGTCGCGGTGCTGCACCCGGAAAAGCGTCTGTACACCGTACAGAACTCCATGATGACCGAAGCCGGCATCGATGCCGGTTTCACCCGCGATCTGTACGTGGCGCTCGGCGAGCCGCTGGAGAATGGCGCCTGGGCCGTGCGCGTGCACGTCAAACCATTCGTGCGCTGGATCTGGTTCGGCGGTTTGCTGACAGGTTTCGGTGGGTTGCTGGCGGCGCTGGATCGTCGTTATCGGGTCAAGGTGAAAAGTCGCGTGCGTGAAGCGCTGGGCATGACGGGAGCCACTGCATGAGACGTTGGTTAATGGTGTTGCCACTGGCGCTGTTTCTGGTGGTGGCGGTGTTTCTTTACCGGGGCCTCTACCTGGACCCGGCCGAGCTGCCCTCGGCGATGATCGGCAAGCCGTTCCCCGAGTTTTCCCTGCCGGCCGTGCAAGGCGACAAGACCCTGACCCGTGCTGATCTGCTGGGCAAACCGGCATTGGTCAACGTCTGGGGCACCTGGTGCATTTCCTGCCGGGTTGAACACCCGGTGCTGAACAAGCTGGCCCAGCAGGGCGTGGTGATTTATGGCGTCAACTACAAGGACATCAATACCGATGCCTTGAAGTGGCTGGTCGAGTTCCACAACCCATACCTGCTGGATATCCGTGACGAGGCGGGCTCCCTGGGCTTGAACCTCGGCGTTTACGGCGCTCCGGAAACCTTCTTCATCGACGCCAAAGGCATCATCCGCGACAAGTACGTCGGGGTGATCGACGAAGTGGTCTGGCGCGAAAAACTGGCGGCCAAGTATCAGGCGCTGGTCGATGAGGCCAAGCCATGAAGCGCTGGATTGCTGCCGCCGTACTCGGCCTGAGCATGGCGGGTGTCGCTCACGCGGCCATCGACACTTACGTGTTCGCCAATGACGCCGAGCGCGAGCGTTTTCACGAACTGACCAAAGAACTGCGTTGCCCCAAGTGCCAGAATCAGGACATTGCCGATTCCAACGCACCGATTGCCGCTGACCTGCGCAAAGAGATTTTCCGCATGCTCGGCGAGGGCAAGGACAACCAGCAGATCATCGACTTCATGGTCGACCGCTATGGCGACTTCGTGCGCTACAAGCCAGCCCTGAACGGCAAGACCGCGCTGCTGTGGTTTGGTCCGGCCGGGTTGTTGCTCGGTGGCGTGCTGGTGATCGCCTTGATCGTCCGTCGCCGTCGTGCCGAGCGCACGGCAGGTCAAGACACGCTTTCTGTTGATGAGCGCAAGCGCCTCGACCAACTGTTGGATAACACCAAGAATGATTGATTTCTGGCTTGCTGCAGGTCTGCTTCTACTGGTTGCCCTGAGTTTCTTGTTGATCCCGGTTCTGCGTGGCCGTCGGGCCCAGCGTGAAGAGGATCGTACCGCGCTGAACGTGGCGCTTTATCAGGAACGCGTGGCTGAGTTACAGGCTCAGCAGGCCGAAGGCGTGCTTGATGCGACACAAATGAGCGCCGGCCGTGACGAAGCGGCTCGTGAGCTGCTGGCCGATACCGAAGGTGCCGACACGGGCCGGGTTTCTCGTCTGGGCAAGCCGTTGCCTCTGCTGGCAGCGATCCTGGTGCCGGTGTTGGGCCTGGGGCTGTACCTGCATTTCGGCGCCAGTGACAAGGTCGAATTGACCCGCGAATTCGCCCAGGCACCGCAATCGATGGAAGAGATGACCCGTCGTCTCGAACGCGCTGTGGCGGCGCAACCGGATTCGGCCGAAGGCCTGTATTTCCTGGGTCGTACCTACATGGCTCAGGACCGCCCAGCGGACGCTGCGAAGATCTTCGAGCGCACCGTGGCATTGGCTGGCCGTCAGCCTGAATTGCTCGGCCAATGGGCCCAGGCGCAGTACTTTGCCGACAACAAAAAGTGGTCGGAGAAGATCCAGGCGCTGACCGACGAAGCACTGAAGGCCGATCCTAAAGAAGTCACCAGCCTTGGATTGTTGGGCATCGCGGCTTTCGAAGGCGAGCGTTATCAGGAGGCCATCGACTACTGGGGGCGTCTGTTGGCTCAACTGCCACCCGAAGACAACTCGCGCAGCGCGCTGGAAGGTGGCATTGCACGGGCAACCGAAAAACTGCAAGCGAGCGGCGGTACTGTCGCCAAGACGCCTGTCGTAGCGGCCAAGCCGGTAGCGCTGCTGAAAGTGACGGTTGATCTGGCGGCGAACGTGAAAGCCAAGGTACAGCCAGGTGACAGTGTGTTCATTTTCGCTCGCGCCACTTCAGGCCCTCCGGCGCCATTGGCAGCCAAGCGCCTGACCGTTGCCGACCTGCCAGCGACCATTGAGCTGGGCGATGCCGACGCAATGATGCCGCAATTGAAACTGTCGAACTTTCCTGAAGTCCAACTGGTCGCGCGCGTATCTCGTGCCGGCCAGCCGACTGCCGGTGAGTGGGTCGGTCGCAGCGAGCCTTTGGCCAGCAGCACTACCGCGCCGCAACAATTGACCATCGACAGCCCAGACAAATAATCAGGAATCCGCTATGACCGCCATCGCTCGTATCACCCTGCTCAGTCTAGTCTTGGGGTTAAGTGCATGTGCGGTCCAGCCGCCGTCACATGAAGAGCGGTTGCCGCCCATTCCGTCATCGTACCCAGGCAGCAAACCGACGACCGCCCCTGGCAAACCGGTGACCCCAAACAAACCTGGCAAACCGCAGCCGCGCACCTCGGCAAGCTTTGCCCCACCGCCGGGCGGCAACAGCCATTGGGATGCGAAACTCGGCGTCTACGTTCTCGACAACCAGACCGACACCTTCTACCGCCAGCGCACCTACTACCGCTGGAACAACGGCTGGAGTCGCAGCATCAGCCCGAACGGTCCGTGGGAAGAGATCGACATCCATGGCGTACCGCCAGGATTGGGCAAGCAATACAGTCAGTAACGAAAACGGCGACCCAAGGGTCGCCGTTTTGCATTGTGCGCCAGGCGTGGCATGCAGGTTGAAACTGGCACGAATAGTGATTACTCATTGGTTGACGATTGTTGAACAATCTTGAGGCGATGAGTATGAGCAGCGGACTGTCCCTGGCTGACCACATCACACTGGAGTTGCGTGCCGACATCATTGGCGGTCGTTTGCTACCAGGCCGGGCGTTGGTGGAAGGCGATCTGGTGATTGCCTACAACGCCTCGCGCAATACCATCCGCGAAGCGCTGCACCGCTTGGGGCAGGAGGGCCTGACCCTTTATGTCCGAAATAAAGGCGTGATGGTTCGCCAGCTCGGCGCCGATCAGGTGCGCGACCTGTTTCAGGTCCGACGCACGCTGGAGCTACAGGCCATCAGCGCCAGCCGACCGCTGCGCGAATACCAATCCGATCACATGATCGACGCCATTGAAGCCGCGCAGTTGGCCCGCGAGCGTGAAGACTGGCGGGCTGTCGGCACCCACAGCCTGCGTTTTCACCAACACATTGTCGGTTTGTTACGCAGCCCGCTGTTCGATGAATTCTTTACCAATGTCGTTGCGCAACTGCGCCTGGTGTTCAGTGCGGCACCTGACGAGTCCCGCTTCCAGGCGCCCTGGCTTGAGCGCGACCGGCACATTCACGACTTGCTGGTCGAGGGCGACAAGCCCGGCGCTTACGACGCCTTGAGCGACTATCTCGACGATTCCGAACAGCAATTGCTTGAGTTGTTCAACCATCCTTCCCGTCATTGATCGAGGACTCATGCCATGTACAAAGACTATCCCGCGGCTTATCAGGTCAGTAAGGGTTCGGCGTTGCAGATCGATAAAGCCTTCTACGAGCGGATCCGCGATACACCGGCCGCGCGCACGCTGATCGAGCAATTTGAAGTGCCGATCCGCACCGGCCGCGCCTGGCACGTCCCGGCGGGGCATGTGTTTCGTGTGACCACACCCGTGGGCCCGCAAGTGGGAGACTTCAACGTCTGGAATGCCAACGACCCGCGCGAGCGGCTGTGGGCTGCGCGGACCCGGCAATTGCAGGGGGCTCATGTCAGCACCCATGACCGGCTGTGGTCGAACCTGCCTTTTCTGCGGCCGCTGGTGACCATCACCGACGACAGCCTGGCCAACTATGGCATCGACGAACACGGCGGACGTCTGCACGATCTGCTGGGCACGCGCTGCGATCCCTATGTGAACAAAATGCTCACCGGCGAGGACTTCCATCACCATTGCCATTCGAACCTGACCCGCGCCGTGTTACCTCACGGTCTGACCGAGTTCGACGTGCATGACGTGCTGAACATCTTTCAGTGCACGGGGCTCAACCACGACGATATGTATTTCATGAAGGCCTGCCCGGCGCAGAAGGGCGATTATCTGGAGTTCTTCGCCGAGATCGATCTGCTGTGTGCATTGTCGACCTGCCCGGGGGGCGATTTGTCGCTGCCGATGTGGGGGCCGAATGCGCAGGACCCGTTGAGCGTCTGCCGGCCTTTGGGCGTGGAAATCTATCGTTTGGAGGAAACGTTGCTCGACGGCTGGAGCCAGCCTGAGCGGGCCGCGTACAAGGGGATGCACGGCTTGCATATCGCCAAAGCCGAGTGGGAGAAGTAGAGAAGTTTTTGTGGCGTGGGAGCAAGCTCCCTCGCCACAGTTCAGTCAACGATCTTTCGCATCCTTGGCGTCCGCTTCGGCGTTGCGCTCAGCGACGCGTTTACGTTGTTCGTCGGTCAATTCCACTTTGTTCGCAGTGTCGCGCAGCAACATCAAGCCACCGACGATCGATCCGATAGCAACCACCAGAATCAACCAGGCATACCAGGGCATAGGGTTCTCCTTCAGGACAGGTGTTGGCGCGAATGGTTTCGCGTCAACGCCGTGCCTATCCATTTTGAGTCACGGCGTTTCTCTATGGTTCCATTCTAGGCCTGTTCTGCCTGGGGCACCTCATCAAAGACCGGTCAGCATCGCATCTGCCGGTGCATCGGCACGCAATTGCGCTGTCAGCAGGAAGTAGACAAAACCGACCGCCATGAAGCCGAGGAAGATCGCCCCGATCAGCGCGTTGAACCAGGCCATCGCCACCAGGCACACCACCGCCAATGCCAGGGCGGTCGCCGGTATCAGTGGGTAGCCGGGCGCACGGAAAGTCCGTTCCAGGTTCGGTTCGGTTTTACGCAGTTTGAACAGGCTCAGCATGCTCATGATGTACATCACGATAGCGCCGAATACCGCCATGGTGATCATCGCGGCGGTCAGGGTCATGCCACTGAGGTTGATCAGCCCGTCGCTGTAAATGGCCGCGATGCCGATCAGGCCGCCAGCGATGATTGCCCGGTGCGGGGTCTGGAAGCGCGACAGCTTGGCCAGGTAGGCCGGCAGGTATCCGGCGCGGGCGAGGGCGAAGAACTGTCGCGAATAGCCAAGGATGATCCCGTGGAAGCTCGCCACCAGCCCGAACAGGCCAATCCACACCAGCATGTGCAGCCAGCCGGAGCTTTCACCGACCACGGCTTTCATCGCTTGCGGCAACGGATCGTTGATGTTCGCCAGGGTCCGCCAGTCACCCACGCCACCGGCAAAGAACATCACGCCCATGGCCAGCAATACCAGGGTCAGAATGCCGCTGATGTAGGCCTTGGGAATCGTCCGTTTCGGGTCCTTGGCTTCTTCGGCGGCCATGGCCGCACCTTCGATGGCGAGGAAGAACCAGATAGCGAAGGGAATCGCCGCGAACATCCCGGCGATGGCCGGTCCACCGAATGCATCGGAGCCGGCCCAACCATTGAGGGCGAAATTGCTGAAGCTGAATGCCGGGGCAACCACGCCCATGAAGACCAGCAACTCGATGACTGCCAGCACACACACCACCAGTTCGAAGGTCGCCGCCAGTTTTACCCCGAGGATGTTCAGGCCCATGAATACGATGTAGGCGCCGACCGCTGCATGTTTCGGGTCGAGGGCGGGGAACTGCACGTTGAGATAAGCGCCAATGGCCAGGGCAATGGCCGGAGGTGCGAAGACGAACTCGATCAACGTCGCCAGGCCGGCGATCAGTCCGCCTTTTTCGCCAAAGGCGCGGCGACTGTAGGCGAAAGGGCCGCCGGCGTGCGGGATCGCCGTAGTCAATTCGGTGAAGCTGAAAATGAAGCAGGTGTACAGGGTCGCGACCATGAACGAGGTCACCAGAAAGCCGAGCGTTCCGGCTACACCCCAGCCGTAACTCCAGCCAAAGTACTCGCCGGAAATCACCAGCCCGACCGCGATCCCCCATAAATGCAGCGTGCCCAACGTCGGTTTGAGTTGTGTGTTCATGCGTTTCTCCCGCAGCGGATTGGAAAGCCCGGGGGAGGGCGTGTGCAGTGGGCGCCAGTTGGGGGCGTGGGCACCTGTTCTGCCGTCATCGCGAGCAGGCTCGCTCCCACAGGAGTTCGACGTTGCATGGACGATGGCATTCCAATTGTGGGAGCGAGCCTGCTCGCGATGACTCCCGCCAGACCACCACTGTAATCCCCGCATAAACCCACTCTTTACGCTTTCTTTATGCCGCACCCAACCCCTCGGTCTCGTTCCTTTACAGCCTTCCTGCGGACAATTGCGCCACACGCGGCAGTTGCCGTACGACGGAGAAATTCCATGAGTGTTCTGGACGGGGTGTCCCTGCTGTTGGCGGTGGGACTGTTCATTTATCTGTTGGTTGCGCTGTTGCGCGCGGATCAGCACTAGGAGCGGCTATGCACAGTTATGACTATTGGCTGATCCTCGCGTTCTTCGCCGTGGTGCTGATTCCGGCACCGTTCCTGGGAAGGTTCTACTACAAGGTGATGGAAGGCCAGCGCACCTGGCTGACGCCGATCCTCGGGCCTGTGGAACGCGGCTGTTATCGCGTGGCCGGGGTCGACCCGCAGAGCGAACAGAGTTGGCAGAAATACACCCTGGCGTTGCTCGCATTTAACCTCGCGGGCTTTTTGCTGTTGTTCGCGATCCTGTTGTTTCAGGACTACTTGCCACTCAACCCGCAGAATCTGCCGGGCCAGGAGTGGACGCAGGCGTTCAACACTGCCGTCAGCTTCATGACCAACACCAACTGGCAGTCCTACAGCGGTGAGGCGACCCTGAGCTATCTGAGCCAGATGATCGGCCTCACCGTGCAGAACTTCGTCAGCGCCGCCACCGGCCTGGCTGTTCTGGTTGCCTTGTGTCGCGGCATCGGTCGCAAATCGGCGCAAACCCTCGGTAACTTCTGGGTCGACATGACCCGCGCCACCCTCTACGGACTGCTGCCGCTGTGCCTGTTGCTGGCGCTGTTCCTGGTCTGGCAGGGCGTGCCACAAACCTTCGCTCATTACGTGAATGCRCTGACGATGCAGGGCGTGGATCAAGTGATCCCACTGGGTCCTGCCGCCAGCCAGATTGCGATCAAGCAATTGGGTACCAACGGCGGTGGCTTCTTCGGCGTCAACTCGGCGCACCCGTTCGAGAACCCGACGGCCTGGAGCAACCTGTTCGAAGTCACGTCGATCATCCTGATCCCGGTGGCGCTGGTGTTCACCTTCGGCCATTACGTCAAGGACCTGCGTCAGAGCCGGGCGATCATCGCCTGCATGCTCGCGCTGTTCCTGATCGGTGGCGCGGTGTCGCTGTGGGCTGAATACCAGCCGAACCCGACCCTGAACAATGTTGCGGTCGAACAGGCTGCACCGCTGGAAGGCAAGGAAGCACGCTTCGGTACCACCGCGACCGTGCTCTGGTCGGTGACCACCACCGCAGCCTCCAACGGCTCGGTCAACGGTATGCATGACAGCCTCAACCCGCTGAGCGGCATGGTCGCGCTGATCAACATGATGGTCGGCGAAGTGATCTTCGGCGGCGTCGGCGCCGGTCTCTACGGCATGTTGCTCAACGTGCTGATCGCGGTGTTCCTCGCCGGTCTGATGATCGGACGTACACCGGAATACCTCGGCAAGAAACTGCAAGCCAAGGAAGTCCAGTTGCTGGTGGTGACCTTGCTGGTGATGCCGATCGGCGTGCTGGTACTGGGTGCCATTGCGGCGAGCCTGCCTGGCCCTGCGGGAACCATCAGCAACCCCGGCCCCCACGGTTTCAGCCAGTTGCTGTACGCCTACACCTCCGCCAGCGCCAACAACGGTTCGGCATTCGGCGGCCTGAACGCCAATACGCCCTTCCATAACCTGATGCTGGGCCTGGGCATGTTGATCGGGCGCTTCGGCTACATCCTCCCGGTACTGGCCCTGGCCGGCAGCCTGGCGATGAAGAAAACCGCACCGATTGGCCAGAACAGCTTCCCGACCCATGGTCCGCTGTTCGTGACATTGCTGACGGTGACCATTTTGCTGGTGGGGGGCCTGACCTTCCTGCCGACCCTGGCGTTGGGGCCTATCGCTGAACACTTGAGCCTGGGCTTCTGAGGGATTTGATGATGAATATGCCCGTTCGTGTATCGAAAAAAGCCGCACCACACGTTGTGCCGGCGCAACCTGTCGAGCAACCGAAAACCGCGATCTCGGCCCTGTGGCGGCCGGCGCTGGTGCAAGCCTTCGTCAAGCTCGACCCACGGCAGTTGAAGCGCTCGCCGGTGATGCTGGTGGTCGAACTGACCGCGATCCTCACCACCGTGTTGTGCGTGATTCCAGATCCGGCAGTGCCGACGTTTGTGGCGGCGCAAATTGCCCTGTGGCTGTGGTTCACCGTGTTGTTCGCGAACTTCGCCGAAGCTTTGGCCGAAGGTCGTGGCAAGGCCCGTGCCGACAGCCTCAAGGCCGGCAGCGAAGGCTTGAGCGCTCGGCGCAAGAAAGCCGATGGCAGCTTTCAGGTAGTGCCAGCAGTCAGCCTGCGCAAAGGTGATGTGGTTCGCGTCGAAGCCGGCGAGATGATTCCCGGCGACGGCGAGGTGATCGAAGGTATTGCCGCGGTCAACGAAGCGGCGATTACCGGTGAATCCGCACCGGTGATTCGCGAGTCCGGCGGTGACCGCTCGGCGGTCACCGGCAACACTCGACTGGTGTCTGACTGGTTGCTGGTGCGCATTACCGCGAATCCCGGTGAGTCGACGCTGGATCGCATGATCGCCCTGGTTGAAGGCGCCAAACGCCAGAAAACCCCGAACGAAGTGGCGCTGGATATCCTGCTGATCGGCCTGACCATGATCTTCCTGGTGGTGGTCGTGACCTTGCAGCCGTTCGCCCACTTCGCCAACGGCAACCTGCCGCTGGTGTTCCTGGTGGCGCTGCTGGTGACGCTGATCCCAACCACCATCGGCGGTTTGTTGTCGGCCATCGGTATCGCCGGCATGGACCGTCTGGTACGGCTGAACGTGATCGCCAAATCCGGCCGTGCGGTAGAAGCGGCGGGCGACGTGCATGTGTTGCTGCTGGACAAGACCGGCACCATCACCTTCGGTAACCGTCGCTGCACCGCGATTTATGCCGCGCCGGGTGTCAGCGCCAAGGAACTGGCGGAAGGTGCGCTGTTCGCTTCGCTGGCCGACGACACGGCCGAAGGCAAGTCGATCGTCGAGTACCTGCGCGGACTTCATCCACAGGCTGAACCGTCCACCGAGGTGCTGACCGTTGTACCGTTCAGTGCCGAAACCCGCTTGTCTGGCGTTGACTATCAGGGCCGTGTCTACCGCAAGGGCGCGGTGGATTCGGTGCTGGCCTTCGTTGGCCTGACGCGTGCCGAGATACTGCCGGCGATGTCCCGGGAAATCGACAAGATTGCCCAAAGCGGCGGTACGCCATTGCTGGTGTGTGCCGAGGGCAAATTGCTCGGTGCGATCCACCTCAAGGACGTGGTCAAGCCGGGCATTCGCGAGCGTTTTGCCGAACTGCGCAAGCTGGGGATTCGCACGGTGATGGTGACCGGCGACAACCCGCTGACCGCGGCGGCAATTGCCGCTGAAGCCGGTGTCGATGACGTGTTGGCCGAAGCGACGCCGGAGAAAAAACTCGCCCGCATTCGTCACGAGCAGAACGACGGGCGTCTGGTCGCCATGTGCGGTGATGGTGCCAACGATGCGCCGGCGCTGGCTCAGGCTGACGTCGGTATGGCAATGAACGACGGGACTCAGGCCGCGCGCGAAGCCGCGAACATGGTCGACCTCGACAGCGATCCGACCAAGCTGCTGGACGTGGTGCAGATCGGTAAAGAGTTGCTGGTGACGCGCGGCGCGTTGACGACGTTTTCCATCGCCAACGACGTGGCCAAGTACTTCGCCATCCTGCCGGCGCTGTTTGCCTCGATCTACCCGCAACTGGGCGTGCTGAACATCATGCACCTGAGCAGTCCGCAGAGCGCGATTCTCTCGGCCATCGTCTTCAACGCCTTGATTATCGTCGGACTAATCCCGTTGGCCCTGCGCGGGGTACGCGTGCAGGCCGCGAGCGCTGCACACCTGCTGCGCCGCAACCTGCTGATCTACGGCGTGGGCGGCATCGTGGTGCCGTTCGTGGGCATCAAGCTGATTGACATGCTGCTGACTGCTTTGCACTTGGTGTAACTGCTGCACGCCGCGCCCCGGGCGCGGCGTTTTACCTGAATTGAGGATTTGATGATGTCCACAATGATTCGTCCGGCCTTGAGCCTGCTGGTCCTGATGACCCTGATCACCGGCGTCGCTTATCCACTGGTGGTCACCGGTGTCGCCCAGGTGGCGTTCCCTGATCAGGCCAATGGCAGCCTGGTGCGTGACGCCGATGGCAAGGTGCGCGGTTCGTCCCTGATTGCCCAGGATTTTGTCGGTGATGCGTGGTTCCATCCACGGCCATCGGCGGGCGCATTTGCGACCGTCTCAAGCAGTGCAAGTAACCTGGCACCGAGTAATCCGGCACTCGCGACCCGGGTGATCGACGATGCCAACAAACTGCTGGTGCCAGGCCAGGGGCCGGTGCCCTTGGCATTGCTGACCACCTCTGGCAGCGGCCTCGATCCACACTTGCCTCCGGCGGCAATTGCCTATCAACTGTCGCGGGTTGCGGCGGCGCGCAATCTGCCGATATCGACGGTCGAGCAGTTGGTGGACGCGCACATCGAGCAGCCGCTGGTAGGACCGCCGGTGGTGAATGTGCTGGAACTGAACATCGCGCTGGAGAAGTTGTAAGACTGTGCGGCCGCCAATCGCGAGCAGGCTCGCTCCCACGGGTTCATCACTGTCCTTGTGGGAGCGAGCCTGCTCGCGATGACGGTTTTGCAATCACCACCTGAACAACAGACAAACAGAGACTTTCAAGCATGAGCGACTCCGGCCGCGCCGACGCACTGTTAGCAGATTTGCCCCGTGATGGTCGTGGCCGGCTCAAGGTTTTTCTCGGTGCCGCCCCCGGTGTCGGCAAGACCTACGCCATGCTGCAAGCCGCCCACACCCAGCTGCGACAAGGCGTGAAAGTCATGGCCGGGGTGGTGGAAACCCACGGTCGGGCGGAAACCGAAGCGCTGCTCGGCGGTTTGCCGCAGTTGCCGTTGGTGCGCTCGGAATACCGTGGCGTGATGCTCGAGGAAATGGACCTCGATGGCCTGCTCAAGGCCAAGCCGAAACTGGTGCTGGTCGATGAACTGGCTCACAGCAACGCCCCCGGCAGCCGCCACGCCAAGCGTTGGCAGGATATCCAGGAGTTGTTGTCAGCGGGCATCGACGTGTACACCACGGTCAACGTCCAGCACCTGGAAAGTCTTAACGATCAGGTGCGCGGGATCACCGGCGTGCAAGTGCGCGAAACCCTGCCTGACTGGGTGCTGCAAGAAGCCTACGAACTGCTGTTGATCGACCTGCCGCCGCGCGAGCTGCTCGAGCGATTGCGAGATGGCAAGGTTTATGTGCCGGAGCAGGCGCGAGCGGCGATCGATGCGTTCTTCACCCAAACCAACCTCACGGCGCTGCGCGAACTGGCGATGCAAACCGCGGCGGCGCAGGTCGATGATGACCTGAGTCGCGGCTACCGACAGTTGGGCCAGGCGGCTCCGGCCGTGCGCGGTCGCTTGTTGGTGGGGGTCGATGGCGATGCCCAGGCCGAGCGTCTGGTGCGACATGCCAGTCGGGTCGCGCAGCGTCGGCATTTGCCGTGGAGCCTGGTGCATGTGGACAACGGCGCCGTGCGCGACGAGCAATCGCGTTTGCGCCTGCAGAGCGCTCAGCAATTGGCTGAACGGCTGGGCGGCGAAGTGGTGCTGCTGCGCGCTGGCGAAGTGGCGAAAACCCTGATTCAACACGCCACCGAACGGCGTGCCAGCCTGCTGCTGGTCGGTCAGTCGCGTCAGCGTTGGCGTCGTCGGCTGTTCGGCGGCGGCTTGGCCTCACGCTTGTTGCGCAATGCCCGTGGCCTGGAAATCAACGTCCTCGACAGCGATGAACAGCAGCATCAACCGCATCAGCGTTCGGCGCATTCGTTGGTCTGGTTCGACTATGCGCTGGCACTGTTGGCGACGGTGCTGGCCAGCGCTCTGGCGTGGGCGGTGTCGAGTATTTTGCCGCTGCCGAATATCTCGCTGGTGTTCCTCGCGGCGGTGTTGCTGGTGGCGGTACGCAGCAGCCTCGGGCCGGCGCTGGCGTGTGCGGCGTTGTCATTTCTGACCTACGATTTCCTGTTCATTCCGCCGACCTTCTCCTTTGCGATTCAGCGTGAGGAAGACGTGTTGACGCTGCTGTTTTTCCTGCTGATGGCGGCGCTCACCGGCAACCTCGCGGCGCGTCAGCGGCGCCAGCTGGAAGCCTTGCGCGACACGCAGCAAGAGACCAGCGAACTGCTCGACCTGTCGCGCAAGCTCACCGCCGCCACCGACCGGCAAGCAGTGATCAGCGCGGCGGCGGCACACTTGGTTGGCTGGAACGATCTGCAATTGTGTCTGGTTAACCGTGACGGGCAGGGTGGCTGGAAGGTCGAAACCGGTGGCCCGCTGCAGTTTTCCGAAGCCGAGCGTGCTGCCGCCGACTGGGCCTGGCAGCACGATCAACCGGCCGGCATGGGCACCGGCACGTTACCGTTCGGTCGCTGGTGGTGGTGGCCGTTGTCGGTCGACGACGGGCCGTTGGGCTTGCTCGGTGTTTGCCCGAAAGAGGGTCAGCAGCTCAGTGGTCAGCGGCGACGCTTGCTGACTGCGTTAAGTCAGCCGCTGGCTCAAGCGCTGGCCCGTGCGCAGTTGGCCGACGACCTTGAGGCGGCACGTTTGCACGGTGAAACCGAGCAATTGCGCAGTGCTTTGCTGGCGTCGGTGTCCCATGATTTGCGCACACCGCTGACGTCCATGCGCGGCAGCATCGACAGCTTGCTGGCGCTGGGCGAGGCAATCCCGCTGGAGGATCGCCGCGAGTTGCTGGAAGGTACCCGCGATGAAGCCGAACGGCTCGACCGCTACATCCAGAATTTGCTGGACATGACGCGCCTGGGCCACGGCGCTTTGAAGCTGGCGCGTGATTGGGTGTCGCCGGCGGATATCGTCGGCAGCTCGCTCAATCGTTTGCGTGCAGTGCTGGCGCCGTTGCAGGTAAGCACCGATGTGCCGAGCGCGTTGCCATTGCTCTATGTGCATGCCGCATTGATCGAGCAGGCGCTGGTGAATGTGCTGGAAAACGCCGCACGCTTTTCGCCGGCCCATGGCCGTTTGCAGCTGAGTGCCGGTGCCAGTGACAGCGAGCTGTTTTTTTCCGTGAGTGACGAGGGCCCGGGCATACCCGAGGAGGAACGCGCGAAGATCTTCGACATGTTCTACACCGCCGCCCGTGGTGATCGGGGCGGGCAGGGCACCGGGCTGGGCCTGGCGATCTGCCAGGGCATGGTCGGCGCCCATKGCGGGCGGATCAGCGTCGCCGATGGTATCGGTGGGCGCGGCACCTGCATCACCATTCATTTGCCATTGCAGGAGCAGCCGGGGTTTGAAAGTGAAGCCTGATGCTGCCTGCGCTACTCTCTCGCCACTTACTTTGCCTGATTTGGAACCATGAGCCAGACCACGACCATTTTGGTTATTGATGATGAACCGCAGATCCGCAAATTCCTGCGCATCAGCCTGGCCTCCCAGGGCTACAAAGTACTTGAGGCCGGCACCGGCAACGAGGGCCTGGCCCAGGCCGCGCTGAACAAGCCGGACTTGCTGGTGCTTGATCTCGGCCTGCCTGACATGGACGGCCAGCAAGTGCTGCGCGAATTCCGTGAATGGTCGACAGTGCCGGTGCTGGTCCTGTCAGTGCGCGCCAGCGAAGGGCAGAAAGTCGAGGCGCTGGATGGCGGCGCCAACGACTACGTGACCAAGCCGTTCGGTATTCAGGAGTTTCTGGCGCGGATCCGCGCCTTGTTGCGGCAGGCTCCAGCGGGTGAAGCCCAGGAAGCGGCGCTCAAATTCGGCCCGTTGACGGTCGATCTGGCGTACCGGCGGGTATTGCTGGACGGTGCCGAGGTGGCGCTGACCCGCAAGGAGTACTCGGTGCTGGCGCAACTGGCGCGCCACGCCGGGCGGGTCATCACCCAGCAGCAACTGCTCAAGGACATCTGGGGCCCGACCCACACCGAAGACAGCCATTACTTACGGATTGTGGTCGGGCATCTGCGTCAGAAACTGGCGGATGACCCGACCCGGCCGAGGTTTATCCTGACCGAGGCGGGGGTGGGGTATCGGTTGTTGAATGAGGCTTGCCTGTAGTCCAGCGTTGTTTGGTCAATCGCTATCGCGAGCAGGCTCGCTCCCACATTGGTTCGGTGCTGAGCACAAATTGTGTGAACAGTGAAGATTCACTGTGGGAGCGAGCCTGCTCGCGAAGAGGCCCGGACAGTCACTCGAGAGTCTCCAAATCCTCAATCGCGCTCATTCTCATACCGATCCAGCGTATCCCGGGCAATTTCCTGTCCCAGCGCGATCAGCTCCGGCGCCTTGTAGAACTCGAAAAAACGGCAAACCCGCTTTGGCACGTTGATCAGGATGTCCGGTGGATAACCGGCGATCTTGTACTGCGCCAACGACGTTTGCATCACTTCGAAGCTTTGGTTGATCAAGTCCAGCAACGAGGCTGGGCCAACGTTGTCGATGATAAATGAGCCCGTGGCCGATTTCGGCGCCCCGTCGCCTTCCGGGGCGGCAGCGGGTTGTTGCGCTTCGGGCTCGGCGGATTCGATCCAGGGGTTGATTTCGGCGGCTTCACTGCGCAGTGCTTCCTGTTCCAGAAGCAGCAATTGTTCGGCCTGTTTGCGGCGGAACGGCAGGCGTGAACCGAGCGAGTTGAGCAGGTTGTCGAAGCGGCTTTTGAACGCGGCAGGGCGCTGGATCACTGGCAACTGATAGTGCCGCTGGTTGGTCGCGTTGAGGTTGACCGCAATGATCAGGTCGCAATGGCTCGAGACCACCGGAACAATCGGCAGAGGATTGAGCAGGCCGCCGTCGACCAGCATGCGATTGCCTTGCATGACCGGTGTGAACAGGCTGGGGATCGCCGCCGAGGCGCGCATCGCCTGGTGCAGGCAGCCTTCCTGGAACCAGATTTCCTGCTGGTTGGTCAGGTCGGTGGCGACGGCCGTGTAGGGGATGCGCAGGTCTTCGATGTTGATCTCGCCGACAATCTTGCGGATCTGCCCGAAGACTTTCTCGCCGCGTATCGCCCCAAGACGAAAGCTCACGTCCACCAGGCGCAGTACATCAAGGTAATCCAGGCTCTCGATCCAGTCGCGGTAATCGTTGAGTTTGCCGGCGGCGTATATACCGCCGACCACGGCGCCCATGGAGCAACCGGCGATACAGGCGATGTCATAACCGCGTCTTTCGATTTCCTGGATAACTCCGATATGGGCATAGCCTCGGGCGCCACCTGAGCCCAGCACCAATGCGACACGCTTTTTCATGACTCGCCCCTTCATCAAACAGGCTTCAACAATGCACCCAATGGGGGGCGTGCTTCAATCATGCTGACTCTGAGACGCTGTTACCGTCGTTTTTTCGATACTCAATAACGGCACATGGGTACTCTCGCGAGCGCTATAGTTTCCATGGGTGGACCAAGGCACTTTTTGCAGCATTGGCCGTCTTACCTGCACGATTGTTTTTTATACCTTGAGGAATCATTGATGAAAGCCTGGATCTGTCTGCCATTGATCGCGTTGGTGCTTGCCGGTTGCGCGGGAAAATCTGCTTACCGCGACAGTTGCGGTAGTCAACTGGATGCCGCCTGGCAGGAGCTGGACATTGCCAAGGCCGAAGGTTTCGCTGGTACCGTGAGTTACTCCAAGGCACTTTCGCTGTTGACCGGGGCCAAGACCCAGCAGCAGTTCGAGGCCTATGAGGGCTGCACTAAAAAAGCCGAGAAAGCACGCTTCTATATTCGCGAATCCCGCGCAGGGCGTTGAATCCACCTCCACCTTGCGCCATGTCGGCCCCCGGTTTTACCGACAGCATGGGCGTAAACGTGCGATCTGATGTTGGTTATCGACTTGGGAGAGAGCGATGTCTGCGTTGGTGAATCGGTTGGTGGCCAAGGTGTTGGGGCTGGAAGTGCGTTTGCTGGCCTGCCAGGCGCGCTTGAGCGCCAGCACCGACGCGGAAGCGCTGCATGACTTGCGCACGACGGTTCGCCGTTTGCGCAGCCTGCTGCGGCCATTGCGCGGTTTGCCCGGTGTCGAACAACTCGAAGCGGCGGCGGCAGGTGTCGGAGGCCTGACCACGCCGCTGCGCGACCGCGAAGTGCTGGCGGCATATTTGCTGGCACACGGTCACGCGCACGCAGCCAGGCGCCGGATGGTGCAAATGGCGCAAGCCTATCCGGCTGTGGCCGACAGCCCGGAAGTGGCGCAGCTTTTGATGATTCTCGACGCCTTTCCGCGCTTTTTGCGCGCCTCCCAGCGTCAAGGCTTGCTCAAGGGTTTGCGTACGCGCATCGAGAAGCGCCTGGCCAAACAATGGAAAGCGCTGGATGTGGCCCTGCACGATCCCGCGCATGACCGCCATCGCCTGCGTCTGTTGATCAAGCGTGTGCGCTATGGGATCGAAGCCTACCCGGAACTGGATCGCTTGCCCGAAGCTGCCATGCCGCGTCTCAAATCGGCACAGGAAGCGCTCGGCGACTGGCACGATTGCTGGCAATGGTTGGCCCGTGCCGAGCATGAGCCCGACTTGCTGCCTTGCGTGGCCGACTGGCGAACAACCATGACCAAGGCTGAAAGTCGCGCCGATCGGGTGCTCGACAAACTCATCTCGGCTTGCTTCAAAGCCTGACGTGGATTGCCTTTCGTAGCCGTTGGCGGCCTATCTGTCAGCCTCTTTGGCCGGAATGGGCGCTGTACAGGCGCTGTTGGCTGGTTAAGATCGTTCAATTCTTTCCCCGCCTTGAGGTTTCCATGCGCTTTTCCGATTTGCTCGACGCCGTGCGCAGTTCGCCGCACGAGCTGTCTATTCCCGCGGAGTGGGCCCAGGGGCGCGCCAGTTTCGGTGGTCTGGTCGCGGCGTTGCAGTACGAAGCCATGCGCGCGAAAGTCCCGGCGGATCGCCCGGTGCGTTCGTTGGCGATCACCTTTGTCGGTCCGGTCGAACCCGGTGTGCCCGTGAGTTTTGAAGTGGATGTGCTGCGCGAAGGCAAAGCGGTCAGCCAGGTGCTGGGGCGAGCCGTGCAGAACGGGCAGGTGGTGACCCTGGTTCAGGGCAGCTTTGGCGCTTCGCGTCCTTCCGAAGTCGAGGTGGTGGCCGCGCCCGCGCCAGAGATGAAACACTGGGACGATTGCCAGGAACTGCCCTACATCAAAGGCGTGACGCCCGAGTTCATGCGCCATCTGGCGATGCGTTGGAGTGTTGGCGGTTTGCCGTTCACCGGTAATAAATCCCGGGATATGGGCGGCTGGGTTCGCTTGCGTGGCGACGTCAAGGAAGAGCCGGTCACCGAGGCGCACATTCTGGCGCTGGTGGATGCCTGGCCTCCGGCATTGCTGCCGCACCTGAAAAAACCGGCGGCCGGCAGCACCCTGACCTGGACCATCGAATTCGTTCAGCCGTTGCAGGCGTTGAGCACGCTGGACTGGTGCAAATATCTCGTGGAAATCGAACACGCCCGTGACGGATATGGCCACGCCGCCGCAGCGCTGTGGAGCGCTGAAGGGCAGTTGATTGCGTTGAGCCGGCAGACGGTGACTATTTTCGCGTAAGACCTTCAGCGATGATGGCGTTTGCGCCAGGCGCGCCACCAGCCGCCGCTGAGGACAAAACGCGGGAACGTCAGGAATTGCTCGACCAGCAAGCGCGACACCGCATCTTTGCGATCACTGAACGGCTCGGAGGCTAGCACCTCCAGGCTGTGACCGTGGCGTTGCAAGCCAAGTGCTGCAAGCAGGCCGACGACGCCAATGGCGACGTTCAGAAAACTCAGGCCGAACACCCCGGAAACGATCAGCAGAAACGCCACGATGAACAGCGGCACGGCAATCAGGTGCAACACCAGATTGGTCGGGTGCTGGTGGTTTTGCGGGTATGCACGCCATTGCCAGGCGGGAAGGTTGGGGTGACGTTTGCCCATGTGGGTAATCCTCGATCCGTGTTGAACACATGATTGAAGGATAGGTGGGGCAATGGCAGGCGGCGAATCAAGGTTGGCTATCGGTCCGATAGGTGTCATGGCCAACATTGATGTTGACTGGTCTGGCCCCATCGCGAGCAGGCTCGCTCCCACATTGGAATGCGATCACCTGTGGGAGCGAGCCTGCTCGCGATGGGTCCCTCAAAGCTTCAACTGCCCGATCGCCTTGCTCAACTCACCCGCCAGTGTCGCCAGTTCATTGCTGGTGGTGGCCGAATCCACAGTCTGCTGCACGGTGTTCACGGTGACGTCACGGATGCTCACCACTGCGCGGTTCATCTCTTCTGCCACCTGGCTCTGCTGTTCCGCCGCCACGGCAATCTGGGTGTTGCTTTCGCGCATTTGCGCTACGGCACCGGTGATCTCTGCCAGTGCGGCGCCAGCTTCTTGAGCCTGCTGCACACAGTCATCGGCCTTGAACGAGCTTTCCTGCATGAAGTCCACCGCATCCCGTGTACCGGCTTGCAGCGCCGAGATCATGCTGGTGATTTCATCAGTAGACGTCTGCACCCGTTTGGCCAGATTGCGCACTTCATCGGCGACCACCGCAAAGCCCCGGCCCATTTCCCCGGCGCGTGCGGCTTCGATGGCGGCGTTCAGGGCCAGCAGGTTGGTCTGCTCGGCGATGCTGTGAATCACACTGACCACGCCGTTGATTTTCTGGCTGTCTTCGGCGAGACGCTGAATCATCTCGGCGGTTTGCTGAACCCCGGTGGACAGTCCGGCGATGGACTGTTGTACCCGGCTGACCACTTCCTGGCCGCTGCCGGCGAGGCTGTCGGCGGTTTGCGAGAGGTCGCGAGTGGCGCCGGCATGTTGGGCGATGTGATAAACCGTGGCCGACATCTCATTGATCGCGGTGGCGGCCTGATCGGTTTCACTTTGTTGGCCGAGCATGCCGTGGCGTACGTCGTTCATGCTGGCGGCCAGGCGCGCCGCGCCGAGATCCAGTTGGCGCGCAGTATTGGCCACGGTGTTGACCACGCGCTGGTAGCCGGCCTGCATGGCGTTGAAGGCGCTGGCCATCTGGCCCACCTCATCGGTGCAGGACAGTGGCACGCGAGCCGACAGGTCGCCGGTTTTTTCGACGTGCAGCATCACGTCCTTGAGGGTGTTGAGCTGGGCGAGCAGAAAACGGATCAACAGTTGCGAGGCACCAAGCATCGCCAACATCAGGATGAACACGGCTGCCGCGTAGTTGGCGAATCGTTCGCCGAACACCTGGCTCAAACTCGGGCCATAGGCCAGAACGGCGATCTGCTCGCCGTTGGTGCGCGAAAGCACCTCGGCACCGATCAACGGGTTCTCGCCAAACAGAGGCATGTCATTGATTTCAACCCAGCCATTGGCGTTGTTCAACTCGGGCAATGGCTGTTGGTTCAGCAGGGGGATCTGGCCTTTGCCGAAACTCAGGAAGTGCGCGGCTTCAGGCAAGGCCTGGCCGACCGGCCAGCCGCTGATCAGCCGCGCTTGAGCGACGGCTGACTGCTGTGAGGCCTGGTTGCGTGCTTGTTGCTCCAGCTGCACGGCATACAGTACCAGCAGCAGGGTGGTGACGAAGGCGACCGCGTTGACCGCCCAGAATTTGTATTTCAGCGAAATGTTGCTAAGCCAGGCACCCATGGAGGTCTTCTCTGATAGCGGAAACAGTATTGGCAAGGTGCCAGCATTGTGCCGCTACTCAGCGAAGGGCTTTTTGATGTGGATCAATGATGATCCTGGTGTAGCGGGTTCAATCAACCGACGGCAACCCGAAAAACGCTCGCGCACACGCGGTGCTGTGAGCGGCTACGTCTTCCAGGCTTTCGCCACGATGCAAGGCTACTTCTCGCAGCACTTCGGTCAGATACGCCGGTTCATTGCGCCCGTTCTTGGGTTTGGGGCGCAGGCTGCGGGGCAACAGGTACGGCGCATCGCTTTCTAGCATCAAGCGCCCGCGCGGGATCTCGCGGACCAGCGGGTGCAAGTGAGTGCCGCGACGTTCGTCACAGATCCAGCCGGTGATGCCGATATGCAGGTCGAGGTCCAGGTAGCTGAACAGCGCCCGCTTCTCGCCGGTAAAGCAATGCACCACGGCGGCCGGTAGCTGGTCGCGGTAGTCGCGCAGGATTTCCAGCAGGCGCTGGCTGGCGTCGCGTTCATGGAGGAAGACGGGCAGTTGCAGTTCGACGGCCATTGCCAGGTGCTCTTCGAGTACTTTTTCCTGTTGCGGACGCGGAGAGAAGTCCCGATTGAAATCCAGTCCGCATTCGCCGACCGCCCGCACGTTGGGTTCTTTGAGCAAACTGCGCAGGCGCTGAGCGCTGTCGGCATTCCAGTCACTGGCCGAATGCGGGTGGATACCGGCGGTGGAGAACAACCGCTGCCCGGTTTCGTCCAGTTGCTGGCACAGCTCCAGGGCCTGTTCACTGCCTTCGACACTGGTGCCGGTGAGCACCAATTGGCAGACGCCAGCGGCATAGGCGCGATCGAGTACCGCCTGGTGTTTGTCGGCGAAACTGGGGTTGGTCAGGTTGACGCCGATATCGATGAGTTGCATGGTGTGACCCTAGCCTTTGGCCGGAAAGCATACCAGAGCTGTAGATTTATAATAAAAACCAAGAACTACAAAGAGTTAAAGCTGTCTTTTGATGCCGGAAGAGAGCTTCGACGGGCCAGTTGGCCGTCGCGGCTGCACTCTTTCGCACTCTGCCAGCGCTCCAGGCGCTCTGTTTCTGTCGACCCACGGCTCGAAATATCGAGACGTTGGACAGTATTCTTTCCGGAGAACGGATGACACGACTCCAGGTTTTGCTAGTGCTGTGCTTGTCGATGCTGCTGCCGATGCCGGCCGTTGCGCGGTTGGCGGGTCCCTTGGAAGCCGTTCAGTCGGGCAAGGTCCGCGATCTGGCGGAAATCCGCGGCAGCCGCGTATTGCGGGTGCTGGTCAATCAGAGCCGGAACAGTTCCGGCGAGGTCCAGGGCCAGGCCATCGGCGTTGAATACCATCGCCTGCGAGCCTTCGAACAGTACCTCAATGGCCATGCCCGTGACGGCCAGGAAATCTCCCTCAAGATCATCCCCAAAGCCAAGGATCAATTGCTCGGCGCGTTACAGCGCGGCGAGGGTGACCTGGTAGCACCGGGGGAGTTGCTCGATGCGCAGTCCGCGCACGCGGTCAGTACCAGCGAGCCGATTGGCGCAAGCGTGCCGTTGCTGCTGGTGGGGATCAAGGGCGAACGCCGCTATACCCGGCTTGAACAACTTTCCGGTAAAACCCTGGCGCTGCCCGCCGGTAGCACGGCCGGTGAGGCAATCAACCAGATCAATCAGAAGCTGGCGCTGCACAAACTGCCACCGGTCAAGGTCGAATGGGTCGACCCGAGCCTGGCGGTCGAAGACGTGCTGGAGATGGTGCAGGGCGGGATTTTTCACCTGACCATCGTCGAGCAACCGATTGCCGAGCGCTGGGGCAAGATCCTGCCCAAGCTGCGTTTCGATCGCCAGGTGGTCATCAGCGAGCCGGGCAAGGAGTACTGGTTCGTCCGTCGTGATGCATCGATGTTGCGAGCGAGCATTGATCGTTTTCTGCAAGCCTATAAGACCCCGTCCGATGAGGATGTGGCTTTCCTGCGTATTTACCGACGCCTGTATCAGGTTCACTACCCGCTGGACCGCGCCGACCGCCAACGTCTTGAGAAGCTGCGCCCGGTCTTGCAAAAGCACGCCCGGGAACAGGGCATGGACTGGTTGAACCTGGCGGCGCTGGCGTTCAAGGAATCGGCGTTGGAGCCCAGCGCCCGCAGCGGCAGCGGTCCAACCGGACTGATGCAAATTACCCCGTCGGCGGCGCAACGGGTCGGGGTCAATAACATTCAGTCCGTGGACAACAATGTGCAGGCCGGGGCCAAGTACCTGGCACTGATCCGTCGCAAGTTTTTCGCCAGCCCGAAGCTCAACGAGCGTGAGCGCATGGCATTCGTCCTGGCGGCCTACAACCTTGGGCCGGAACGTGTTCAGGGGATGCGTGCCGAGGCCCGGCGCCGCGGCTTGAACCCCAATCAGTGGTTTTTCCAGGTCGAGCGCATTGCTATGGAGCAGGTGGGAATGGGTCCTGTCAGCTATGTTAATAGTGTGAATAAATACTTTTTGGCATATGACCGGGAACGGGAGTCATTGGAGCCTCAAGGTCAGAAAGTTGTCTCACGTAAATGATCGACTAAACTGATTGTTATGGCGGGTTTTTTGCGCTTTTAACATTATGTTTACTGATTAATATAGCGGTCAACCAACACACACTTACACTGGATGACATAGCATGAGCACACTGATCAACAAGGTACTGTCCACCCGCGCTGGCTACGGTCTGACCGTTATGCGGATCTTCGTCGGCCTTATCTTCGCGGCCCACGGCGCACAGAAACTCTTCGGCATGTTCGGCGGTTATGGCATTGCCGGCACCGCGCAGTACATGGAAAGCATCGGCCTGGCACCGGGTCACCTGATGGCGATCCTGGCTGGTGGTACCGAGTTCTTCGCCGGTCTGGCGCTGGTCATCGGTCTGTTGGCACGCCCGGCAGCGCTGGGGCTAGCCTTCCTCTCACTGGTCGCCATTTTCTCGGTGCACATTCACAATGGTTTGTTCATGGCCAACAACGGCTATGAATATGCCCTGACCCTGCTCGGCGTCAGCATCGCCGTACTGATCGAAGGCGCAGGCAAGTTGTCGGTCGATCGTGCCATTACCGGCTGACGGCTCTGACTCAACCAAAAGACCCGCCTTGTGCGGGTCTTTTTTTTGTTGCGCGAGATTCTTGACACTGTCCTGTCGGCTTCTCTAGGATGTTTGCCATGCGCCGATTTAAACAGCTACTTGCGGGGCGCCAGGTAACTCATCCGGTTACCGATAGAAGCTTGAAACAGGCTTCGAAATACCGCTAAAGCGCTGGTTCGGTGTTGCCTCTCACCTGCCATGCAGACTTTTGAGGCAGAGACACGACACGATGAATGCACTACGCCCCCAAGTACGTCCTGCGCCGATCACGGCACACCCGACCCAGCGCAATCCAAAAATCCTCCTTGGCGGTAATCATCAGCCGACACTGCTGCGTTATCTCGATGGCTGGCCACGTCGTACTGGCGGCCCGGCAGCGTTCCTGATCCAGTTTGTCGAAGACGGCGAATCGCTGGCGCGCTTTGCCAGCGACAGCTTCGATCTGGCGGTGATCCAGTCGCCCAGCGCCGAAGACGCAGCCGAAGTGATCAGGCAACTGACACGCGTTGCTCGCCAAGGGTTGATTACCCGTCGCTGAGGTCTTGCCGAGATTCAGGGATAGTCGATTGCGACGATATACACGAACTGCTCGCCAGTAGGCGTCTGAACCTGGACTTCGGCATCCAGCGCTTTGCCGATCAAGGCCCGCGCCAGCGGTGAATCGATGCTGATCAAGCCTAGTTTGAGATCAAGTTCATCCGGGCCGACGATGCGATAGCGCGACTCTTTGCCGTGTTCATCTTCGATGGTCACCCAGGCCCCAAAGTAGACCTTGTTCGGGTCACTGGGTTTTTCGCTGACAACCTTGAGCGCTTCCAGCCGCTTGGTGAGAAACCGCACGCGGCTGTCGATCTCGCGCAGCATCTTTTTGCCGTAGGTGTACTCGGCGTTTTCAGAGCGGTCGCCCTGCGCAGCAGCCTCGCTGACCGATTGGGTCACCTGGGGGCGGCGTACATGCCAGAGCTCATGGAACTCGGCACGCATCCGCGCTTCGCCCTCAGGCGTGATGAGGGCGGTGCCGGCGGTGCGAGGAGGGCGGTAGCGGCTCATTGCGGTTTCTTTTGGTCAGGAGGCATCAAGTTTATCAACCCTCGCGCAAGACTGTCAGTGGGCTGGCATTCAGCGCCCGACGAGTACCGAACACACCCGCACCGCCGATCAGCAGCGCGCCGATCACCGGCAGCCACAGCAGCCACGGATGCGGGTGCCAGGCCAGATCGAACGCATAGCGGTAAAGCACCAGGCTCACCAGTTCCGAGCCCAGCGCTGCGAGTAAACCGCTGACCGCACCGAGCAAACCGAACTCGATCCGCCGCGCCTTGACCAGCAACTGCCGTTCGGCGCCCAGCGCACGTAGCAGCGCACCTTGGCGAATGCGCTCATCGAGCGTCGCCTGCAAGCCGGAAAACAGCACTGCCATGCCGGCCGCCAGCACGAACAACAACACGTACTCGACCGCCAGCGTGACTTGCTCAAGGATGCTGCGCAGCTGCGCCAGCAAGGCTTCGACCTGCAGAATGGTCACCGCCGGGAACGCTCGCGCCAGGTCGATGATCTGTTGGTCGTGACCGGCCGCCAGGTAAAAACTGGTCAGGTAGGTAGCCGGCAGGTCTTTCAAGGTGCCGGGCTGGAAGATCATGAAGAAGTTCGGCTGGAAGTTGTCCCAGTTGATCTTGCGCAAGCTGGTGACCTGCGCCTCGCGGTTAATCCCGCCGACGGTGAAAACCAGGTGATCGCCGAGCTTGAGCTTCAGGCTCTCGGCCACGTTGCCTTCCACCGAAACACCGGGTACGTCGCCTGTCGGCTGCGCAGACCACCAGCTACCGGCCGTGATGCTGTTGCCGGCGGGCAGGTCGGCAGCCCAGGTCAGGCTCAGATCACGCTGGATGGCCCGATCACCTTCGGTGTCCTTGCTGACAATGCCTTGCACCGGTTGGCCGTTGATGCTGATCAGCCGTCCTGGTACCACCGGATACAGTGGCGCGGATTGAGCAGAGAGTTCGATCAACCGATCAGTGAAGGCCTGTTTGTCGGCGGGCAAAATATTCAGTGCAAAGTAGTTGGGAGCGTTTTTTGGCAACTGGTTTTGCCAGGTGTCCAGCAATTCACCGCGCAGCAGGGCGATCAGCGCCATCGACAACAGAATCAAGCCGAAGGCCAGCGATTGTCCCGCCGCTGCCAGCGGGTGACGCAGCAATTGGCCCAGCCCCAGGCGCCAGGGTAAGGACGCACGGGCCAGCAGGCGTCGCAGGCTGTTGAGTACCAGCAGCAACAGGCCGCCGAGGACCAGTGCGGCGATGACCCCGCCACCGAGCAGGGCGAAGGTCAGCAGCAGGTCCAGGCTCAAGCGCCACATGATCAGTCCCAAGGCTGCCAATGCGGTGCCGTAAACCATCCAGGTGCTGGAAGGGATTGGCAGTATGTCGCGGCGCAGTACCCGCAGCGGTGGTACGCGACCCAGTGCCGCCAGTGGCGGCAGGGCGAACCCGGCGAGGGCGACCAGTCCGGTGCCGATCCCGGCGGCGGCCGGCAGCAGCCCACCCGGTGGTACATCGCTGGGCAGCAATTCACCCAACAAGGCGAACAACCCCAACTGCGCAAGCCAGCCGAGGAGGGCGCCGCTGAGGCTGGCCAGCAGGCCGAGCACGGTCAGTTGTACGCTGAACAGCAGCAGGGTTTCCCGACGCGATAACCCCAGGCAGCGCAACAGCGCGCTGGCGTCGAAGCGGCGGGTGGCGAATCGGGTCGCCGAGAGCGCCACGGCAACGCCGGACAACAGCACGGCGACCAGGCTGGCCATGTTCAAGTAACGTTCGGCTTTGCCCAGGGCTCCGCCGATTTGCCGGTTGCCGTCGCGGGCATCCTGCAGGCGCTGGTTGGCGGCCAGCCCCGGTTTGACCAGTTGTCGATAGGATTCCAGGGCCGGTGCGCTACCGCGCCAGAGTTCGTGGTAACTGACCCGGCTGCCGGGCTGGACCACGCCGGTGGCGGCCAGGTCGGCAAGATTGATCATTACCCGGGGCGTAAGGCTGTAGAAATTGCCGGCACGGTCCGGTTCATAGGTCAGCACGCGAGTCAGGTGCAGGGTTTTCAGGCCGACATCGATGTTGTCGCCGACCTTCAGATTCAGTGCCGTCAGCAGGCGTGCCTCGGCCCAGGCTTCGCCCGGTTTCGGACTTCCACCGGCCTCTTCGGGAGCGAACGGCGCGGGCGCGCTTTTCAGCTGGCCGCGTAATGGATAGACCCCGTCGACCGCTTTGATGCTCGACAGCTGGATGCCGTTGTCGGTGGCGATGACGCTGGAAAACTCCACCACTTGAGCGTGTTGCAGCCCCAGCTCCTTGCCGGATTGTATTTGTTCCGGGCGCGCGGGCGAGCTGCCTTCCAGCAGCATATCCGCCCCCAGAAACTCGGTGGCGCGCAGCAGCATGGCGCCATTCAGGCGGGCACCAAAATAGCCGATGGCGGTACTCGCCGCCACGGCGACCAGCAGGGCGAAGAACAACACCCGCAGCTCTCCGGCGCGGGCATCGCGCAGCAATTGGCGAATGGCGAGGCTGAACAGGCGCAACAGCGGCAAACGTGCCATCAAGGCTCCAGAGGGGCGACGACCAACAGGCCGGCTTCAAGGCGGATCAGGCGGTGGCAGCGGTGTGCCAGGCGCTCGTCGTGGGTCACCAGGACCAGGGTCGTGCCGCTTTCCTTATTGAGTTCGAAGAGCAGGTCGCTGATGTGCTCGCCGGTGTGCGTGTCGAGGTTGCCGGTGGGTTCATCGGCAAACAGCACATCGGGTTCGGCGGCAAATGCCCGGGCGATCGCCACGCGCTGTTGTTCTCCACCGGAAAGCTGGCGTGGCGAATGGCTCAGGCGTTGGCCAAGACCAACGCGGCGCAGCAGTTCGGTGGCGCGTTCGCGGGCGTCTTTGCGGCCGTCCAGCTCGAGCGGCAACATGACGTTTTCCAGGGCGTTGAGGCTGTCGAGCAACTGGAACGACTGGAACACGAAGCCGACATGCTCGGCGCGTATCCGCGCGCGCTGGTCTTCATCCAGATTACTCAGGGCTTGCCCGGCAAGGGTGACTTCGCCGCTGCTGGGCAGATCAAGGCCGGCCAGCAAACCCAGCAGGGTAGATTTGCCAGAGCCGGAACTGCCGACGATGGCCAGGCTGTCGCCCTTGTTCAGTTCCAGGTTGAGTTCGTGCAGGATGGTCAGTTCACCTTCCGCGCTGGGAACCACTTTGCTAAGGTTCCGCGCAGTGAGAATGCTTGCGCCCATGGAGAGTCCGATGCGTGTGTGGTTTTTGAGTGCTGGCCTGGCCTTGATGTGCATGGCCCAGAACGCAGCGGCGGGTACAGTCCTGATCGTTGGCGATAGTATCAGCGCAGCTTTCGGCCTGGATACCCGGCAAGGGTGGGTGTCGTTGCTTGAACAGCGGCTCAAGCACGAAGGTTTCACCGAGACGGTGGTCAATGCATCCATCAGTGGCGACACCAGTGCCGGCGGTCAGGCACGCCTGCCGGCGCTGCTTGTGGAGCATAAGCCTGAGGTGGTAATTCTCGAATTGGGGGGCAACGACGGGCTGCGTGGATTGCTGCCAACGCAATTGCAACAAAATCTTGCGTCGATGATCGACAACGCCAGGGCGAGCGGTGCCAGGGTGCTGCTGCTGGGTATGCAATTGCCACCCAATTATGGGGTGCGCTACACCGAGGCTTTCGCGAAGGTCTACAGCGATCTGGCCGAGGAGAAAAAGGTCCCGCTGGTACCGTTTTTTCTTCAGGGAATCGGCGGGAATCCCGAGCTGATGCAGGCCGATGGCATTCACCCGGCGGTCGCGGCGCAGGGCAAGTTGCTGGAAAATGTCTGGCCTACGCTAAAACCACTGCTATGACGCTTTTCTAGCGGCAGTCTTTCGGCTAATGTGGCGCCCCCTGATTTGGAGCCCTCGATGCCGCGTCCTGCCTGGTCCCTGTTTGCCTACCAACTGATCGAGCCTGACGAACAGCTGGATCTGTTCGCCTGCCAGGAAGTCCGGGTGCATCTGGTGGCGCGACAACTGGAGTTGGGCGGCTCGGCCGACCGTACCCTGTGCGGCACTTTGTTGCCGGCGCAGCCGCGCTGGTCGAGTGTCGACCGGACGGTGTTTCAGGACCAGCGACTGTGCTCGCTGTGCCGGGCGATCCTCGAATCGCAGAAGCGCGGTACATCGCCGATCTGGCCTGAGTTGCGCTTCGAACTGTAAAGCCCCCAAAGGGCAGTCCATCGACCCGGCTCCCCGAATTCGGGGCCTTCGGTGTACAATCTTGCCCCCATACCCTCTGTTGATCATACGAAGGATGTTCCGGATGCTGCCGCGCTTTCCTGCCGTCACCCGCTACTTGTCTCTTGCCGCCTTGTGTGTAGCGGGTCCCGTTGCAGCATTGGAGCTGCCTTTACCGCCGCCGGGCGAAGATATCGTCGGCCAGGTGCAAACAGTCAAAGCCAAGTACGAAGACACCTTTGCCGATCTGGGCACCACCTACGATCTGGGCTACCTGGAAATGGTCGCCGCCAACCCGGGTGTCGATCCGTGGTTGCCAGGTGCTGGCACCGAAGTCGTGCTGCCAACGCGTTTTATCCTGCCACCGGGCCCGCGTGAAGGCATCGTGATCAACCTGGCCGAGTATCGCCTCTACTACTACCCCAAAGGCCGGAACGTGGTGTACACCTTCCCGCTGGGTATCGGTCGTGAAGGCTGGGGCTCGCCAATCGCCCACACCAGCATCACTGCCAAAACGCCGAACCCGACCTGGACTCCTCCAGCCTCGATCAAGGCCGAGCACGCCGCCGATGGCGATCCGCTACCAAACGTCGTGCCGGCCGGCCCTGACAACCCTCTGGGGCCGTTCAAGTTCACGCTGGGCACACCGGGCTACCTGATTCACGGTTCGAACAAGAAGTTTGGTATCGGCATGCGTACCAGCCATGGCTGCTTCCGCATGTTCAACAACAATGTGCTGGAAATGGCCGGCATGGTGCCGGTGGGAACGTCGGTGCGGATCCTCAACGACCCGTACAAGTTCGGCGTGAGTGGCGGCAAGGTTTACCTGGAGGCGCATACACCGCTGGACGACACTGGCAACCCATCGGTGGTCGACAAGCACACCGCTGTGATCAACGCTTTGCTCAAGCGTGAAGATCTGGCCAAAAACCTGCGCATGAACTGGGATGTGGTGCGCGACGTGGTCGCCGCTGAAGATGGCATGCCGGTGGAAATCGCCGTACCGAATACCTCCACGCCTGTGGCGTCGGCTGTACCGATCGACCTGCAGTAAGCGCTTCAAACGACCCGCCGGGGCCTCATGGCGTCGGTGGGTTTTTTATTGCCCTCGATAAAGTCCGGGCAAAAAAAAGCCGACCCAAAAAATGGATCGGCTTGATAACAATCCCGAAGGACTATTACTTGCGGCTAGCTTTGTCCAGCATGCGCAGAGCACGCTCGTTAGCTTCGTCAGCAGTCTGTTGTGCTTTTTGAGCAGCAGCCAGAGCTTCATCAGCTTTACGGTAAGCTTCGTCTGCACGAGCCTGGGAGCGAGCTGCTGCGTCTTCAGTAGCAGTCAGACGTGCTTCGGTTTCTTTCGATACGCTGCTGCAACCGGTAGCCAGAACTGCGGCCAGAGCCAGAGCAGAGAATTTCAGAACGTTGTTCATCGTGTTCCCCTTCAAGGACTTTCTATTAAGTAGCTGTCTCCTCAGAGTGAGGAAATAGCCGGCGTACATACTACCCATTACTTGTAGTAAGTAAACTGACGTAGCGCAAGAAGCAAAAAAAATTGTAGGCGCGGAATCTTTTTCGAGCAACTTTTAATCGTGTTGTATAAAAATTAGTCAGCTGGGAAGCCCGCCCTGAGCGACCTGCTTGTATAGCTGACAGACGTTTACGACTGTTTCACGCTCTAGAGCCAAAGTCGCTCTATATCGATTCGTCTACACTTTTGTTCAGAATTTGCGGAGCGGCTCACGCCTCTTTGTGCATGTAGAGGTGACTTTAACAAGCCCGGTTCGTCTTAAGTCTCAACATCCGGCAATGTTCAGGCTATCGACCAGGGGAGATGTTCGGTCGAGCCGCCACTACGTGCCCTGCGCTGAACCTGCGCAATCGACGTGATGACAAGTGCGCCTTGAGCATTTCAGCCTTTGGTGCCTACTATTCGAAATGTGTCCGGTTGCGCGAGATGGGTGCAGTTCTTCTCGGTGTCCAAACAGACACGGGGTGGCGTAGAGGTTCCTTCGCCGGGAAAACATCGGTAAGGTAGGGGTCAGTTCAAGACCCGCGAGGAGTAGTGATGAGCGAGGCGTTGTCCATCCACCATGACCAGGCTGGTCATCAGTTCGAGACCAATGTGGACGGTCATCGTGCCTACCTGACCTATATGGATCTGGGGAAACAGACCCTGGATATCTATCGTACTTTCGTGCCCAACGCGTTGCGTGGTCGCGGTATTGCGGCGGCGTTGACCGAACAGGCGCTGCAGTACGCCGAGGAAATGGGCTACACAGTCATTCCGTCGTGCTCCTATGTGGAGCGCTACATGGAGCGTCACCAGCGGCATGCGGCCAAGCTCTGAGCAGGATTACCGAATAAAAAAACGCCGGGCTTAGCCCGGCGTTTTTGTGTGCGCTGAATGCGCTCAGGTACGCTGGCGTTTCGGCAGCACATCCTTGAGCTTGGCATGCATGCTGCGCAAGGTCTTTTCGGTAGCGGTCCAATCGATGCAGGCGTCGGTGATCGACACGCCGTATTGCAACTCGGCGAGGTCTTTTGGAATCGCCTGGCAACCCCAGTTCAAATGGCTTTCGACCATCAGGCCGATGATCGACTGGTTGCCTTCGAGGATCTGGTTGGCCACGTTCTCCATCACCAGCGGTTGCAGCGCCGGATCCTTGTTGGAGTTGGCGTGGCTGCAGTCGACCATGATGTTCGGCTTGATCTTCGCCTTGTTCAGCGCTTGCTCGCAGAGCGCGACGCTGACCGAATCGTAGTTCGGTTTGCCGTTGCCACCGCGCAGCACCACGTGACCGTAGGCATTGCCTTTGGTGGTGACGATCGACACGCCACCTTCCTGGTTGATCCCCAGGAAACGGTGCGGGCTGGACACCGACTGCAGGGCGTTGATGGCAACCGTCAGGCCGCCGTCGGTGCCGTTCTTGAAGCCGACTGCCGAGGAAAGGCCCGAAGCCATTTCACGGTGCGTCTGGGATTCGGTGGTGCGCGCGCCAATCGCCGACCAGCTGATCAGGTCTTGCAGGTACTGTGGCGAGATCGGGTCAAGTGCTTCGGTCGCCGTTGGCAGGCCCATCTCGGCCAGATCCAGCAGCAACTGACGGCCAATGTGCAGGCCGTCCTGAATCTTGAACGAGTCATCCAGGTACGGGTCGTTGATCAGGCCTTTCCAGCCGACGGTGGTCCGTGGTTTCTCGAAATAGACCCGCATGACCAGATACAGGGTATCGGACACTTCAGCGGCGAGTACCTTGAGGCGCTCGGCATATTCGTGTGCAGCCTTGATGTCGTGGATCGAGCAAGGCCCGATAACGACGAACAGGCGGTGGTCGGTGCCATCCAGGATATTGCGAATCACTTCGCGGCCCTTGGTCACGGTGCGCAGGGCAGCGTCGCTCAGGGGGATATCACGCTTGAGCTGGTCAGGAGTGATCAGCGTCTCGTTGGAGGCGACGTTTAGGTCATTGATCGGTAAATCAGCCATCGTGTTACTCGTCAGGTCACGGGTGCCGGCCGCCAGCGATCCCCGCGCGGCGGAGCACAGCATGATTTAAGCGCAGCGGGGAGCCGAACCTTAGCGCGTTACGCGGTGGCTCGACAATGGGCAGGCGCGGGTTTATCCAGCGCTTACTGCGCAAAGGCCTGTCGGACGGTCTCGTGGGAGTACTCGGTGGCATGCTGGTCGAGCCATTTGAGGGCCAGCGCCTCGACGCCTTGCTGCTCGACCTGGGGCATTTGCTGACGGCAAAAACGTTCAATCTGGCAGACCTGCTCGCCCATCCGCGCTTTGAACAGGGTCTGTTCATCGATGAACGCGATGCCGACCAGATAACCGTGCTTTCGTCGCAGGCACCAGGCCACATAGCCCAGATAACAGACATTTTCGCTCAGGGTCGGCATTCGCACTTCCAGTGCCGTTCCTTTGCGCCAGGCGCGGTGGTAATTGCAAGCCACGCCTCCGAGACTGATAGTGTGCAGTTCTTGCCGAGAAATACACTGATGCTTGCGCAACGTTAACTCGACAGGCACATCGTCAGGATGAGGAATAAAGCGCCCCATGAACACAGACTCCAAGTGTCGGTCATTCGACAGTGCTTCACCCAGTATAGTTGTCGAATGCGAGCTGACTGATTTCGATGCCGACCAGCGGCTGTTGGCGATGAGTGGTGTGTCGCTGGTGATTTTTACCAGCGTCGGCTGTTCCAGTTGCCGTTGGGCGCGCCAGCAGTTGCCGGAACTGGAGCTTGATGTCGATCAGCTGTGCTGGATCGACGCGGGGAACAACGGTGGCGTGGTGGAGCGTTATCAGGTCTTTCATTTGCCCGCGTTGTTTGTCGTGCGTGATGGCGAGTTTTATGGGGCGCTACAGTCGCGTCTGGCCCGCACCGAACTGAATGCTGCGTTGGGGCAGGCGCTGAGTCGAAATCCAGAGGAGTTGCCATGACGGGCACAGCAGTTGAAAAGCCGAGAATCGGCATTATCGGCACCGGGGCGATCGGTGGCTTTTACGGCGTGATGCTGGCTCGGGCCGGGTTGGATGTGCACTTTCTGTTGCGCAGCGAGTTTTCAGCGGTCGCCAAGCGCGGCCTGCAACTCAACAGCGTGCCCTATGGTGCGTTGACCTTGAATCCGGTTCAGGCGTATTCGTCGGCCGACGATATGCCGCTGTGCGACTGGTTGCTGGTCGGCGCGAAAACCACCAGCAACGCCGGGCTTGCACCGGCGATCATCAAGGCCGCGGCGCCGGGGGCGAAGGTCCTGTTGCTGCAAAATGGTCTGGATGTCGAAGACAGCCTGCGTGATCTGTTACCCGACTCCCTGCACTTGTTGGGTGGTTTGTGCTTTATCTGCGTGCATCGCTCGGGTCCCGGAGTGATCGAACATCAGGCATTCGGTGCGGTGAACGTGGGTTATCACAGTGGACCGGCGCTTGATGACGAGACGGCGCGTCAGGCGATTGTCGAGCAAGGGGCGGGGCTGTTTCGTACCGCCGGTCTTGAATCGCAGGCGATGGTCAACCTTCAGCAGGCGCGTTGGCAAAAACTGGTCTGGAATGTTCCTTACAACGGTTTATCGGTCTTGCTCGGCGCGAGCACGACACCGCTGATGGCCGATGACAGCAGCCGTGAACTGATTCAGGCGTTGATGGCGGAAGTGGTGACGGGCGCACTTGCCTGTGGCCACAGCATGCCGCCGGGGTATGCCGAGCACCTGTTCAAGGTCACTGAAAAAATGCCGGACTACTGGCCGAGCATGTACCACGACTACCAGCATAAACGGCCACTGGAATTGGCCGCGATTTATGCGCGGCCACTGGCCGCCGCCAAGGCCGCCGGTTGCGAGTTGCCGAAAGTCGAGGCCTTGTATCAGGCCTTGAGTTTTGTCGATCGGCATAACGGTTAAGTCGTTTCACCCGGGGGGAGCAGCATGGCAAAAGGGATAGGCGACAAACTGGTGCTGGCGATTTCTTCGCGGGCACTGTTCGACCTGAGCGAAAGCCACAAGCTCTATCTGGCGAGCGGCGTCGAGGTTTATCGGCAGTATCAGATCGAGCACGAAGATGAAATCCTCGAGCCGGGTGATGCGTTCCCGCTGGTGCAAAAACTGTTGAACCTCAATACCAGCCTCGGTCGGGCGCGGGTCGAGGTGGTGCTGGTGTCGCGCAATAGCGCAGACACCGGTTTGCGAGTCTTCAACTCGATTCACCATTACGGCCTGACGATTTCCCGCGCAGCGTTTGTTGGCGGGCGCAGTCCGTATCCCTACCTGAAGGCCTTCGGCTGCGATCTGTTTCTCTCCACCCACGCCGATGACGTACGCAGTGCCCTCGATGCCGGCTTCGCGGCGGCGACTATTCTGTCGGGCGGTGCGAGCCGCGCTGCGAGCGAGGAATTGCGCATTGCCTTCGATGGCGACGCCGTGTTGTTTTCCGATGAGTCGGAGCGGGTGTATCAGTCGGATGGCCTCGAAGCGTTTCAGGCCAACGAGCGTGAAGCCGCTCGCGAGCCATTGCGTGGTGGGCCGTTCAAAGGCTTTCTGGCAGCGCTCAATCTGTTGCAGCGCGAGTTTCCTGATGACAGCTGCCCGATCCGCACTGCACTGGTGACCGCGCGTTCGGCACCGGCCCACGAGCGGGTAATCCGTACCTTGCGCGAGTGGGATATTCGACTCGACGAATCGCTGTTTCTCGGCGGACTGGCGAAATCGGCGTTTCTTGAAGCCTTCGCCGCCGACGTATTTTTCGATGACCAGGCAGGCCACTGCGAGTTGGCGCGTGAGGTGGTCGCCACCGGTCACGTCCCTCACGGCATCAGTAATGAACTGAAGATTTAAGCCCAACGTTCAATGCCTTGCGCAGAACGTCGTATCGCTGTGGCGCTGCTAAGCTGAATTAATCGCCGCCATCTTTGCATTCGAGGAGATCAAATGATCCATTCGATGCTGTATGCCACTGACCTCGGCCTGTACGCACCCTTTGTGATGCAGCATGCATTGGCATTGGCACGAACATTCAAAGCCGATCTGTACGTGGTACACGCAGTTGAGCCCATGGGGCTTTTTGCCGAATCGGTGTTGCAGAGCTATCTCGACGAGCAAGCCTTGAATGAATTTCACAGTCAGGGTTTGAACACGGTGATGGCCAATATCGAGCAGCGGGTATTCGACAGCTTCCGCGAAGAGTTGGGGGAGGGGCAGCAGGACCTGGAGCTGATTCAATCGGTCAGAGTGTTCCAGGGCGATCCGTCGCAGGTCATTCTTGATCAGGCACAGAAACTCTCGGTGGATTTGTTGATCCTAGGAAGTCACAGCCATGGGGCCGGTGGAGAAACACCGTTGGGACGGACTGCTGCGCGTGTGCTGCAGTTGTCGCACGTGCCGGTTTACCTGGTGCCATTGTCGCAGCGTCGGCGTMACGGCGATATTTAAGGCGAGAATGCTGGCCTTTTGATGAAAAAGTTCTAGATTTATTCTTCAAGCCATTAATATAGTTATATACCGTCGCTGATGCCCGTGGCGTCTATCTGCTTTGAGGGATTCATATGAAGCTTCAACAATTGCGCTACATCTGGGAAGTGGCGCACCACGACCTCAACGTTTCCGCTACTGCTCAAAGCCTGTACACCTCGCAGCCGGGCATCAGCAAGCAGATCCGTCTGCTGGAAGACGAGTTGGGTGTCGAGGTTTTTGCGCGCAGCGGCAAACACCTGACCCGAGTGACCCCGGCCGGTGAGCGAATCATCACCACGGCTGGCGAAATTCTGCGCAAGGTTGAAAGCATCAAGCAGATCGCTCAGGAGTTCTCCAACGAGAAGAAAGGCACCCTGTCGATTGCCACCACCCACACCCAGGCGCGTTATGCACTGCCGCCGGTGATCAGCAATTTCATCAAGCAATACCCGGACGTTGCCCTGCACATGCACCAGGGTTCACCGATGCAGATCGCCGAAATGGCCGCTGATGGCACCGTGGATTTTGCCATTGCCACTGAAGCGCTGGAGCTGTTCGGCGACTTGGTGATGATGCCGTGCTACCGCTGGAACCGCTGCGTTGTCGTGCCGCAAGGTCACCCGTTGACCAAGCTGCCGAAGCTGACCCTCGAAGCCCTGGCTGAATACCCGATCGTGACGTACGTGTTCGGTTTCACGGGTCGTTCGAAACTCGACGAAGCCTTCAGCCATCGCGGCCTGACCCCGAAAGTAGTGTTCACCGCCGCCGACGCCGACGTGATCAAGACCTACGTTCGCTTGGGGCTGGGTGTCGGGATCGTGGCGAAAATGGCCGTCGACACCAAGCTAGACAACGACCTGGTGGTGCTCGACGCCAGCGAGCTGTTCGAATCCAGCGTGACCAAAATCGGTTTCCGTCGCGGGACGTTCCTGCGTGGCTTCATGTGTGACTTCATCGAGAAGTTCGCCCCGCACCTGACTCGCGAAGTCATGGCCAAAGCCATCCAGTGCCACAACAAGCAGGAACTGGAAGAGCTGTTCGAAGGCGTTGAACTACCGGTTCATTGAACTGACTAGACCACCTCGGTGACAGCGAATTGTTGCCGAGTGCCAGCCACGACGATCTCGACCTCATCCCCCTCGAATTTGCCCAGCAGACTTTTGCCCAGCGGTGAGCGCGGGGTGATGACGGTAATCAGTTGCCCCACCAGATCAACCTTCAAGCCGGCTGCATCAGGGGCCAGGAACAGCCACTGTTCGCGTCCCTTTTCGTCTTCCAGGCCCAACAGCGCACCGACTTCAATCCCGCGCTGATCGTCATAAGCGCGCAATGCCAGGTTCTGGCACAGCACCAGTGACTGGCGGATTTCCTCCACCCGTTTGGCTTGTCCGGCTGCCAGATAAGACGCTTCCAGCCCCAGGGTGTCGTACTTGTTCTCGGCGATGTTTTCTTCGTGGGTCGCGGTTTCGTATGCGGTTTGCGCTGCGCGCTCGGCGATGTCGAGATCGACCGCAAGCTTTTCCAGAATCAGTTGGTGGACCGTGTGTTTGTTCATGATCAATCGCAGAATTGCTGGACGTTGGCGCGGCTTTTTTCGCTGGACGCGGTTTGGTCTTGCTGTAGCCAGAACTGGCATTTCGGGTTGGACAGGTTGCGGGTATTGCTACGTGCCTGATCGAGCGTTTGCTGTTGCGCCTGTTTGCGCAGGTTTTCCTTGTACTGCTCGAACATCGGATTCTCGGGTGCCGGTTCAACCGCCGCAGGCTTGGGTTGTGCTATTCGATGCGCCGCATCGGCAAGCGGGGCGAGTTGTTCGCTGAACAGCAGTTTCGACGCCAGCCAGCAGGTCAGCGCGATGGCTAAAAATCCCAGCCACAGACCCACCGCAATGCTGGCAATCAGTTGCAGCGGACTGAGTGTGATAGACACCGTGCGGCGAACATGTGGACGGTAGGGCATGATTGCCTCCTGGCGAGGGGGGTGGGCTGGCGCGATTGTCGCACGAAGATTAATCGGCGTCGGCTCTTCTGCACGCAACGATTTATGCGGACAATTGAGGTCTTTGCCCCATGGAGCCTGGAATGAAAGTCGACTGGGATATTTTCTGTACGGTCGTCGACAACTACGGCGACATCGGCGTGACCTGGCGCCTGGCCCGACAATTAGTGGCCGAACATCACTGTGCGGTACGGCTGTGGGTCGATGACCTGCGGGCCTTCGAACGCTTGTGCCCGGAACTCGACATCAGTGCTGCCCGGCAATGGCAGCAAGGCGTCGAAGTCTGCCATTGGCCGGCCGACTGGGCGCCGACAGAGGCCGCCGATGTGGTGATCGCTGCATTCGCCTGCCAGTTGCCGCATGCCTATATGGAGGCAATGGCCGCGCGCGAAAAGACTCCGCTGTGGATGAATCTCGATTATTTGAGTGCCGAAGACTGGATCGTCGGCTGCCATGGCTTGCCGTCGGTGAAGTACAAACAGGTGCAGAAGTACTTCTTCTTTCCGGGGTTTAAGGCGGGTACTGGCGGCTTGTTGCGTGAGCGCGGGTTGCTGGAGCGGCGCGAGCAGTTTCAACACAGCACTGAGGCTCAGCGCGAACTCCTGCAAGGGCTGGGCGTCGATCGCGCCGAAGGTACGCGGCTGATTTCGTTATTCGCCTACGAGAATGCCGGATTGGCCGATTGGCTGGACGTCATGGCGAGTGACATTCATACCACTCATCTGCTGGTGCCCGAGGGCCGGATCCTGGGCGACGTCGAGCGCTGGCTGGGGGTTGAAGGGCTGGGTGCCGGAGCATTACAGGTGCGAGGGGCGTTGACCGTGCAGGTGTTGCCGTTCGTCCGACAGGATCAATACGACCTGCTGCTGTGGTGTTGTGATTTCAACGCGGTGCGTGGGGAGGACTCGTTCGTCCGCGCGCAATGGGCGGCCCGGCCAATGCTGTGGCATATTTATCAACAGGAAGAAGATGTCCACCTGGACAAGCTCGAAGCTTTTCTGACGCTGTACACCGCAGGCCTTTCTCCGGCGGCAAAAGCGGCACTCGTCGGATTATGGCGGGCCTGGAATACGGGCGCTGGAATGGCTCAGGCATGGGTTGCGACACAGGAACACTGGCCAGAACTGCAAAAACACGCCCAGGCATGGTGTCTGGAACAGGCTTTGCAGGCCGATCTTGCTTCGGCGCTGGTGCAGTTTTACCTAAATTGGATATGATACGCGGCCTAGATTTTTGTAAATCCCATCCAAATTCGGATATTCGCAATGAAAACTGGTAAAGAACTGAAACCCGGTACGGTGATCCGTCTCGAAAACGACCCTTGGCTGGTTCAGAAAGCTGAATTCACCAAGTCCGGTCGTAACAGCGCGATCATGAAGACCAAGCTGAAAAACCTGCTGACCGGTTACAAGACCGAGATCGTTTACAGCGCTGACGACAAACTGGACGACGTAATCCTCGACCGCAAAGAAGCGACCCTGTCGTTCATCAGCGGCGACACCTACACGTTCATGGACACCACTGACTACACCATGTACGAGCTGAACGCTGAAGACATCGAAGCTGTTCTGCCTTTCGTTGAAGAAGGCATGACCGATGTTTGCGAAGCGATCTTCTTCGAAGAGCGTCTGGTTTCCGTAGAACTGCCGACCACTATCGTGCGTCAGGTTGACTACACCGAAGGTTCCGCTCGCGGTGACACTTCCGGCAAGGTGATGAAGCCTGCCAAACTGAAAAACGGTACCGAGCTGTCGGTTGCCGACTTCATCGAAATCGGCGACATGATCGAGATCGATACCCGCGAAGGCGGTTCTTACAAAGGCCGCGCCAAATAAGCGCAGTTTTTGCAGGAAAGAAAAAGCCCGACCATCGAGTCGGGCTTTTTTGTGCGCGTCTGTCGGCTACGAACACTCAGACAGTGACGTGCAGGCGAACGTCTACATTGCCGCGAGTGGCATTGGAGTACGGGCAGACCTGGTGCGCGGCGTCGACGAGCGCTTGCGCGTCGGCCTGTTCCAGGCCGGGCAGGCTGACATTCAGGTCGATATCCAGGCCGAAACCACCAGGGATCTGACCAATGCCGACATGAGCGGTGATCGAGGCATCATCAGGGATTTTGCGCTTGGTCTGGCTGGCGACGAACTTCAGCGCACCGATGAAGCATGCGGAGTAACCGGCCGCGAACAGTTGCTCAGGGTTGGTCGCTGCACCGCCGGCACCGCCGAGTTCTTTTGGCGTGGCGAGTTTGACGTCGAGGATGTTGTCGCTGGAAACGGCACGACCATCACGGCCACCGGTAGCGGTTGCAACTGCGGTATAGAGAGTTTGCATGGTGTGAGCCTCATTCTGGATTTATTTTGCGCTAAAGGTTTGCGCGCTAAGTAATTTCGAAATAAATGTAGCCCGCGAATGTTTTGCGCGCAAGATAAATTTTAAAAAGTTTGCCGCGCAAAAAAAATGTGGGAGCGAGCCTGCTCGCGAAGGCGGTGTGTCAGCCAACATCAATGCTGAATCACACGCAGTCTTCGCGAGCAGGCTCGCTCCCACAGGGGATGTTTGATGGTTTGAAGGTTAGAGGCTGTCTTGCAGATGACTGCGCAGGTTCTGCAGGTCGGCCTGCAGTTTGCGCATCTGTTCCAGGGTCTGGCCGCTGGCGCCGAGGATGCACGGCGGAATCTCTCGGGCTTTTTCCCGCAGGGCGCGACCTTGTTCGGTCAGCTCGACAATCACCACGCGTTCATCTTCGCGGCTGCGGGTACGGCTCAGCAGGCCTTCGGCTTCCAGGCGCTTGAGCAGCGGTGTCAGGGAGCCGGGATCGGTCAGCAGGCGCGTGCTGATTTCGCCGACGGTCAGCCCGTCGCGCTCCCACAGCACCATCATTGCCAGGTATTGCGGATAGGTCAGGCCCAGTGCTTGCAGCAAGGGTTTGTAGACCTTGGTCATCAGCAGTGAGGTTGAGTGCAGGGCAAAGCACAGCTGGTTGTCCAGCAGCAGGTTGTCGCAGTTGGCCGGGGTGTTGCGTTGGGTGCTCATGTCTAAACCTTGATCATTCATCGTCATGAATTTAGCGGTCGAGTCTTTAATGCGCCAGATAATTTTGGTTTAGGATGCGAGGCCTGAAGTGAGGGGGAGTGGTCAGTGATGGAGTTAGTGATGTATCTGGTGCTCGGCGCTGCGCTGGGCACTGTCGGCGGGGTGTTCGGGATTGGCGGTGGTTTGATCGCGATTCCCGCGTTGGGCGTGTTGTTCGGTCTGGATCAGCAAATTGCCCAGGGCACGGCGTTGGTCATGGTGGTGCCTAACGTGATGCTGGCGCTGTGGCGCTATCACCAGCGCAATCGCATCGAACTGCGCCACGCGTTGCCGTTGGCCTCAATGGGTTTCTGCTTTGCCTGGATCGGCTCGATCTGGGCGGTGGGCATTGATGCACAGCTGATGCGCATCGGATTTGTGGCGTTCCTGATCGCCTTGTCGGCCTACAACCTGTTGCGCATGTTCATGGCTACTACGCCGGCTGCCTCGCAGATGCGTTACTCGTGGCCTTGGCTGGGGGTGTTGGGCGCCGCATCGGGGACCATGGGCGGGTTGTTCGGCGTGGGCGGTGCGGTGGTGGCGACGCCGGTGCTCACCAGCCTGTTCGGCACTACGCAAGTGGTGGCTCAAGGGTTGTCACTGGCGCTGGCCTTGCCCAGCACCGGCGTCACGCTGGTGACTTACGCGCTCCATCATCAAGTGAACTGGGGCATTGCACTGCCGATGGCCGTTGGCGGTTTACTGAGCATCAGTTGGGGCGTGAAGATCGCCCACGCCATGCCGGAGCGCTTGCTACGCGGGTTGTTCTGCGCCTTTCTGGTGCTCTGCGCGGTGATGCTCGCCTTTAAAGTTTGAAGCCTTCGACAATGTGCTCCGCCAGGCACTCGGTGATGGGCGAAGGGTTGTTCAGGTTGCGCACCAGCATGATGCTGGCTTCGGGCAACAGGGGCAGGCCTTCAGCCTCGCCGAGGATGCGCATGTCCTGGGTGATCAGGCTTTCCAGTTGCGCGGTGACCGCCAGCCCGGCGCTGACCACCGCCATGATCGCCGACAGGCTCGAGCTGTTGTAGGCGATCCGGTACTCGCGCCCGGAAGCGTCCAGCGCATTGCAGGCCCAAAGCCTGCAAAAACAATCACTGTTGAACATCGCCAGAGGCAGCGGCGTCTGCTCGTTGGGGCTGAAGCACTGCGCCTGCGCCCAGACAAAGCGTTCCTTGCGCAGCAACTGGCCGATCTCGCTGCCGGGTTCGCGGGTGACGATCGACAGGTCCAGGTCCTGACGCAGCAATAGCTGCTTGGATGACTCGCAATGGACTTCGATCTGGATCAGCGGATAGGCCTGGGCAAAGCGCGAGAGGATGCCTGGCAGGAAACGCATGACATAGTCATCCGGGGTGCCGATGCGCACCGTGCCGACCATGTGTGGCTCAYGCAGGGTGTTGAACACTTCGCTGTGGAGTTTCAGGATCCGCCGGGCATAGCCGAGCAACACCTGACCCTCGGCGGTCAGCTTCACCTGACGGCCGTCGCGCTGAAACAACTGGCGTTGCAGCACATCCTCTTCCAGCCGTTTCATCTGCATGCTCACCGCCGATTGCGTGCGATTGACCAGCTCGCCAGCGCGGGTGAAACCACCCTGGTCGGCAATGGCAACGAAGGTGCGCAGGACTTCCGTATCGATACTCGGGTAGTGGCTCAATTCATCAATCTCCGAGATGTATTGCATAAGAAACATTCGTTGGATTGATCTTAGCTCCGGCGCGAGACTTCAGTCATCTACAACGGAGGGCAAGATGATGAAAGGTCAAAAAGGTTATGTGCTGGTTGGAAAGTTTCACGGGTTTTCCCTGGGCCATTGGCTGGAAAAAATCGTCCGCTGGCATGAACTCCACCGTGAGCGTGCATTATTGGCCAGCATGAGTGATGAAGCGCTCAAGGATATCGGTATCAGCCGCGCCGATGTCGAACATGAAGTCGTCCGGCCATTTTGGGATGACCCAATGCACAAATGAGTACCGAACCGCTACACAAGCAGCTTCAGACTGAGGTAGTTTGCGAGCAGACAAGGAGATGCACATGCCCGCAGAACTGTCCTTATCCCTCAAACAGGCTCGGCGTCTGGCGCTGGCCGCCCAGGGTTTCACCGGGCGCCAGCCGCCAGCGGCGGTCAAGCCCGCTCAGCTCAATCGCCTGATCGAACGCTTGGGTATTCTGCAAATCGATTCGGTCAACGCACTGGTGCGCTCGCACTATCTTCCGCTGTTCTCGCGTCTTGGCAACTACTCCGCCGACTTGCTCGACCAGGCCGCCTGGAGCCAGGGCCGACGGCGTACGTTGTTCGAGTATTGGGGGCATGAAGCGTCGTTGTTGCCGCTGTCGATGTATCCCTTGATGCGTTGGCGCATGCAGCGCGCGGCGCAAGGCGAGGGGATCTATCAGCAACTGGCGCGATTCGGTCGCGAACAGCAAGAGACCATTCGCCGCGTCCTGGCTTCAGTCCAGGAGCTGGGTGCACTCGGCGCTGGCAGTTTGTCGACGCGCCAGGAGCGGGCCGGTCCGTGGTGGGATTGGAGCGCTGAAAAGCATGCACTGGAATGGTTGTTCGCTGCCGGCGAAGTGACGGTGGCGGGGCGTCGCGGCTTTGAGCGTCTTTACGACTTGCCGGAACGGGTGATTCCCGAATCGATACTCAAGCAACCGCTGCTCGGCGAAACCGAGGCGCAACGCGGATTGCTGTTGCATGCAGCCAATGCGTTGGGTGTCGGCACGGAAAAGGATCTGCGCGACTATTTTCGTTTGGGTCTGGCCGAGTGCCGCAACGGCCTGGCCGAGCTGGTTGAAAATGGTGAGTTGCTGGTGTGCGGGGTGCAGGGCTGGAAGCAACCGGCATACTGCCTGCCGGAGCCAAAAGTGCCGCGTAAGGTTGAAGCCAGTGCGTTGCTTTCACCGTTTGATTCGTTGATCTGGGAACGCAGTCGAACCGAGCGGTTGTTCGATTTTCGTTATCGGCTGGAAATCTACACGCCGCCAGACAAACGGGTTTACGGCTATTACGTGCTGCCGTTTTTGCACAACGAGCGGATTGCCGCGCGGGTCGACCTTCGAGCGGAGCGGGCGTTGGGTCGGTTGGCGGTGCATGCGGTGCACGAAGAAGAACAAGGCCTGGATGAGCAGGGGATGCAGGCGTTAGCGGCGAATCTTCGGCAGATGGCCGACTGGTTGGGGTTGGAGCAGGTTCAGCTCAATTGCCCAAGGGCCAGTGCGGCGCGGTTGCGGCTGGCGTTGGCGCAGATTGGTGGTGCCTGATCTGACGTCTTCGCGAGCAAGCCCGCTCCCACAAGGTTCAGTGTGATCCCTGTGGGAGCGAGCCTGCTCGCGATGGCGATGTATCAGTCAACCAAAGATGTAATGACTCAACGCCGAACCTGCTTCAGGGTCTCGGCAATCAAGAACGCCAACTCCAGCGACTGATCGGCATTCATCCGTGGGTCGCAATGGGTGTGGTAACGGTCCGACAAACCATCTTCGGTAATCGGTCGTGCACCGCCGATGCATTCGGTGACGTTCTGCCCGGTCATCTCGATATGGATGCCACCGGCATAGGTGCCTTCCGCTTCGTGAACCTGGAAGAACTGCTTCACCTCGCCGAGGATCTGCGCAAAATCCCGGGTCTTGTAGCCACTGCTGGCCTTGATGGTGTTGCCGTGCATCGGGTCGCTGCTCCAGAGCACTTTCTTGCCTTCGCGTTCGACCGCACGAATCAGCTGCGGCAGATGGTCGCCGACCTTGTTTGCTCCCATCCGCGCGATCAGGTTCAGGCGGCCTGGATCGTTGTCGGGGTTGAGCACATCGATCAGGCGAATCAGCTCTTCGGTGTTCATGGACGGGCCGACCTTTACCCCGATCGGGTTGTTCACCCCGCGCAGGAACTCGACATGAGCGCCGTCGAGCTGACGCGTGCGATCGCCGATCCATAGCATGTGCGCCGAGCAATCGTAGTAATCGTTGGTCAGGCTGTCGCGGCGTACGAAGGCTTCTTCGTAGTTCAACAGCAGCGCTTCGTGGGCGGTGAAGAAACTGGTTTCGCGCAGTTGCGGCGAGCTGTCCATGCCGCAGGCGCGCATGAACGCCAGGGTTTCATCGATGCGGTCGGCCAGGTGGCTGTACTTTTCGGCCAGCGCCGAGTTGGCGATGAAGTCCAGGTTCCATTTATGCACTTGATGCAAGTCGGCAAAACCGCCCTGGGCAAACGCCCGCAGCAGGTTCAGGGTCGCGGTGGACTGGTGATAGGACTGCAACAGGCGATCCGGGTCGGGGACGCGGCTTTTTTCATCGAAACCGATACCGTTGACGATGTCGCCTCGGTAGGCCGGCAGGGTCACGCCGTTGATGGTTTCGTCATTGGACGAGCGCGGTTTCGCGAACTGCCCGGCCATACGCCCGACTTTTACCACCGGACAACCGGCGGCGAAGGTCATGACGATCGCCATTTGCAGCAGGACTTTGAAGGTGTCACGGATTTTTGCCGCCGAGAACTCGGCGAAGCTTTCCGCGCAATCGCCACCTTGCAGCAAAAACGCCCGGCCCTGAGTCACCTCGGCAAACTGACGGCGCAACTCCCGGGCCTCACCGGCAAACACCAATGGCGGATAACTGGCCAGGCTTTGCTCGACCTGTTGCAAATGCGCAGCGTCAGGGTAGTGGGGTTGTTGCTGGATCGGCAGGGCGCGCCAGCTGTCAGGGCTCCAGGGTTGGCTCATCATGGACTCTAATGTTTTACGATCGGACGTTTATGTTATCAGCAATTAGTGCGTGACCTGTTCCCGAAGCTTGGCGGACAATCGCGCCTTTGCCGCGCCAAGCGGAACGAATGATTGCGTTGCCGGGGATCAGCCCGACAACGACCAGGAGACGAAATGACTGAGGAGCGCGTCGAGCATCTGCTCGCCGAGGTGCACGATGAATTCGGCATGATCCGGGTGCTGGAAGTGGCGGATTACCGTTTTCTCGAATTTGGCGATGCCATCGAGCAGAGCTGCGTGTTCACTGCCGATCCGAGCTGGCTCGAGTACGACTACACCCGCGCGATGCTGATTGGTGCGCTGTGCCATGAGCAGCCGGAAAGCGCGCTGTTTCTCGGGCTGGGGGCGGGCACCCTGACTCAGGCGTGCCTGAAGTTCCTGCCGCTGGAAGACGTCGAAGCGATCGAGTTACGCCCGGACGTACCGCGCCTGGCCATCGAGTACCTGGGGCTGGACGACGATCCTCGTCTGTATATCCGCATCGGCGACGCCCTCGAGTTGCTTGAGACGGCGGAGTCGGCGGATCTGATTTTCGTCGACCTTTATACCGATGTCGGGCCGGGTGTCGGCCATTTGGCCTGGGGCTTCCTGGAAAACTGTCAAAAACGCCTGAATCCGGGCGGCTGGCTGGTGATCAATCAATGGGCGACCGATGACGGCAAGCCACTGGGTGCGGCATTACTGCGAGGGCTCTATCACCGGCATTATTGGGAGCTGCCGGTGAAAGAGGGCAACGTGATCCTGATCGTGCCAGCCGACCTTGACCAGGAACTGGACATGCAAGGATTGACCGCCCGCGCCGAAGCGCTGGCGCCGCGATTGGGTTATTCGTTGCAGCCGCTGATCAAGGCGATTCGCCCGGCGACCTGAGTCGTTTGTCAGATCGCCATCGCGAGCAGGCTCGCTCCCACAGTGTATTTTCGGTGTTCACAAAACCCTGTGGGAGCGAGCCTGCTCGCGATGCCTTTTTAACTGCCAACACATCCCTCAAAGCCCTTTGAACACGCCCGGGCGTTTCTCGATCAACGACCGCACGCCTTCCTTGGCGTCTTCACTGTTGAGCAACTTCTTCACCTGCGGTGGCAAAGCCAATGCCGCCGCTGTTTCTCCCTCCAGATGGGCCTGGCGCGCGGACTGCAAGGTTGCCTGAACCCCCAGCGGCGCCTGCCTGGCAATGCGTTCTGCCAGCTCAAGCGCACGAGGTAACAGGTCTTCGCTGGCCATCACCTCCTGCACCAGTCCCAGACGCAGCGCTTCGTGGGCATCGAATTCATCACCGGTCAGCAGCCAGCGCATGGCATTGCCCCAGCCGGCTATCTGATGCAGGCGCAAGGTTGCACCGCCAAAGGGGAAGATGCCGCGCTGCACTTCCATTTGCGCAAAGCGGGTGTTGCTCGCGCAGAGGTTGATATCGGCGGCCAACATCAGTTCGATGCCAATGGTCAGGCAATAACCCTGGGCCGCAACAATCACCGGTTTGCTGACCCTGGGGCCAACGAACACCCCCCACGGATCGCAACCGCCGGCCGGGGCTTGCCAGCCTTCGGCCAGTGCCGCACTGACGCTCACCAGGTCCAGCCCGGCGGTAAAGTGCTCGCCATGACCGAACACTAGTGCGACGCGGGCCTCGCTGTCGGCTTCGAACTCGCCATAGGCCAGGCTCAGCGCGTTGAGCAGATCGAGGTCAAATGCATTGCGCTTGGCCACACGGTCCAGCCCGATCAACAGGACATGACCGCGTCGTTCACGGGTGACACGACTGCAATCAGGTTGATTCATGGGGTATTTCCTCGGGCGGGGAAGGGGGGGCTCGGACCAAAGGTCACGGTCTGCAAGATGAACCGTTTAAGTGCCATGACCAATAGGGCCGGGCCTTTGAAAAATAGACCGTTGCACGATTATCCGCAAAGCCTGTGACACAACGGTGTATGCCGGGTTTTTCCGACAAATAAAGCTCCCTTTTTTGGTGAATTCCGGTATAGTGCGCGCCGGTCTTTAGCCAGGCCGCGTTTAGGTAGCGCAATTCCCCGAAGTCAGCTTCGGCTGCACGTCCGCACAGCGGACTCTTCCTTGACGAATCTTTTTCATTCATTCGTTTTCGCAAATCCCCGCCGACAAAGCAGCCAGGGCGACTCTTGAGTCTTACACGGCATGCGCAGCTTTGGAGCATGGGTCTTTGCGGATGCACTTAGAGGCAGACCCATGACCCAGGAAACCGGCGGCTTCGCCGCTTTTAACCTTAATCCGAATATTCTTGCAGCCGTCATCGCGACTGGCTACGAAGAGCCTTCGGCTATTCAGCAGCAATCGATCCCGATCATCATGGCCGGTCACGACATGATTGGTCAGGCGCAAACCGGTACGGGTAAAACCGCTGCGTTCGCCCTGCCGATCCTGCATCGCATCGATCCTGCTAAGCGCGAACCGCAAGCCCTGATCCTGGCGCCAACCCGTGAGTTGGCGCTGCAAGTAGCAACCGCTTTCGAAACCTACGCCAAGCAAATGCCGGGCGTTACCGTTGTGGCCGTTTACGGCGGCGCGCCTATGGGCCCGCAACTGAAAGCAATCCGTAATGGCGCACAGATTGTTGTCGCCACTCCGGGCCGTCTGTGCGACCACTTGCGTCGTGACGAAAAAGTATTGGCGACCGTGAACCACCTGGTTCTCGACGAAGCTGACGAAATGCTCAAGCTGGGCTTCATGGACGACCTGGAAGTTATCTTCAAGGCCTTGCCTGCAACCCGTCAGACCGTATTGTTCTCGGCTACCCTGCCGCAGTCGATCCGTGCCATCGCCGAGCGTCATCTGCGTGATCCGCAGCACGTGAAGATCCAGACCAAGACTCAGACCGTTACCGCGATCGAACAGGCTCACCTGTTGGTTCACGCTGACCAGAAGACCTCGGCTGTATTGAGCCTGCTGGAAGTTGAAGACTTCGACGCGCTGATCATGTTCGTTCGCACCAAGCAAGCGACCCTGGACCTGGCCAGTGCCCTGGAAGCCAAAGGCTACAAAGCCGCTGCGCTGAACGGTGACATTGCCCAGAACCAGCGTGAGCGCGTGATCGAGTCCCTCAAGGATGGCCGTCTGGACATCGTTGTGGCGACCGACGTTGCTGCTCGTGGTCTGGACGTTCCGCGTATCACTCACGTTTTCAACGTTGATATGCCGTACGATCCAGAGTCCTACGTTCACCGTATCGGCCGTACTGGCCGTGCCGGTCGCGAAGGTCGTGCACTGCTGCTGGTGACTCCACGTGAGCGCCGCATGCTGCAAGTGATCGAGCGTGTAACCGGTCAAAAGGTTGCTGAAGTTCGCCTGCCGGACGCTCAAGCCGTTCTCGATGCGCGCATCAAGAAACTGACCAACAGCCTGTCGCCGCTGGTGGCTGATGCCGAATCGACTCATGGTGATCTGCTGGATCGCCTGACTGCCGACATCGGTTGCACCCCGCGTGCACTGGCTGCTGCGCTGCTGCGCAAGGCTACCAACGCTCAGGCACTGACCCTGGCTGCCATCGAGAAAGAACGTCCACTGGTGCCGAACAATGCACCGCGTGGCGATCGTCCTGAGCGTACCGGTGATCGTCCGGACCGTGGTGACCGCGAGCGTCGTGCTCCGATCCCATTGGCCGAAGGTCGTGCTCGTTGCCGTACTGCGCTGGGTGCGCGTGATGGTATCGCTGCCAAGAACCTGCTGGGCGCCATCCTCAACGAAGGTGGTCTGGCTCGTGAAGCAATCGGTCGTATCCAGGTGCGCGACAGCTTCAGCCTGGTCGAGTTGCCGGAAGATGGTCTGGAGCGTCTGCTGACCAAACTGAAGGACACTCGCGTTGCCGGTAAGCAGCTGAAACTGCGTCGCTATCGCGAAGATTGATCCGCTTTCGGGCTGATTGATCGCACATAAAAAATCCCCGACTGGTTCGGGGATTTTTTTTGCCTGCAGTTTTGTGTCTGGCCTCTTGAACAGAGTCGCGCCCATCGCGAGCAGGCTCGCTCCCACAGGTGTCGTAGATCAAATGTGGGAGCGAGCCTGCTCGCGATAGGGGCGACGCGGTATATCGGTCAACCGAAACGATAGATGTCCATCCCCAGCGCACCCATGGTGAACCCCTGGTGGGCGATGCTGAATTCGCCGCCGGCGCCGCGAGCGAAGTACAGCGGCAGCAAATGCTCGTCGCTGGGATGGCTGCGCACGGCATTCGGGGCTTGCTGGCGATAATCGTGCAGGGCGACTTCATCGTTTGCGGCGAGCTTTTCAATCATCCAGTCGCGAAAGGCCTTGGCCCAGGGCTCGACGCTTTCCGGGCCGGCATGCCAGTCCAGCTCACGCAGGTTGTGGGTGATGCTGCCTGAACCAATCAACAGCACGCCTTGCTCGCGCAGACTGGACAGCGCGCGCCCGACGCGGGTTTGCAGGGCTGGGCCAAGACGACTCGGCAGCGACACCTGCACCACGGGAATGTCGGCTCGCGGATACATCAGAGACAGTGGCACCCAAACACCATGATCGAACGGACGCTGGTTATCGAGCTGTGCCGGCAAGCCATCAGCCTTGAGTAAATCGGCGACCTGCGCCGCGAGTTCCGGTTGGCCGGGTGCGGGGTATTGCACCGCGAACAGCGCAGCAGGGAATCCGCCGAAGTCGTGCCAGGTTTCCGGTTGCTCAGCGCTGCCGACGCGCAGGTCCTGGCTTTCCCAGTGTGCGGAAACGATCACGATGGCCTTGGGTTTTGGCAGTTCGCTGGCCAGACGTGCGAGCGCCGGGCCACTGGCACCGGGCTCCAGCGCCAGCATAGGTGAACCGTGAGAGATAAACAGGCTGGGGAACATGAATAAGGTCCTGAGCGTTAAGATGGGAGCATCTTCAGTCAGATCATTGATCTAAATCTAATATAAGTTTTAGGGCATATAGATCGAATTATCAGGGGGATTTATGCAGCCGGAGTTTTGGCAAAAACGTTGGGAGCTCAATCAGATCGGTTTCCATCAGTCAGAGGTTAATCCTTATTTGCAGCAATACTGGCCGCAATTGAATCTGACAAAGGGCTCGCAGGTGCTGGTGCCGCTCTGTGGGAAAAGTCTTGATCTCGTGTGGCTGGCAGGGCAGGGGCACCGAGTGCTGGGTGTCGAGTTATCAGAAAAAGCCGTGGAGGAATTTTTTCGTGAGCAGCAACTGACACCGCAGATCACCGAGCAGGGTGCGTTCAAGGTCTACCAGGCGGGCCCCCTGGCATTGTGGTGCGGAGATTTTTTCGGCCTGACCGCAGATGATGTGAGCAAGTGTGTGGCCGTCTATGATCGGGCGGCGCTGATTGCCTTGCCACCACCGATGCGCGAACAGTACGCCGCGCACCTGAGCCGGATTTTGCCGTCAGCCTGTGAAGGCTTGTTGATTACGATGGACTACGACCAGGCGCAGATGGACGGCCCCCCCTTTGCCGTGACGGATGAAAACGTGCAGGCGTTGCTGGGTGGTCGCTGGCGGCTTGATTTCTGTGAGGTGCGGGACATTCTGGGGGAGAGCTGGAAGTTCCTCCAGGCGGGCGTTACGCGCCTTGAAGAGCGGGTATATAGATTGATGGCTCGCTAAACCGCAATAAATCGGCATAAAAAAAAGGGGCGATCAGATCGCCCCTTTCGTATTACCGCAGAACCACTCAGCCGCGACGACGCAAGGCGTCGATCCGCTCTTCCAGTGGCGGGTGGCTCATGAACATGCGAGCGAACCCTTGCTTGATGCCACCGTTGATGCCGAAGGCATTCAGGGTGTCCGGCATGTGCACCGGCAGGCCCTGTTCCGAGCGCAAGCGCTGCAGGGCGCCAATCATGGCGCTGGTGCCGGCCAATTGGGCGCCGGCTGCGTCTGCACGGAATTCGCGTTTGCGCGAGAACCACATGACAATCGCGCTGGCCAGGAAACCGAGTACCAGTTCGGCGAAGATGGTCGCGACATAATAGGCAATGCCTTGGCCTTCTTCGTTTTTGAAGATCACCTTGTCGACGAAATTACCGATGATCCGAGCGAAGAACATCACGAAGGTGTTCACCACGCCCTGAATCAGTGCCAGCGTCACCATGTCGCCATTGGCCACGTGACCGATTTCGTGGGCCAGAACGGCTTTCACTTCATCGGGCGAGAAACGCTCGAGCAAGCCCTGGCTGACCGCGACCAGCGCGTCGTTCTTGTTCCAGCCGGTGGCGAAGGCGTTGGCCTCGTAGGCCGGGAAAATCCCGACTTCAGGCATCTTGATTCCGGCTTCGCGCGACAGCTGCTCGACGGTTTGCAGCAGCCATTGTTCATGGCGAGTGCGCGGCTGGCTGATGATTTGGGTGCTGGTGCTCATCTTCGCCATCCACTTGGAGATGAACAGCGAGAACAGCGAGCCGGCGAAACCAAAGACCGCACAGAATATCAGCAGCTGATTGAGGTTGAGATCAACCCCGTTGGCCGCCATGAACCCGTTGAAGCCGAAAAGGCTCAGGGTGATGCTGGCAATCAGCACGACCGCCAGGTTAGTGGCCAAAAACAGCAGGATGCGCATCATGGTTGTAGAAATCTCCTCGTGCTAAATATGTAGCGTACTGCGGGGTATATAAGGTGCCGCACCAGGCTATTCAACCGGGTGACTATTTCAAACTGTGTCCTACAGCTGGATTCTAGATGCTTGCAGGGCATTTCTGACGTCACCCGAAGAGATATTTGGCTGGATTTTGCTTTCACAAGTCCCGCCTCCATTGGGCATAACCGGCAGTCGCGTAAATCCGCCAGCACTCAAGGCACTGTCGCAGTCGAAGAATGGAGATATGTTGCTGAATTAATCGCCGAGGGCCTTTTTGAGGCCCCCGGCGTTATCGCGCTTACTGGCGATAGGACTTGAGGAAGTTGCCGATCCGACCGATAGCCATGTCCAGGTCGTCCACCCGTGGCAGGGTCACGACGCGGAAGTGGTCCGGCCATGGCCAGTTGAAGGCCGTGCCCTGGACCACCAGCAGTTTTTCCGAGAGCAGCAGGTCAAGGACGAACTTTTCATCGTTGTGGATCGGGCAGACTTTAGGGTCGATCCGCGGGAACGCGTAGAGCGCGCCCATCGGTTTGACACAGCTGACGCCCGGGATGTCGTTGAGCAGCTCCCAGGTACGGTTGCGCTGTTCAAGGAGGCGCCCTTGCGGCAGCAGCAGATCATTGATGCTCTGATAACCACCCAGTGCGGTCTGGATTGCATGCTGGCTTGGCACGTTGGCGCACAGGCGCATGTTGGCCAGTATGTCGATGCCTTCGATGTAGCTTTGGGCGTGATGCTTGGGACCGGAAATGGCGACCCAGCCGGAGCGGAAACCGGCAACCCGATAGGACTTGGACAGACCGTTGAAGGTCAGGCACAGCAGGTCCGGCGCCAGGGACGCGGTGCAGATGTGCACGGCATCGTCGTACAGAATCTTGTCGTAGATCTCGTCGGAGAACACCACCAGGTTGTGCTGGCGAGCCAGTTCCAGCATGCCCAGCAGGACTTCCTTGGAGTACACCGCACCCGTCGGGTTGTTCGGGTTGATGATGACCAACGCCTTGGTGTTCGGGGTGATCTTGGCCTTGATGTCGGCCAGGTCCGGCCACCAGTTGGCTTGCTCGTCGCACAGGTAGTGCACCGGATTACCGCCAGCCAGGCTGACTGCTGCAGTCCACAGCGGATAGTCGGGGGCAGGGACCAGCACTTCGTCGCCGTTATTGAGCAGGGCCTGCATCGACATCACGATCAGTTCGGAAACGCCGTTGCCCAGGTAGATGTCTTCGATGCCGACACCTTCTACCTGTTTCTGCTGGTAATACTGCATGACGGCCTTGCGCGCACTGAACAGACCTTTGGAGTCGCTGTAGCCTTGGGCGGTCGGCAGATTGCGGATCACGTCCTGGAGGATTTCATCGGGCGCTTCGAAACCAAAAGGCGCCGGGTTGCCAATGTTCAGCTTGAGGATGCGATGGCCTTCCTCTTCCAGGCGTTTGGCGTGCTTGAGCACTGGGCCGCGAATGTCGTAGCAGACGTTGGCGAGCTTGTTCGATTTGCTGACCTGCATGGCGATGTGTTCCCGAAAATGAACGATCCAGACGCTGTTTGAACTACCGTACTGGGAATCCTGAGTTCTCACACTGGTCCGGTGCCTGGGGTCACCGCACCAAAATGTTTGAATGCGGGTAACGCGGCTGCCAGACTGGCATTTAACGAGGCGCAATCATACGTGCCGCCTGATCCGTGGAAAAGGTACAGATCAGGCTTTTTCAGATGCAGAGGTATGACAATGGAAAAGTTGGAAAAAACCCTGGATGAATGGCGTGCGATGCTCGACCCGGAGCAGTACAACGTTTGCCGTCTGAAGGGCACCGAGCGGCCGTTCTCGGGTAAGTACAATGGCACCAAAACCGAGGGTGTCTATCACTGCATCTGCTGCAACGAGCCGTTGTTCGACTCAAAAGCCAAGTTCGATTCAGGCTGTGGCTGGCCGAGTTTCTATCAGCCGATCGGCGAGAGCGCCATGGTCGAGATTCGCGATATCAGCCACGGCATGATTCGTACCGAAGTGGTCTGCGCCAAGTGCGACGCGCACCTGGGGCATGTATTCCCGGACGGCCCGCCACCGACCGGTTTGCGTTACTGCATCAACTCGGTGTGCCTGGACCTGGTGCCGCTCGAATGATGTGAGTCCTGACCTGCGGCAGCTCTTTGTCGGCAGGTTATTGATTTATTAAATTGCACACAATCCAATCGCTCGCTATGTTTAAGCCTTCCTCATCTTCCACCGGAGCATGCGCGATGACCGAGAACCTGCTGAGTATTCCCTGCACCACTATCAAGGGTGAGCAAAAGACCCTGGCCGATTACGCCGGCAAAGCGGTATTGGTGGTCAACACCGCCAGTAAGTGCGGCTTTACCCCGCAGTACAAAGGATTGGAGGAGTTATGGCGGACCTACAAGGATCGAGGTCTGGTGGTGCTCGGTTTTCCATGCAACCAGTTCGGTAAACAGGAGCCGGGCAATGAAGGGGCGATTTCCGAGTTCTGCGAGCTGAACTTCGGCGTGAGTTTTCCACTGTTCAAAAAGATTGAGGTCAATGGTAGCAACGCCCACCCGCTGTTTGTTCAGCTGAAAAAACGTGCGCCCGGTCTACTGGGTTCCCAAGGCATCAAGTGGAATTTCACCAAGTTTCTGATCGGCCAGGATGGCAAGCTGGTCAAACGTTTCGGGCCGGCGACCAAACCACAGGACCTGACCCGCGAGATTGAAGCCCTGCTCAAATGAACGATGTGTCGGCCGATTCGCTGCTGCTCGACAGTCAGCTCTGCTTCAAACTGTACGCCGCGTCCCGAGCAGTGATCCGCGGCTATAAACCAATGCTCGATCAACTGGGCCTGACGTATCCGCAATATCTGGTGATGCTGGTGCTATGGGAATGGCAGCAAAGTGCGCCCGAGCAGCCAACCGTCAAAGCCCTTGGCGAGCGATTGTCGCTGGATTCCGGGACGCTGACGCCGTTACTCAAGCGACTTGAGCAGTTACACCTGGTCCAGCGCCAACGCTCGGCGCGCGATGAGCGAGAAGTACACTTGAGCCTGTCGCCGGCCGGGGTTGCCCTGCGCGAACAGGTCGGGCCGCTCAAGGCGCGCCTGTTGTGCGACAGCGGTGTCGATCTTGAGCGCTTGGGCGAATTGCACGACGGTCTTGATCAACTGCTGGGGCAGATCAGGGCGCTATCGTAGCCGGTACCCACTGCTCAAGCAGGGCGACCAGTTCCTCGCGACGGAACGGTTTCGCCAGATAATCGCTCATGCCTGCCGCGCGGCAGCGTTCGCGCTCCTCGGGCATGGCGTTGGCGGTCAGGGCAACGATCGGCAGATCCGGCCAGCGTCCACTGTGACGGATCTGCCGGCTGGCTTCATAGCCGTCCATCACCGGCATGTTGCAGTCCATCAGCACCATATCAAACTGCTTGAGCTCCAGCTGGTCGAGCGCTTCGGCGCCGTGGGAGGCGACAACCACCTTGCAGCCCAACTTGCTGAGCATGCCTTTGGCCACGAGCTGATTGACCGGGTTGTCTTCCACCAGAAGGATTCTCGCCCGCCGCTGGGGCATGAGGCTTGACTCTTGAGCATCGGTGACGAGGGCGACTTCGTCGGCCTGTAAAGTGCGTCGTAGTGTCTGGTAGAGCGCGTTGCGGGCCAATGGGCGGGCTTGTTGTTGCAGGGGGGCGAGGGCCGCCGCTTCTTCACTGGGCATGAAACTGCCATAGGCAGTCACCAGCAGAATCGGCGCGGTCATGCCCGGACGTAATCCGAACAGGCATTCCGGGCAGTCGGTGATCAGCACATCGGGCGATAGCCCGATCAAGGAGTCGTCGATGGTGCGCTGCTGGTATTCCAGCCCCCAACCGGGCAACAGATTACCTAACAGTTCGGACAGACCGCTGCTGGCGGCGGTGATCGCCAATACCTTGCCTTGCAGGGAGGCGGGAACTATTGCCGGCGTGTGGGCCGGCAACGGCAGATCAGCGCAGAACTGGCTGCCGAAACCAGGCTCCGAGCTGATACCGAGTCGGCCCTGCATGGCTTCGCACAGGTTGAAGGTCAGGGCCAGCCCCAGCCCGGTACCACCGAACTGACGAGAGATGCCGGCACCTGCCTGGGTAAACGGCTGGAAAATTTTCAGCTGATCATCCTGCGCGATGCCGATACCGGTGTCGCAGACTTCGATTCTGACACCGTCTTCGTGGGTGCTCAGGCGCACGTCCACCCGTCCAAAACGGGTAAATTTAAGGGCGTTGGAGAGCAGGTTGCTGACAATCTGTCGCACTCGCATCGGGTCGCCAAGTACCTGCGAGGGGAACTGCGGATCAATCAGGCATGTCAGTTCGACGCTGGGCGCGGCGTTCTGTGACAGCAGGTTGGCGGTGTCCTCGATCAGTGAGCCGAGGTCGAACGGAATACGCTCCAGCTCAAGCTGGCCAGCGTCGAACTTCGACAGGTCGAGAATATCGTTGAGCAGCTCAACGAGCACTTTGCCGGAGTCGTGGGCAATCGACAGTTGCTGACGTTGTTCGGCATTCAGCGGGCTGTCCAGCGAGAGGGCGATCATCCCCAGCAAACCATTGAGTGGCGTACGGATTTCATGGCTCATGTTGGCCAGAAACACAGAGCGCGCCTGGGCCATGTCCAGAGCGGTCTGGCGCGCGATTTCCAGTTCTTCGTTCGATACCGTCAATCGGCTATTGATCGCTTTCAGTTCACCGGTACGCGCCGAGACAATATTTTCCAGTTGCCCCAGGTAGTCGGTCAGGCGGTTTTCGGCATTGCGGCGTTGCTGGATTTCAGTGGTCATGCTTTCGAATTGCTGGTTGGCCACCGTGACAAGAACGCCGATCTCATCGTTTTCGTGCGCTACCGGACACTCCAGCGGTGGCTGTTCCGAACTGCTCGGGTCACGTGCGCTGAGTTCGCGGATCACCCGCACCAGCGGTTTGGTGAGCATCACGTAGAACAGCGCCAGCAAAATCCCGGTCAGTATCAGGCTGCGGATAAAACCGTTGATCAGAGTGACTTCGGCCCGGCGCAGAAAGCGGCTGCCAAACGTGTAGGTGTCAATGTCCAGTTGCAAGGTGCCGAGGGACTCATCGGGCAGATGGTCGAGGAACAGGCGATCCTTGAACTGTCGATTGGCGCCGAACAGAAAGTCGCTGATCACCCGATAGCCGCCGTTTTGCGGGTCTGGGCGTTTTACGCTGGCGAGGATCGTATTGTTGTTATCGCTCAGTTGCGCACTGATGACCGCAGGCGAGCGCAGCAGGCCGAGGGTCAGTTCCTGGGCCAGTTCGGCATCGATGTTGTAGGCGATCCGCGAAGCCGGGTTATGACTGATTTCCAGCAGCGAGTGTATTTCCCGGTTGATGGAGGCGTCTTCGCTGGCATAATCGATGCCTATTTGCGCCAGACTGAGCAGGGTTCCCAGAATGAAACCGACCAGCACCGTAAGCCTGGCTTGCTTGTAAGACAGGCGGTTGGTGAACTTGATATCCATGGTGTGCTGAACCACTTTCGTTTCCCTTCTGGGCGAAGCATAGCCGATCATCAGTGGATTTCGGCATGACTGACGGGTGAGCCATTATCGCGATAATCCCGGCATTACGCGCAACGTTTGGTTTTCTTTCCCCATCATTACTGTGAACGAGCCTGAGGAGAAGTCGTGGATTCCCGATTGAATGCATTTCTTGAGCGCGCCGATGCGGTTCTGGCTCGTATCGAGCCGTTACTGCCCGCGCAGCGCACGGCTATCGACTGGACGCAGTGCCTGGCGGCACGCTGGCAGCGCGAGGGTCGCAGCGGATTTCTGTTGCCGCTTGAGGTCAGCCTGGACATGCGTCTGTCCGACCTGATCGGGGTCGACAAGCAATTGGAACAGTTGGGGCGAAACACCCGGCAGTTTCTCGACGGCATGCCTGCCAACCACGCGCTGCTCTGGGGTTCGCGCGGTACCGGTAAATCGTCGCTGGTGCGGGCCTTGCTGGCCGAGCACGCCAAGGGCGGTTTGCGTCTGATCGAGATCGAGCGCGATCACCTGGCGGACCTGCCACGCGTCGTCGAGCAAATCGCCAAGCTGCCTCAGCGCTTTGTGCTGTTTTGCGATGATCTGTCGTTCGAGGCCGGCGAGGGCGATTACCGGGTGCTCAAAAGCGTGCTCGATGGCTCGCTGGAACAGGCACCGGATAACGTACTGCTGTATGCCACCTCCAACCGTCGCCACCTGGTTCCGGAAAAAGAAAGCGATAACGAAAACTGGAAAAGGGTCGACGGCGAGCTTCATCCCAACGAGGCGGTCGAAGACAAGATCGCGCTGTCGGATCGATTTGGCCTGTGGCTGTCGTTTTATCCTTTTACCCAAGAGCACTTCCTCAATGTGGTCGAGCATTGGGTGGGAGCGTTGGCGGGCAAGGCCGGCCTTGAGTGGAAGCGTGATGAAGAACTCGAGATTCTTGCGGTTCGCTGGGCTACCGGACGCGGTAATCGCAACGGCCGTTGCGCGTATCAATTTGCCCGGTATTGGGTCGGACTGAAGTTGTTGGAGCACAAGGCATGATCGATTTGCAAAAGAGCGGCGCAGGACTTGAGGGCTATGGCCTGCTCTGCGCGCAGTTGGAGTCGCTGCTGGCGGATGAGCGCGACTTTATCGCCAACGCCGCGCAGTTTTCGGCGTTCTTGTTCAATCAGCTCGATGACCTGAATTGGGCCGGGTTTTACCTCAATCGCAACGAGGAACTGGTGCTCGGACCGTTCCAGGGACAAATCGCCTGCGTGCGCATTCCGTTCGGTCGTGGCGTTTGCGGCGCAGCGGCGGCGACCCTTCAGACTCAACGGGTTGAAGATGTGCATGCGTTCGCCGGGCATATTGCCTGCGACAGTGCCTCGAACAGTGAACTGGTGGTGCCGCTGGTCAAGGACGGCCGGTTGATTGGCGTGTTGGATCTGGACAGTCCTTTGCTGGCGCGTTTCACCGTTGATGATCAGGCCGGCATTGAGCGGTTGGCGGGGATTTTCCTGCGTTTGACCGAATGCTGATCAAACCCGTAGCCGCTGCCGAAGGCGGCTGCTACGGGTTGCTTCAGGGGAGGTTTTACACGCCGGTGTGCTGATGGATCTGTCGTTGTAGCGCCTGTTCCAACTCGAGCATGGCGTGCTCTATGCCTTTGCAGCGGGCCTCGAGCTGGTCCGGACAGAAGTTCTCATGACATACGCGCTCAAGCGCTTCGCAACGGTCGATAAGCCTTGAGGCCTGAACAATACGGGCCGCCCCTTTGATTTTGTGCGCCATATCGATGAAGGCTTGCGGCCCGCTTGCAGGCGGCAGCGCGAGGAGTTCCTGGCGGTCGAGGCGATTGCTGTTGAACAGTTCGGCGAGCAAGCGCTGAACCAGTTGTGGATCGCCGCCGGTGAGTAACTGCAAGCCGTCCAGGTGAAAGGCTTGATCCTCGATGATCGGCTTGAGTGCTTCCAGTCGTTGGCCCAACGTGGTCAGGCTGATGGGTTTGAACAGGCAATCGTTCATGCCAGCCTGTCGGCATCGGTGTTTTTCCTCCGGTTGAGCATTGGCGGTGAAGCCAAGCACCGTGCAGGGCGGGCGCTGCTCATCGTGTTCGATCTGGCGGATGGCACGGGTGAGCTCGTAGCCGTTCATCAGCGGCATATTGCAGTCTGCAATCACCAGGTCGAAATGGCCCGCTTTCCATGCCTGGAAACCTGCCTCACCGTTGTTGGCCGTGACGGATCGATGCCCCAGAAAACCGAGTTGCTGGCACATGAGCAATCGATTCGCGGGGTGGTCGTCGACCACCAGCACGTCCAGGGTGACCGAGGCGTTCGCGATGACCGGTTGCGGGGTGTCCAGCACCACGGCGTCTGGCAGCGCGGCCATCGGTAATGAAATCCGGACCTGAGTGCCGACCCCAGGCGTACTGCTCAGTTGCACGCAGCCGCCCATCATTTCGCACAGGTTGCGACTGATCACCAATCCCAATCCTGCACCGCTTCTGGCCAAATGCCCGGTGTTATCGGCCTGGGTGAAAGGCTCGAACAAGCGTCGCTGGTCGTCTTCGCTGATGCCGATTCCGCTGTCATTGACCCACAACTCCATCAGGAGATGGTCGGGCTCCGGGGCTGGTTGCAGATTGACCTTGATCCTCACCTGGCCGTGCTCGGTAAACTTGATGGCATTACTGATCAGGTTGGACAGTATCTGTTTGAAGCGCAGGGGGTCTATCAATACATCTGGCTGTTCAGCGCTGGTGGGGAACTCCAGCACCAGGCCGAGATTTTTTTGCCGGGCCAGTCCATCGAAGACCCGCACGACCGATTCAATCGTCTCGCCAAGGTTCACCCGCTCTGGGGCCAGGCTTAAATGGCCAGACTCGATTCGGGCGATATCGAGTATGTCGCCAATCAACGCCAGCATGTCCTTGGCTGAGCTATGGGCCACTTCGATGGCCGGCCGATCCAGGTGGCCCTGATCGGCCCGTTTCAATGTCAGTTCAAGCATGCCGATCACTGCATTCATCGGTGTGCGAATTTCATGACTCATGGTGGCCAGGAAGGTGCTCTTGGCGCGATTGGCCTTGTCCGCCTGTTCCTTGGCTGACCTGAGTTCATCAAAAAGCTGCCGTCGTTCGCTGATGTCGATCCAGCCTCCGATGATCCCCTGGACTTCACCCGTCGAGTCTCGATAGGGAAGAATCCAGTGATAGATCGTCAGCCTTTTCCGGCCAATGTGCAGGGGGCGGTCGAGAATCAACGGGACACCTTCAGCCACCACTCGCTGGTAATCGGCCAGGTATTCCCTCGCCTCGAACTCGTTGCTCATGGGGCCCTGCATGAGGCTTTTGCCAATCACATCCTCGCGTTTGGCACAAAAGGCTTCCAGATAGCTGTCGTTACAACTTTGCAGCAGTCCTTCACGGTCCCGTACGTAAATGGGGTGAGGCGTACCGTTGACCAGCGTGCGCATGAATTCGAACTGGTCGTTGAGTGCGCGCTCTGCTCTCTGGCGTTGCTTGATCTGCCTGCGCATGTGGGCATTCCAGGCCAGCGAAATCAGTAACAAAAGACCGCTGCCAATGACCAGTTGATAGAACAGGCGATGGTAGTTACGCCAGGTGCTATTGGCGGTTCCCGTGTAGCCGCGCCAGCGGCTGTTGATTATTCCCAGTTCGTCCGGCGCAATGCTGAGCAGGGCTTTGTCGAGGATGGAGTGCAGTTCCGTAGCACCGCGCGCGGTTGCCAGTGAAAACGCGGCTTGCTGCGTTCCGACGGTCGCGCTGATTTGCAATGCGTCCTCGAATACTTGCGATGAAATGAAGTAGTTGGCAATCACCAATGAGTTGACTGCGCCCTCGACCTGACCTTTGGCGAGTAACTCCACCGCGCTGAAACTGTCAGGTGTTTCAACCAGCTGGATCGTCGGGTAGGCACGGTGCAGGTAGTCGAGGAGCGGATTGCCTTGAGTGATGGCCAGGCTCTTTCCATTCAATTGCTCAAGACTGATTGGGCTGGAAGTGCTCTTTCGGGTCAGTAGTACAAATGAATTTTCCAGGTAGGGACGGGTGAAGCTCAGTTGCGCCTCGCGCTCGGCGCTGGGAATCATCGCGGCGATCAGGTCGGCCTGGTTCCCTTTGACCTGGCTGATCATCTCGCTGTCACTTTGGCTGCGGTGAATCTCGAAGCGTAAACCGGTTCGAAGCCTGATCAGTTCGAGCAAGTCGGCGGCGATTCCCCGAAAGCTCTCGTCGGCGTCAAAGAATGTCAGTGGGGCGAAGGTATCGTTGACGACCACGCGAACGACAGGGTGCTGCGCAAGCCAGCGTTCCTCGCGGTTGGTCAGTTGCAGTTTGTGGTCGGTCAGAAGGATGTCGCTGCCCGCGCTCCAGCGTTTGGCAATATTTTCCCGCTCGCCCGCAGGCACTTCCTTGAGTACTGCGTTGATGATTGCCAGCAGGTCTGGATTGTCCTTGCTGACTGCGAAGCTGAAACCATAGGCCTCATGTTTGCCGAAGTTGGCCATCCGTACATTTTTCAGATAGCCCTTGTTGATCATGAAATGGGTGGAAATGGTATCGCCAAGGAATACGTCTGCCTGGTCGAAGGCGACGGCATTGATCGCATTCTGGTAGGACGGGTAAGAGGTGATGATGGCCTTGGGATATTGCGCCTTTACCTCTTCCAGCGGCAGATAGTGATAGACCATGCTTAATCGCATGTCGGCGAGACCCTCGGTCAATGATCGGCTTTCGGCGTTCCGGGTGACCAGAACCGGTTGATCTATGGCGTAGGGGGCAGACAGTACGATGCTGGAACGTCGTCCTTCAAAGCTATTGGCCGTTCCGAGCAGGTCGACATCGCCGTTTTCGAGTGCTTCGATGGCGGCCTCTCGGGAGAGGTAACGACGGACCTTGATCGGCAGGCCCAGGGATTGTGCAAGAACCCCTGCGTAATCAGCGGTGAAACCCTCATAGTCGTGACCGCTGATCGTTAAATCGAAAGGAGGGTAGTCAGGCGCTGAGGTCCCCAGGATCAGTTCACGCTTGTTTTGCAGCCACAACCGTTGTGATTTATCCAGTTGAACGTCCATGTAGCCTGCCGTTGAGCGACTGAGCAGTGCGTAATTTCCGACTCCGCTGTCTGCTCCTGACACAGAGGTGCTCAGACATAAACCTGCACTCAAATACAATAAATAGTCCTTTAAACACCTGGGCATCCTGTCTCTCACACTAGCGCGTTACGTTTTGCCATCTCGATAAGTTCTACCAGGGATTTGGCCTTGAGTTTTTGCATGAGTCTTTTTTTGTAGGTGCTGACGGTCTTGTTGCTGAGGAACATGCCCTTGGCGATTTCCTTGTTGGTACGACCCTGGGCGAACAGTTGCAGGACCATCAGTTCGCGATCGTTGACGGACTTGAACAAGTCCAGTTCAGCGCAGAGTGCTTCATCCCCGCGAACCGGGTTCAAGGCCTGGCTGGGGAAGTAGTTGTAACCAGACAGCACGGCTTTGATGGCACTGAGCAGTTCGCTGAGATCCTCTTGCTTGCAGACATAACCAGAGGCCCCGGACTGCATGCAGCGGATGGCGAACAGTGTTGGGCTCTGGGCCGTCAACACCAGTGTTTTCAGTGGGGTGCTCATTGCATTGAAGCGGGAGAGAACTTCCAGTCCGTCGAGTTTGGGAATGCTGATGTCAAGAATGATCAGGTCGGGCATGCATTCGCGAACCATCTGCATCGCATCGACGCCGTTGTCGGCTTCACCGACTACTTTGTAACCTTCATGTTCCAGCAACATACGAACCGCAAGGCGAATGACGGGGTGATCGTCAACAATAAAAACCGAGTTCATAATCATGTCCCATACGTGCGCAAATAAAGCGAGCACCTTAGCTCAGATAAGTGCGTTGACGCATGAACTGACGAGGCTATAGGTGCAATATAGGACATGTCCTACATTAAAAGAGGCAGCAGACTACGCATGAACTAGGTTTGTGAGGAAGGACGAGAATATTAGCCAGTCATGTAGGTGCGTTTATTCAGGGTCGATATGTGTTTTTACAATACACGCCAAATCACTGTTTTCCGATGCGTAATGGTGCCGAGGTTTTTTTGTTTGTCGTGAGGTGTCTGAGGGGATATTAATGGTGTTTATTTATAAAGGGTCGGGAAGGGTCAACAAGTTTATAAATTCAGATTGTTTCAGTGGCTTTGCCAAGTAACCAAGTAATGGCAGTCGTTGCTCGTGTGCATTTTTTTCCAAGGTGTCCAGTTCGGTTGGGTCAAGGCTGCTCAGGATGATTGCCTTTCGTATCAGGCCCTGGTGGTTGGCAATACCGATCAAATCAAGGCCGGAGAGGTCTGGCAGGCATTGATCGCACAGTAGTATTTCGTAGGGGCGCTGTACTTGTATCATCGTTTGTAATGCATTTTCGGCATTATCTACGGCGGTGACCTGAGTAAAGCCGTAACTTTCAAGCAGGTATTGGGTGGCTTTCAGCTGAAAAGGATGGTCCTCCACCAGCATGATGCGCAAATCGTAGTTGAACATATAGCTTTCCATGAGGGTGGCCGAACTGCGGTGGGTGTCAGAAACAATTTTGTTGGTTTAGTCAGTACTGTCTTGTTTGCCGTTGCTGGAGTTCTATCGGTTGTAGGGCCCCCAATCCTGCTGTTCAGGATAGAGTGATTATTTTGTGTGTATATAGAGCAAACGATCAGTTTGCTCTATATAAGATGTAGGGAGATTCTCCCGGTACTACAAAATGTTGGGGGATGATCAGCCGTCACGGAATATTTCGGGGCGACTGATCGATCTATTTTTAGTGGTGACTGGAGCGTCCGGTCATTTCCAGTGCCATTTCGCTGGCATAGCTGTCGGTCATTCCGGCGATGAAGTCGATCATGCGTAAAAACGAGTTATGCAAAGGACCGTGCGGGTCGGGTGCATTATTACCCAGCAGATCGAGTATGCGACGATTCTTGAATGAAGCCGTACGACCGCCGTGCTGTTCCAGTGCCGCCCCACAAAAGCCATTCAACAGAATTTCCAGCGTGGTGTAAGCGCCGATTTCATGCAGGGTTTTGCGCTTGTCCTGAAAGATTTTTTTACGCGCCATGTCCTTGGCATTCAGTACGCAACGCTTGGCGGGCCCATGCATGTGTTCCACCAGATCGCCGTGAAGGGTGCCGGCCAATAGCGCGTCCTGTTGCTCGACGAATGCCCGTGCCGCAGCGTTGGTCAGGTGCTCGATGGCTTTACCGCGAAGAATCGCCAGTTTGCGGCGACGCGAGTCATCAGGGCCGAGTTGACGGTAGGTTTCCGGAAGATCATCACCGACCAGGCCGAGCAACAGGGACTCCACCTCGGCGTACTCCAGAAGCTCCATCTCCAGGCCATCTTCAAGGTCGATCAAGGCGTAGCAGATGTCGTCGGCGGCTTCCATCAGGTAGACCAGAGGATGTCGGGCCCAGCGCTGTTCCTCGAGTTGAGGCAGGCCGAGTTTCTGGGCGATCTGCTCCAGCAGGGGGAGTTCGCTCTGATAGCAACCGAACTTGTGTTTTTTGTAACCCAGTGAATCGGCATGGCGCGCGGTCCACGGGTATTTCAGATAAGTGCCCAGCGTTGCGTAAGTCAGCCGTGTACCGCCGTCAAACTGGTGGTATTCCAGCTGGGTCAGAACCCGGAAGCCTTGGGCATTGCCTTCGAAGTTGAGGAAATCGTTGCGTTCGACTTCGCTCATGGCGTCCAGCCAGCCTTTGCCCGCGGCCTGTTGGAACCAGTAGCGGATGGCGTCTTCACCCGAGTGGCCAAAGGGCGGGTTGCCAATGTCGTGGGCCAGGCACGCTGACTGCACCACCATGCCCAGATCGCTAGGCTCGCACCAGTCGGGCAGGGCGCTGCGGATGGTTTCACCGACGCGCATGCCCAATGAGCGCCCCACGCAACTGACTTCCAGTGAGTGGGTCAGGCGCGTGTGGATATGGTCATTACTGGATACCGGGTGGACCTGGGTCTTGCGCCCGAGACGGCGGAAGGCTCCGGAGAAAATGACCCGGTCGTGGTCTTTATGGAAAGGGCTGCGACCGAGCTCTTCCGGGCTGTGTAGCGGTTTTCCGAGGCGTTCACGATTAAGCAGGGTATGCCAATCCAAGGCAGGTTCTCCGTCAGGTGACTGATTGGGGTCTGTTGGTCTACGGGTGTTTGCGCGAGGAGCCTTGCAGCACCAGCTTGATCAGCGGCAACAGGCTGGTGCCGAGCTGGACTAACCGAGTGATGCTGCTGATGGCACCGCCCTTGGCGCCCTTGGCGGTGAGGAAGCCCAGCAAGGTTACGGCGGCAATGCCCCAGAGTGGCGCGTGCTTGATGCCCAGACCCTCCTGAAAACTTTGCGTCATCCCTCGTACGCGGTGCAAGGGTTCCAACATCTGCCGGGACTCGTGGCGAATTTCCTGGCGATGCATTTCCATGCGCAAGCGTATCAATGCCTTGCGCATCTCTTGTCGGGAACTGTTTTTGGGGATTTCAGGCAGGTTCATGGCAGCAGGCGCTCCCTGTCGTTCGCCAGCTCTTGAAGGGTGGCGTTGAAAGGCGATGTTTCATCAAAGAGCGCCGCTTTCAAGCGCATGCCACAAAAGAGTGCCGCGAGCGCATAGAAAACGCACAGGCCGATGATCCCCGCCAGGCGATAAGTGTCCCACAGCAGAATCAACACCAGCGCCGAAAGCCCGATCAACAGCAGTAAAGCGAAAACCAGTGCCAGCCCTGCGAACAGCAACAGGCTTACGGTGCGGGCTTTTTGCTCCTGCAATTCGATGCCGAACAACTCGACATGGCTGTGCAGCAACCCGAGAAAAGCGGCACCCAAGCGTCGCGATGAAGACCCCGTACCTGTTTCGGACGAGCCGGATTCACCGATAGCCATATCAGCGCCGCGTCGTCAGCAGGCCAATCAAAAAGCCTACGCCGGCCGCGATGCCAACCGCTTGCCAAGGGTTGGCCTGAACATAGTCTTCGGTGGCGGTGACAGCTTCCTGGCCGCGTTGGCGCAAGGAATCTTCGGTCAGTTTCAGGGTTTCGCGAGCCCGCTGCAGGCTTTCGTGAATCTGGCTACGCAACTCATCGGCTTGATCACCGGCCAGTGTCGCAGTGTGTTCCAGCAACCGTTCGGTGTCGCTGACCAATGTCTGAAAATCTTCCCTCAGGATTTCTTGAGCAGTCTTTTCCGTTTTTCTGGCCATGATGATCTCCATTATTGGTGTGTGAAATGTTCGAGTATGAGCCTTGTTCGAAGGTTCAGTGCCAGGGGCTGTTCTCAAATAGATTCCCCCACCGCGTTGAGACCCCCCTAATGCCTGGTACAGCTTTTGCTATGTCGTGGTGCGTCAGCCAGTGCTGTTGTACTGAAACTGGGCGTGCTTCGCGAAAACCTTAACCTAAATAATAGAAACTCGCGCAAACACCCGAGCAACGATCGACCTCAATGAGTTTTTTGCGCCAAAACGGTTCGCCGGAATAAGGATGGATGCCAAGCCTGGTATCAACTTGGTGCGTAAATTGTCTCGGCGAACCGCTTTGGTGCTTTTGCGACTTTAAGGTCTGCCAACTCCATGGAAAATTTGCAAAGTGCTGTGGACAGCCTGGTCCATAGCTCCAATACACTGTTCATTCTGATCGGCGCTGTCATGGTTCTGGCCATGCACGCCGGTTTCGCATTTCTGGAAGTCGGCACGGTTCGGCAAAAAAACCAGGTCAACGCGTTATCGAAGATCCTCAGTGACTTTGCCATTTCAACGCTGGCTTACTTCTTTATAGGCTACTGGATTTCCTACGGTGTCACTTTCTTGCAACCGGCCGCGGTAATCAGCGCTGATCACGGCTATGGGCTGGTGAAGTTTTTCTTCCTGCTGACCTTTGCTGCCGCCATTCCGGCCATCATTTCCGGGGGGATTGCCGAGCGTGCCCGATTCGTTCCGCAGCTGTGTGCGACGGCGTTGATCGTGGCGTTCATTTATCCGTTTTTTGAAGGTGTGGTCTGGAACGGAAACTTCGGCCTGCAAGCCTGGTTGTTGGCTCGCTTTGGTGCCAGCTTCCATGATTTTGCCGGCTCCGTGGTAGTGCATGCCATGGGAGGTTGGCTGGCATTGGCGGCGGTATTGCTGCTCGGTCCGCGCAATGGTCGGTATCGCGACGGACGCCTGGTGGCGTTTGCGCCGTCGAGCATTCCGTTTCTGGCATTGGGTTCGTGGATTCTCATCGTCGGCTGGTTCGGCTTTAACGTGATGAGCGCGCAAACCCTGCAAGGCGTCAGCGGTCTGGTGGCGGTCAACTCGTTGATGGCGATGGTCGGTGGCACGGTAGCCGCATTGATTGTCGGTCGTAACGATCCGGGGTTCCTGCACAACGGTCCACTGGCCGGGCTGGTGGCAATTTGTGCCGGTTCCGACCTGATGCATCCGGTTGGCGCACTGGTGACCGGAGCCATTGCCGGGGCCTTGTTTGTCTGGTGTTTCATCGCGGCGCAAAGCCAATGGAAGATCGACGATGTGCTTGGCGTCTGGCCGCTGCATGGTCTTTGTGGCGTTTGGGGTGGGGTTGCCTGCGGGATTTTCGGTCAGAGCGCCTTGGGCGGGCTCGGTGGCGTCAGCCTGATCAGCCAGTTGATCGGCACTGCACTCGGGGTAGCCGTGGCACTGATCGGAGGCTTTGCGGTGTATGGCACGATCAAGCTGTTGCATGGGCTGCGGCTGAGCCAGGAAGAGGAGTATTACGGGGCGGATCTGTCGATCCACAAGATTGGTGCAGTCAGCCAGGATTGATTGCCTTCAGCCAATTGGTCGGGCACGCGCAGGAAATTTTCCGGTTCTGCGCGAGGAACCCGACCACACCTCATTATCCCGCCAACAGCCGAGCTTCACAGGCCTCGATGGCAGACAAGGTGCCCGACATCAACACCCGATCGCCCGCCAGCAAGCAGGTGGCGCCCTCAACTATCAAATCAGCGCCATTGCGCTGAATGGCTTGAACATCCACCCCCAATGCTTCAAGTGCCAGCTCATTCAAGGGCCGGCCGCATGCATGGGCATCCATTGTCAGGTTGACGGCATACATCAATACTTTCGGCTGCCCACGACTGTCCAACAGGTTGCTTTGCGCTCCGTGATAGAAGCCGTGCAGCAGGCGATAGCGCCCATGTCGCACTTCGTCGACACGCTCCTGGACCTGCGGATGGGGCAAACCCAGCATGAGCAACGCGTGGGAAGCAAGCATCAGACTCGATTCCAACAGTTCCGGGACAACCTCATTGGCTCCGGCCGCCTTCAGTTCGGCCAACTGACTGTCGTCACGGGTTCGAACCAGTATCGGGACCTGAGCGTTTACCTGCCGTGCTGCCTTGAGTACGGTCATGGCTATATCGGTTTTGTCCACCGCGATCACCAACAGTCGTGCGCGTTCAAGACCTACGGCACCCAGCAATTCCATGCGACGGGAATCGCCATAGTGCACGCAGCTTTCACCCGCTGCGGCTTGATGAACACGAACCGGGTCATCGTCCAGCGCAACGAAAGGCTGTCCTTCGCGACGCAGAAAACGCCCTATGGACTGACCCACCCGACCGTAGCCGCAAATCACTACATGCCCGTGCAGTTCGGCGTTCAATGCAGCGATCTGATCGAGTCGCGCTTCCTTATCGGGTTTGCGATGCAAGCGTGCGGCAATGCCCGGTGCTGCGCGCAGCAACAGTGGTGTCAGCAGCATCGAGCAGAATGTTGCGGCCAGTAACAGACCGCTGAGTTCGGCCGGTATCAGTTTGTTCTGTTGCATCTGTGCCATCAGCGCGAAGCAGAATTCACCGCCTTGCGCCAATGCCAGGCCGCTGCGCCAGGCAGTTTCGCCGTCGCTGCCGCGCCATTTGACCAAGGCTGCGACCAGGCTGCCCTTGATCAGCAGTAACCCCAATGTCAGGCCGAGAATCAACAGGCCATGGCTGGCGAACAGCTGCAGATCGATCAGCATGCCGATACTGACGAAAAACAGCCCGAGCAGAATGTCGCGGAACGGGCGAATATCGGCTTCGATCTGATGTCGGTAATGGCTCTCGCCCAGCAACATGCCGGCAAGGAAGGCACCGAGGGCGGGGGAGAGCCCGAGCAGATGAGTCAGCCAGGCAGTCAGCAAGACGATGACCAGGGCCAGCAGGACGAACAGCTCGGCGGAGCGCGAGGTGGCGACTTCGTGGAACAGTCGTGGCAGTAACCAGCGACTGGTCAGCAACAGACCGACAAACAACAGCAGGGTTTTACCCAGCGTGATCGGCAGCGCCCAGTACCAGCTTTGATCGCTGCTGCCGGCGAACACCGGGACCAGCGTCAGCAACAGCACCGCAACGACATCCTGAAACAACAGCACGCCAATCGCGTTCTGGCCGTGATGGCTGAAGATCTCGCCGAGGCTGCTCAGCTCTTTGCTGACAATTGCCGTGGACGATAGCGCCAGACCGGCGCCGAGCAGCATGGCCGGGGCGGCGGGCATGCCGAGTAACATCAGCAAACCGCCCAGCAGCACCCCCGAGCACAGCACTTGCAGGCTGCCGAGACCAAATACCACGCGCCGCAGCGCAAGCATTTTCGACAGGGAAAACTCCAGCCCCAGGGAGAACAGCAGAAAGACCACGCCCAACTCGGCAAGGTCTGGTAGATCCTGGTTGTCATTCACCCAGCCGAATGCGCCGGGCCCAACCAGCAGTCCGACGCACAGGTAGCCCAGCACGGGAGGCAGTTGAAGACGCCGAAACAGTGCAATCACCACTAATGACGAGGCGAGGATGATCAACAAATTGGCAAACACGACATGCTCCGTTTCGGTGTCGGGACGTACCCAGCGTAGAGGCAAAAAAAGCCGCGAGCATTGCGCAGTTGGAGCCGACGCCGAATGATTTGCATCAGGGTTATACCAGATAGCTAAAATTGGCTGTCGTCACGGAGGGCGTTGCTCGACGACTTTTCATCCCGGGCCTAGAATAGTCACCCAATCCTCGTTGGTCTGTTTGTCATGACTCCTGAATGCCAGTTGTTCAGCACCCTTGGTTGCCATCTCTGTGAACTCGCAGAAGCAGAGCTGATGCCGCTGGTCGAGCATGGGTTGCTGGTGGAACTGGTCGACATTGCCGACAGTGAAGCGCTGTTTGAAGCCTACGGTTTACGCATTCCGGTACTGCGTCGTGTTGATACAGGGGCTGAGCTGGGCTGGCCCTTCGACGCTGAACAGGTCGTGGCATTCCTGCGCTAAACCCCTTCTTGTTTTCAGCGACGGCCGTTCCGCCTGTCGCGCTCCTCAGGTAATGCGTTGGCGTAACCCCGAGTATTCGTTTACTGTATGTGCATACAGTTATTCGCGTCAGAGGGAAGTGCATGGTCAATGTCGAACAATTGAAAGCCAGCGTGAATCGCATGTCGGCTGATGTGGTCCAAGAGGCAGTGCTGGAGTTGCGCCTGGATGGCCTGGTTACGGAAGGGAAAACGCCATTCAACAAATTGCACTTCAACACGTGCTTCGCGGAAATCGAAGCCTTGTTTCAGCGTGCGGGTTACCACCGCCAACTGGATGTCGTGGGTTATCAAGGGTTGTTGTATGCGCTTTATGATCCCGGCCGTTGGGAGGCTGTCGATGTATTGCGCTGGCTGAAGGAATATACCGACGCGGCGGCTCAGCGAGTGTCGCTGACCGCATGATAATCATGAGGGCGACATCGTTCGGGTCCTTGTTGGATAATGCCCCCCTGCATTAGGGCCAGAGCTTTCGTATGTCCACCTCATCTTTTTCCGCGGCACAGAATCAGGCCAGCACGCTGTACCTGCCGCCAGGCGCCTGGTTGACCGTTCTCGATTGTCTGTGCGAACACTTCAGCGCCATTGGTCGCGAACAATGGCTGGACAGGATTGCCCGTGGCCGCGTGCTGGATGGCCAGGGTCATGCGATTACCGTTGATCTTCCTTACAGGGAAGGGCTGCGGATTCACTATTTTCGGGAAGTCCCCGACGAAAAGACAATCCCGGTGCTCGAGACGATTCTGTATGCCGACGAGCATCTGGTGGTCGCGGACAAACCACACTTTCTGCCGGTTACCCCAGCAGGCGAGTACGTCGAGCAGACGCTGCTGCGGCGTTTGATCCGTCGCCTGGATAACCCGCACCTGGTGCCGTTGCACCGCATAGACCGACACACGGCTGGGTTGGTGCTGTTTTCGGCCAACCCCCAGAGTCGTTCGGCCTATCAGGCGTTGTTTCCAACTCGACAGATCGAAAAACGCTACGAGGCAATTGCCCGCGCCTTGCCGGGGTTGTCGTTTCCGCTGGTGCACAAGAGCCGCCTGGTCGATGGCGAACCCTTCTTTCGGATGCAAGAGGGGCCCGGCGCGAGCAATACCGAGACGGCCATTGAAGTCATGGAGAAAAATGCCGATCTCTGGCGTTATGCGTTGTATCCGGTGACTGGCAAAAAGCACCAGTTAAGGGTCCACATGACGGCGTTGGGGGCGAGTATCTGCAATGACCCGTTTTATCCCGACGCATTGAAAGATGTTGAAGATGATTACGCCAATCCGTTGAAACTGTTGGCCAAAGGCTTGCGTTTTATCGATCCGGTGACCGGGCTTGAGCGAAGCTTCGAGAGCGAAATCACCTTGCAGTGGTGATTCCCCCTACGGTRGTGACTGCGCAGCTCAAGCGCGGCACTCAGTAAGTGGCTTGGGCTGAGCGAGGTCTGCTTTTGCCAGAGATGACAAAGCCCGCACATTGGCGGGCTTTTTATGTACCTGGCTGTCGCCGTGAGGCTTACAGGTCTTTAACGGTACGAATCTGATCTTTGTTGATGCGGGTGTGCTTGCCATCCAGTTGCTCGAATTCGTAAAAACCCGATTTGGAATCAAATTGTGGTGTGTCGACCGACTGGATCTCGCGACCGTCATTCAAGGTGATCACCGCGGGCGATGAGCAACCGGCGAGGGTAGCGAGGCCCAGTGCGAGCATGAGAGTGGCGAGGGTCCGATGAGTCATGTGATTTCTCCGAATATGAATTCTTTTGAGTACTGGGCTGAGACGTATGCCTGGCGCGCAAGTTCCTTGGTTGACCTCATTCTGGCACGTTGCTGTGCAGGCTTAACAGTTCAGGTGTATTCAGGTTGGCCAGGCGTCGATCGTTTTCGGGGCATTGCAGTGCGATGGCACCCAGGTTGCGCATGATGCGTCCGGGGCTGCGTTCACCCTCGTTCCAGGCGTTTTCAAACTCGCCTGCCAGCGCTACAGGGATAATGCACAGCAACGGTTCCCAATGATCGCCCTGGCGTAGCATCAAGGGTTTGTCCGGCTGTTGGCAGGCGGCTTCTCGCATGGCCGTGAGCAGTTCGGCGTCAATGCGCGGCACGTCGCAAGGCAGTACCATCAGATGGGGATGTCGTGCGGCCGCCAACCCGGCGCGTATACCAGCCAATGGTCCCGGAAAGTCGCTATTGTCGTCATGCACTAACTGGTCGGCATAAAGCGCGTACTTTTCCAGGTTGCGGTTGCAGGAAATGATCAGGTCATCACTTAAACCGCGAGTCTGATGGTGCAGATGTGCAATCAACGGCAGGCCTTGCCACACCAGTAGCCCCTTGTCCTGACCGCCCATGCGCTGGCCGCGTCCTCCCGCCAGAAGCAGGATGGAGCAGGGCGGCAACTGGAAGTTCGAGGTCATGCAGCATCTCCATCGGTGCGCTGAAAAAATGAGGCGCTGTGATATAACACCGGGCTGTTTCTCCTACAACTGGACGAGCCTATGAAAGCCAAGGCTGATGTACCTTTCGCTCCGCTGAACATTGCGGTGCTGACTGTCAGTGATACTCGCACGCTGGAAACCGATACCTCGGGACAGGTCTTCGTTGACCGCCTCAGTGCCGCCGGGCATAACCTGGCCGCACGTATTCTGCTTAAAGATGACCTCTACAAAATTCGTGCGCAAGTCGCGACCTGGATCGCTGACGATGTCGTGCAAGTGGTGCTGATTACGGGCGGTACGGGTTTTACCGGTCGTGACAGTACACCGGAAGCGGTCAGTTGCCTGCTGGATAAGCAGGTCGACGGATTTGGTGAGTTGTTTCGGCAGATCTCGGTTGCGGACATTGGCACCTCGACGGTGCAATCGCGCGCGTTGGCAGGGTTGGCCAATGGCACGCTGGTCTGCTGTCTGCCGGGTTCTACCAATGCGGTGCGAACCGGTTGGGACGGGATTCTCGCGGAGCAACTGGATTCGCGGCATCGTCCGTGCAACTTTGTCGCTCACTTGAAACAGGCGGTACCCTGTGAATCCCGTGGGTAAGCCGGGCAAGACCGGCAGCTTGATGCCCGTCGAAGTGGCGTTGGCACGCTTGCTGGAAATGGCTGAGGCGTCGCCAATCCTTGAGCGCGAACGATTGCCGTTGGCCGCGACCCAGGGCCGTGTTCTTGCCGAGGACCTGGTATCGACCCTTGATCTGCCGCCATGGCCCAACAGCGCCATGGATGGTTATGCCTTGCGCCTGGCCGATTGGACTGGCGAGCCGCTGGTGGTCAGCCAGAAGGTCTTTGCCGGGCAAGCTCCGGAGCCATTGGCGCCCGGTACGTGTGCACGGATCTTCACCGGTGCCCCGGTGCCAGTGGGTGCAGACTGCGTTGAAATGCAGGAAAACGCCGAGGTCCAGGCGGACCAACGGATACGTTTTACCGAGCCGATGCGCGCAGGGCAAAACATTCGCCCGCAAGGTCAGGAAACCACGGTGGGTGAACAGGTATTGACCGCCGGTACGCGCCTGGGTCCCATCGAACAAGGTTTGGCGGCCTCACTGGGGTGTGCAGAGCTTGAAGTCGTGCGCAAGGTACGGGTTGCGGTGCTGTCCACCGGGGACGAGTTGGTCGAGCCCGGGCAAGCCCTCGGCCCGGGTCAGATCTATAACAGCAATCGGGTATTGCTGTGCAGCTGGTTGCAGCGTTTAGGCTGCGAAGTGATCGATGCGGGGATTCTGCCCGACGATTTGCAGGCCACTCGTGATCGGCTCGCCGAACTGGGTGATGTCGACCTGATCCTTTCTACGGGCGGTGTATCGGTAGGCGAGGCGGATTTCCTGGGTATTGCGCTGCGCGAAGAAGGCGAACTGGCATTGTGGAAGTTGGCCATCAAGCCAGGGAAACCACTGACGTTCGGGCATTTTCGAGGCGTGCCGGTGATTGGGCTGCCTGGCAATCCTGCGTCGACACTGGTGACCTTTGCCCTGTTGGCACGCCCTTATCTGTTACGTCGTCAAGGCGTGACAGAGGTTCGGCCTTTGCAGTTTCAGGTTCCGGCAGGATTCGTCTGGTCCAAGGCCGGTAATCGCCGGGAATACCTGCGCGGTCGTCTGGAGCAGGGGCGGGCAATTATCTACAAGAATCAGAGCTCGGGTGTTTTGCGCAGTGCAGCCTGGGCTGAAGGCCTGGTTGAAGTGCTGGAGGAGCGCACCTTGGTTGAAGGTGATTGGGTGAACTTCATCCCGCTGAGTGAAGTGCTGGGCTAGGCCTTTACGTATGACAGCGCTGGTCAGCGCCAGGCCCGGTATGAATCACGTCGGGCCTGGCGTTTCGTGGTGCAGATTACGCGTTAAGCAGCGTCACGAGTTGATCGAAGCGGCTGTTTGCGATCCAGCCGAGCAGGCTGATGATCACCGCCGCAGCGCCTGCCGAGTAGGCAAGCCTGTGCTTGATGGATTTGACGTCGTTTCGGACCTCTTCCATATCTCTGCGGATGTACTTGAGGTGGGTCTCCAGCTCTACAACGCGCGGTTCCATGTCGCTCCCTCCAGGTGTGTTGATAGTGCAATTGCATTCAGTCGGGTGAGCGGTGTGGCCGGTGTTTGGAGGCGCACCCCGGTTGGCTGGAAATCGGAAGTCATGGCTTTGCATAAAGTGCATGGCTCCCTGCCTGATAGACCCTGGTCATATTGCGTGCACATCCTTGTGTGTTTTTTGCCGTTGCCTGATAACTGCAGTCACAAGGTGTACCAATACCAAATGACCGTCAATTGGGCATATTCATCATGACTTGTAAGAAAAAAGTCGGCATGTAGGACTCTTCTGAAAACACGTCAATGGCCGGGGTTGCGCTAACGCCTGAGCCTGCCTTGAGAGGGCGCGAGCTGAATTAATTCAAATCTTTCCGGCTTTATCGGGTGCTTGTGGGGTCAACATTCCCCAGAGGTCTTCGATCAACGGGAGTGATGACGATGAATGAGCGCAAGGCGCTGTTGATTTTGCATGGCAACCAGGCACTCAACGCTGAGGTCCGGTCAGCGGTCGAGAGCAAGCGTCAGCAAGGCTGGGAGTTGGCTGTGCGACTGACCTGGGAGGCTGGCGATGCGCAACGCCTGGTCGATGAAGCGCTGGCTGCCGGTTATACACAGTTGATTGCCGGTGGCGGCGACGGCACGTTGCGCGACATCGCCGAGGCGCTGGCGTTGAATCCGAACGATGCCAGTCTGGTGCTTCTGCCCTTGGGCACGGCCAATGATTTTGCCCGTGCCGCCGGGGTGTCATTGATCCCGGGAGAGGCATTGGATCTGTTGGAAGTGCCTGCACGGGCCATCGACCTGGGCGAAGTGGGAGGGCAGGTATTTCTCAATATGGCCACCGGCGGATTCGGCAGTCAGGTGACAGCGAATACCTCCGAAGACCTGAAGAAAATTCTCGGCAGTGCGGCGTACCTGTTCACCGGTTTGACGCGGTTCAACGAATTGCATGCCGCCTATGGGGAATTGCAAGGCCCCGGCTTTCACTGGCATGGCGACCTTCTGGCGCTGGGGATTGGTAATGGTCGGCAAGCGGGGGGCGGACATGTACTGTGCCCGCAGGCGTTGGTCGATGATGGCTTGTTGGATATCAGCATTCTGCCGGCACCGCAGGAGGTGGTCGCAACCCTGCGTGATCTATTGGCTGATGGTTGGGGCATCGACAATATGTTCGTGCGTGTGCGCTTGCCGTGGGTTGAGATCAAGGTTTCGGAGGGGCTGTACATCAATCTGGATGGCGAGCCCCTGCAAGGCGACAGCTTGCGCTTTTCTACGCGTCCAGGCGCGTTGCGCGTACATCTGCCCGAGGGATCGGCGTTACTGGGGCGTTGAATCTGGTCTAGTCGTCGAGACTGATGATTTGCTCGCGCACGGCAAACAGTACCAGGCCCGCGACATCGAAGATCTGCAAGCGCTTCATGATCTGAGAGCGGTGGGTTTCCACCGTTTTGATGCTCAGGCCCAAACCATTGGCAATCTCGCGAGTGGATTTGCCACGCACGATCAAGCGCAGAATCTCTAGCTGACGAGCTGTCAGGTTATGTGTGTCGACGGGTTCTGGCTGGCTGTTCTGGGCACGCACCAGCGCCTGGTTGATCACGGTATGAGCGATGGCCGGGCTCAGGTAGCGTTCATTGTTGCGCAAGGCTTCAAGCGCGTGTTCCAGCTCCGTGGCGGTGGTGTCCTTGAGCAGATAGCCGTGAGCGCCTGACTCCAGGGCTTGCATGATCAGTGTCGGGTCGGTGTGCATCGACAGGATCAGCACTTTGCTTTGTGGGCGTATGGCCTTGAGTTTTTGCAGAGCCTCAAGCCCGCCGGTTTCCTTCATGGATATATCCAGCAGGATGATGTCGGGGTTCAGCTTCTCGACCATTTCGAGCAGCTGTGCACCATCATTGGCTTCACCAATGACGGCGTAACCGGGAATATCCAGAACCAGTGCACGTACGCCGGCTCTGATCAGCGAGTGGTCATCCACCAGAAGCAAGTTACAAGTCAATGTTGAACCTTATTCGTACTGGCTCGTTCGAGCGCACGGGGTGCCCAGGGGAAAAGTGCTTCGATCTGCGTGCCTTTGCCGGGCTCGCTGATGACGCTCAGGGTGCCGCCCAGTTGTTCGACCCGCTCCGACATGCCGGCCATTCCACGTTGCCCTTCACGGCCAGGATGGGTGGCGGGAGAAAAGCCCTGCCCGTCATCGCTGATAAACAGCGCCAGTCCTTGGGGCAGACGTTGCAGGCGAATCAGCAGGTTCTTGGCTTGTGCATGGCGCAGCATATTGGTGACGGCTTCCTGAGAAATCCGAAACGCCGCCACCGCCATTTCTTCCGGAATACCGGTCAGGCGCTGCTGGCATTCAAGGCTCCAGTTCACGGCAGTATTGGCCAGCGTCTTGAGCAGATGCGCACGCAAACTGGCTTCAAGGCCAAGGCTGGTGAGTTGTCTTGGATTGAGAATGGCCGAGACATCGCGAACTTTGGTCAGGGTTTCTTCCAGCGTGTCGCACAGCAGGGTGCAATGGCTTTGCAGTTCTTCGGGCTGACGTCGCTTGAGCCATTCACTTTGCAGCTTTGCCGCCGTCAGCAATTGGCCGATATCGTCGTGGAGTTCACGGCTGAGCCGATGGCGCTCGTTCTCCTGTACTTCCAGCAAGCGGTCGGCCAGTTCCTGAGGCTGGAACCTGATCGATTTACGCGAATTGCAATGCTGCACGCAGACGCTGGTGGCTGCCGCAAGGTTCAGTATCAGCAGTGCGGCTGGAAATTGGCTGGACAGGCAGTAAACCAGCAGGCTGCCGAACGCCGAACACAGGCACAGCAGCAGAGTGAGCCGGCGAACGCTTTTTCGGGAGGGTGGCCAAGAGGCGACTGACTTGAGGCTGGCGTACATAGCGGATGGAGCCAATGAATGTTCGCTGCGGGCAGACCGGTCATGATGCCTGACGGGTCTCTGTGTGGATAACGCTGGTGATTGAATGGTGGGCTTCAAGTTAGCGCAGTCTGATTGTCAAAATCGAGTGTTGCACTCTTCGCGGGATAGACCCGCCTGAAGTCAGAGTGCCATAACCTGGAGCCAACTAATTGGGCGGCATAATACCACCTAACATACCGTTGGTCGCGTTTGCTATATATGTCCTGAGGGTCAGGAATTTGTCGTTGCTGGACGTATGCTCCACATTAGCGGGCATGCGCAGTCACTGAGCATCCAGCGTGACTTATTACGTTGCTGAACAGTTCGCAGCGCTCTGGACCGGTAGTTCAGGGGGCGGAAGACGATAAGTAATAGTTGGGTGATTAACTTGATTCTGTCGTTAAAAGAGACGAAATATTCAATTGCAATGCGAAGGTTGTTGATGGAAATGCCGAAGATAATCAAACGGCCCGGCACATAACTTGATGCAACTCAGGCATGTCTTGCCGAAAGTGGGGCGCATGCGAATGGCTTGGAGGGTAATGCCAGGCGCGTCGGGGCACGGCCAATTTCCATTGCGAAGGCTTCGATCAACGATATCTGTTCGGCGTCATCGAGGCTGAGTTGGCCGGTAGTCACGTCGACCAGTTCAAGTTGCCAGGCCATCAATGTGAAGCACTCTTTCAAGGCACACAGTGCCTGGTCGTTCAGATCGATTTGATTGCGTGCACCGTTGAGCAAGGCGTGAATGCACATCGAGAACTCGGATACCGCCCGCAGTGCCAATGCATCGGCCCGGTTGGCCAGGGTGAACAGTGTGTTCAGCATGCAGTCGATGGCGTCCTGATCATTGTTGATCAGTTGCAGGTGGCTCAGGCATTCCTCGGATTTGGCCAGCAGGGTTTCTGCCTCGATCAGGAATTCGGGCAGTCGCTGATTCCAGTTTTTACGATCGTTCAGCATGCTTTTCTCCACGACATCAAGTCAGGTGATGCAATCAGCCGTATGGCGAACGGACGTAAGGTACTGCCGGACCATGACTGGAATCTGTAGGGCAGTTCTGATTTTTTGCTGCTGACGATGAACGGTCTGCTTGTGTTCGACGCGAATACCCCGATGGAGCGAGCCTGATTGACAGCGTAACGAGAGACCGAACTCATTGGCCGTGAGGCATGAGCGGCGTAACCCGGCGGGCTGAAAAAGGAGCTCGGCAACGGTACTTCGATCACAGACAAAAGCCTGACTCCATTCATGCAGTGAGAATGGCGTCACATTAATGGCTATTGGATATCGCGAATATCAGGCTGATCCCGATTGCGGCTAGGGGATTCCCTTATGCCACGGAACTTGACACGCAAAGAGGGGTCGCGCGCAGGTTGTGCAGTGGATGAAATAGCCGCTTCAGTAGAGCATGATGTTAATGTGACATCAATTCCTTTGCGTGGCATTTTGTTTGCGGGTCAAGATTGCATGAGATCCGCCGATAACTTTCTTTAGTGAATTCATCAGAAAAGCCCAGGAGTCATCAATGGCCAGCATTCTCGACACAGTAGATCAACGCACGCAGCTGGTGGGTGAGAATCGCCTGGAAATTCTCATGTTTCGCCTGGCCGGTCGGCAGTTGTTTGCAATCAACGTCTTCAAGGTGCAGGAAGTCCTGCAATTGCCAAAACTGACCTTGATGCCGCAGCGTCACCCGTTTGTCTGTGGTGTAGTCAATCTGCGTGGCCAGACGTTGCCGGTGATCGACCTGTCCCAGGCCATCGGTATGCGGCCGCTGGTGCCGGGGCCCAACAGCACCATCATCGTGACCGAGTACAACCGCTCGGTGCAGGCCTTCCTGGTCGGTGGCGTCGATCGCATCGTCAACATGAACTGGGAAGCCATTCTGCCGCCGCCAACCAGTGCCGGCCGCCAGCATTACCTGACGGCCATCAGCAAGGTCGATGACCAACTGGTGGAGATCATCGACGTCGAAAAAGTACTCGCCGAGATCGTGCCATACAACGCCAAGGTTTCGCGTGACAAGCTCGAAGACCCGGTGCTGGAGCGTGCCCGCGGTCGTGAAGTGCTGCTGGTGGACGACTCCAACGTGGCCCTGTCCCAGTTGCGCGATACCCTGGGTCAGCTCGGGGTGAAAATGCACATCGCCAGAGACGGTCTGAAGGCACTGAACATGCTCAAGGCCTGGGCTGATACGGGTGTGGCCATGACCGACAAATTGCTGATGATCTTCACCGACGCGGAAATGCCCGAGATGGACGGTTACCGCCTGACCACCGAGATTCGCAACGATCCACGCTTGCGCGGCCTGTACGTCGTCCTGCATACCTCGCTGTCCGGCAGCTTCAACGATTCGATGGTGAAGAAGGTCGGTTGTGACAACTTCCTTTCGAAATTCCAGCCAGACAAACTGGTCGACGTGGTGCGCCAGCGCCTGATGCTCGACGCAGTCCCGGCCTGACGGAGCATCGCGGGCAGGCAGGGTGTCTGCCCGCAATGTGCTTCTTTGATTCGTCAGCCTGCTCGTATATCGTGGCGTTTTTGCCCACCAGGGAGCTGGCCATGCTGCGTCTGAGCGCGCTTTACCGTTATCCACTCAAGTCCGGCAAAGGCGAAGTCCTGCAACAGGTCAGCCTGGATAAACTGGGGCTGGAGGGGGATCGGCGCTGGATGCTGGTAGACGAGGCCAGCGGACGTTTCCTGACGCAAAGCGCCGAATCGCGTATGAGCCAATTGTCGGCGTTGTGGAATACCTCCGGTGGCCTGACGCTCAGTGCGCCCGGTCACTCGTCGATCGATATTGCCTTGCCTGCCAGCGACGCTGAACAGCGTGGCGTGACCATCTGGCGCGATACCTTGCGGGTTCCTGATGCGGGGGATGCCGCCGGTGCCTGGGTCAGTGAATTCATTGGCAAACCTACCCGATTGGTGCAAGTGCCCGAGGCGCTGGCCCGTACCACTCAGGCCGGCTATGGCAAGGATGACGATAAAGTCGCCTTTGCCGACGGTTTTCCGCTGTTGTTGATTGGTCAGGCCTCGCTTGAGGACCTGTCGCAACGGGTCGGCCGTCCACTGGAGATGCTGCGTTTTCGACCGAACCTGGTGATCGAGGGCAGCGAGGCATTTGCCGAGGATGGCTGGAAGCGCGTTCGCATTGGCGATGTCGAGTTTCGCGTGGTCAAGTCGTGCGCGCGCTGCATCCTCACCACCATCGACCCGCAGACCGGTGAGCGCAGCGACGACCGTGAACCCCTGGCGACGCTGCAGAAATACCGTGCGCGAGAGGATAGCGCGATGTTTGGCCAGAACCTGGTCAACGACGGCAACGGCCGGCTCGAAGTCGGCATGCCGGTAGAGATTCTCGAATAACGCTGTAATGCCGGAATGAAAAATGCCCGTGTCTTTCGACACGGGCATTTTTTATCGCGGTGAAACGCTTAGCCGCGGTATTCGCACAGGTAAGCGGTGTCGACGGCGACTTTCAGCTGGAACTTGCTGTTGGCCGGTACGTTGAACTGGCTGCCGGCGGCGAAGGTTTCCCAGTCGCTGCTGTCAGGCAGTTTTACGGTCAGGGCCCCGGAAACCACGTGCATGATCTCACGCTGGCTGGTGCCGAATTCGTATTCGCCCGGTGCCATGACGCCAATGGTGGCCGGACCTTCAGCGGTGCCGAAGGCAATCGACTTGACGGTGCCGTCGAAGTACTCGTTGACTTTAAACATGGGCGATTCCTCGAAATGGGCTAAAAAGGCCGGCCAGTATGCACAAGGCCTTTTCGTCCGTCACCTGTTGCCCTCAAGGATCAGACCGGAAGAATCAGCGGTAACAACCGCGCAGTATTACGTGCATCTTCCAGCGCCCGGTGCTGTTGACCGGTAAATTGCATACCCGCCAATTGCAGGGCGCCATTGAGCCCCAGCGGCCGCTCCAGTCGGCGGGCCTTGGCAAAGCGCTGCTTCAGGTTCATGTGGGGGACTCGGCTCAGGGCGCTGTCGAGTTGCAGGCGTTGCCATTCCTGAAGCAGTTGCTGTCGGTCGTAATCGCCCCAGCTGGCCCAGCCTTCAAGGCGCGTGTGATGCTGGCCGAGCCAGCGCTCGAACAGCGGCCAGACCTCGGTCAGTGGCTGGGCAGCGTCGATATTGGCTTGGGTGATGTGGGTCAGTTCGCGACAGAAAGGGGTCAGCAGCGGTCGTCGCAGGGGCCGAACGAAGCGCTGGAAGTAGTCCAGTTCGCGGCCTGCGCGATTGACCAGGGTGGCGCCGATTTCGATGATTTCCATCTCGGTTACCGGCCAGCCACCGTCATCGGTGGTCGCTTCGAGATCAATTACCAGCCAATGAGGCATCGCAGGTTTCCTGGTGTCCGCGTCCTGATGAGGCTGAGCGTAGCCAAATGCGATGGATCCGCCTAGCGGCTTATTCAACCTCCAACAAAATCTGACGATTTTTTACCTGATCGCCGGGGCTGACCTGCAGCCGTTTGATCACACCGTCGATACCGGCCTTGAGCGGGTGTTCCATTTTCATCGCTTCCAGCACCAGCAACAATTGCCCCTTGCTCACCGATGAACCTTCACTGACCAGTAYGTCGACAATCGCTCCATCCATCGGGGCTTTCAGCGTACCGGTGCGGGTGTCGACTTGGCTGCTGACGGGCGCCAATGTCTGGTCTTGCAGCAGCAAGCTGCCGGGGCGAGTGAACAACCACAGTTGTCCGGCGGCCAGTTGATAGGCGTAGCGGCGGCGAATGCCGTTGATTTCCAGGTTGGCCGAGCGGGCGTTGATATCGAGTCGTTTCAGTTGCAGCGTTTCCCCGGCCACTTGAATACATAATTGCCTGTCGGGCAGGACGCTCACTTCGGTTGACCAGCGACCGTCGTTGAGACCGATTCGTTGCTGCAACGGTGCGTTGGCGCTGTTGCACCAGCCGGCGAGTCCTGGCGGATGGGCGCCAGCGGACTGCTGATAGAACAGCATCGTGGCGATAGCCAGCTCTTCGGTCGTGGGCGCGTGCGAGTGAAGGCTTGGGTGATCGGCGAAGTGTTGCGCGATGAACCCGGTATTGAAGTCCCCGGCGATGAACTGTGGATGCTCCAGCAAACCAGCGAGCAGACGCTGATTGGTCTGCAAACCCAGCAAGGCACTGTCCTGGACTGCCCGCAGTAACTTGCGCCGAGCCTCCTCGCGGGTGGCGCCGTAAGCGATGATTTTGCCAAGCAGCGGGTCGTAAAACGGGCTGACCTGCTGATCTTCAAGCAAGCCGTGGTCAATGCGCACCCCGTCCGCGAGGGCCGGTTCCCAACGCATAATGCGCCCGGTCTGGGGCAGGAAATCCTGCGCCGGATCTTCGGCGTAAAGACGCACCTCCATCGCGTGGCCCTTGAGTTCGACCTGTTCCTGGCGCAGCGCCAGTGGTAACCCGGCCGCAACATCCAGTTGCCAGGCCACCAGGTCCAGGCCGGTAATCATCTCGGTCACCGGGTGCTCGACCTGCAAACGGGTGTTCATCTCCAGAAAGTAAAACTGGCCCCGCGCATCGAGCAAGAACTCCACGGTGCCGGCGCCGACGTAATTCACTGCGCGCCCGGCCTTCAGCGCAGCGTCGCCCATGGCCTGGCGCAGTTCGGCTGTCATTACCGGGCACGGCGCTTCTTCGATGACTTTCTGATGGCGACGCTGGATCGAGCAGTCGCGCTCGCCGAGGTAGATCAGGTTGCCGTGCTGGTCGCCGAATAGCTGAATCTCGACATGGCGCGGTTCGATCAGCGCTTGTTCGAGAATCAACTCGTCGCTGCCAAACGCGTGCAGGGCTTCGGAGCGTGCGGTGCGGATCTGCGCAAGCAATTCATCCGCACTGTGCACCAGACGCATGCCGCGCCCACCGCCGCCGGCGCTGGCCTTGATCATCAGCGGATAGCCGATGCGTTCGGCTTCGCGGCTGAGGGTGGTGTCATCCTGCTCCGCTCCTTGGTAACCGCCGATGCACGGTACGCCAGCGGCGAGCATGGCGATTTTCGACAGGCGTTTGCTGCCCATCAGTTCGATGGCCGCAGGATCCGGACCGATAAAGGTGATGCCGGCCTGGGCGCATGCCGTGGCGAATTCAGCGTTTTCCGAGAGGAAGCCGTAGCCGGGATGGATCGCGTCCGCGCCGCTGCGCAATGCAGCGTCGATGATTGCCGCACTGTTCAGGTAGGACTGGGCAACAGCAGCGGGGCCGATGTTGACCGCTTCATCGGCCATGCGCACATGCAGGGCATCGGCGTCGGCATCGCTGAACACCGCCACTGTGCGATAACCCAGCGCTTGAGCGGTGCGCTGGATGCGACAGGCGATTTCACCGCGGTTGGCGATGAGGATTTTGCGCAGGGTGGGCATGGGGTGATCCTTTGTGTTGTGCAGTGTTTTTGAGGGCCTCATCGCGAGCAGGCTCGCTCCCACAGTTGATCTTCGGTGTGTATGAGATAGTGCAAACACCCCAGATCCAATGTGGGAGCGAGCCTGCTCGCGATGCTTTCAAGGCGCCCAACCCGGTTTGCGTTTCTGTACAAAGGCCATCGTCCCTTCGACACCTTCCACCCCGGTCACGGCTTCACTGAACCACTCGGCCGCCTGGTCGAGCAACGGTCCCAGCGGCTGTTCGGTGCTGGCCAACAACAAGGCCTTGGTCGCGGCATTGGCGCCAGGCGCGCAACACAGAACGTGGGCGAGCACTGCGTCCAGACGTTCAGCCAGGGCTTGTGCATCGTGTTCGACAAAATGCACCAGCCCCAGACGCCGCGCTTCATGCCCGTCAAAACGCGCGGCGGTCAGCGCCAGGCGTCGTGCCTGGGTGAGGCCGATACGCTGGACCACAAACGGTGCGATTTGCGCTGGCAGCAGGCCGAGGCTGGTTTCCGGCAAGCCGAACTGGGCATTGTGATCGGTCAGTGCAATGTCGCTGACACACACCAGACCGAAGCCGCCGCCGAGCACAGCCCCCTGCAACACGGTGATCAGCACTTGCGGCGCGTGCTGGGCTTCTTCGAGCAGGGCGCCAAACGCGCGGTTCAATTCGCGGTAGGCCTGCTGACCTTGAGCGCGGGCGTTGGCCATGTCTTTCAAATCGCCGCCGGCAGAAAAATGCCCGCCGGCACCGCCGAGCACTATCGCGCGGATGTCCCGGTCATCGCGCACCGCCGCGAGTACTGCGCGCAATTCGGCGACCATCTGCAAGCTCATGGCGTTGCGGCAGTCTGGCCGGTTCAAGGTGATGTGCAGAACGCCGTTGTGCAGTTCCAGCAGCAGGGTCTGGCAAACGGGCAAGGTGGTCATTTTTTCTTCCCGGGCAGGATGCCCATCAATTTGCAGATGATCCCCAGCATGATTTCGTCGGCGCCGCCGCCAATCGACACCAGCCGCACATCGCGGTAAGCACGGGCCACCGGGTTGTCCCACATATAGCCCATGCCGCCCCAGTATTGCAGGCAACTGTCGCTGACTTCCCGGCCCAATCGACCGGCCTTGAGTTTGGCCATGGACGCCAGACGTGTGACGTCCTGGCCTTTGACGTATTGCCCGGTGGCTTGGTAGACCAGCGCCCGCAGGCATTCGATTTCGGTTGCGAGCTCGGCGAGGCGGAAGTGAATCACCTGGTTGTCGATCAGTGCCGTGCCGAAGGTTTTGCGCTCCTTGCAGTACTCGATGGTGCTGTCGATGCAGTATTCCAGGCCCTTGATCATGTTCGCCGCACCGAACAGGCGTTCTTCCTGGAATTGCAGCATTTGCATCATGAAGCCTGCGCCTTCGTGGCCGATGCGGTTGCGTTGCGGCACGCGCACGTTGTCGAAAAATACCTGGGCGGTTTCCGAACTGCGCATGCCGAGTTTGTCCAGAGGCGAACTGAGACTGATGCCGGGGCTGTTCATCGGCACCATGATCAACGACTTGTTGATGTGCGCCTTGTCGTCCGAGGTGTTGGCCAGCAGGCAGATGAAGTCGGCGCTTGGGGAGTTGGTGATCCACATTTTGCTGCCGTTGATCACGTAGTCGCCGCCGTCCTTGCGCGCGGTGGTTTTCAGCCCGGCGACATCAGAGCCGGCACCCACTTCCGAGACGCCAATGCAGCCGACCTGTTCACCGATGATCGCCGGGCGGAGGAATTCTTCACGCAGCTCATCGGAGCCGAAACGGGCGAGGGCCGGGGTGCACATGTCGGTCTGCACGCCAATCGACATCGGAATTCCGCCGCAATGAATGGTCCCGAACTCTTCAGCGGCGACAATCGAATAGCTGTAGTCCAGGCCCATGCCACCGAATTTTTCCGGTTTGGAAATCCCCAGCAAACCGAGCGCACCGGCCTTGCGGAAAATTTCGTGGATCGGAAAGCGTCCGGCCTTTTCCCATTCATCGACGTACGGGTTGATCTCGCGGTCGACAAAATTGCGTACGGTACGGCGCAGTTCTTCGTGTTCCTGGGTGAAGATCATTTTTATTGTTCTCCCTAAACCTGGTGGTGATCAGAGCCTCAAAAACGTGCGATACCAAAACTGTTCGGTTGCAGTTGACGAACCTCGGCTTCGTGGCAGATATCCAGCAGATAGCCAAGCAAGGTGCGCGTATCGCGTGGATCAATCAGCCCGTCGTCCCACAGGTTGGCGCTGCCGTAGAGTGCGGTGGACTGGCTGTCGAGTTTTTGCGCGGTGACCTGTTCCAGCGTGTCGAGCATCTTCGGGTCCGGGACCAAACCATCCTTGGCCTGCCTGGCTTCGGTGACAATGCGCAGCACCTTGCCGGCCTGGGCGCCGCCCATCACGGCGGTGCGGCTGTTGGGCCAGGCGAAGATGAAACGCGGGTCGAGCCCGCGGCCGCACATCGCGTAGTTGCCGGCACCGTAAGAGCCGCCGACCACGATGGTCAGCTTCGGCACTCGCGCATTGGCGACTGCCTGAATCATCTTCGCGCCGTGTTTGATCACCCCTTGCTGTTCCGACTCGGTGCCGACCATGAAACCGGTGGTGTTATGAAAAAACAGCAATGGTGTCTGGCTCTGGTCGCAGAGCTGGATGAACTGCGCGGCCTTGCTGGCACCTTGCGGGGTGATCGGACCGTTGTTGCCGATAAAGCCGCAGGGCCGTCCCTGGATCTTCAAATGGCCGCACATCGTTTGCTGATCGAACTCGCCCTTGAACTCGAGAAAGCGTGAGCCATCGGCGATGCGCGCAATGATCTCGCGCACGTCGTAGGGCTTTTTCGGATCGTCGGGAATCAGCCCCAGCAGTTCGTCGATGGGGTAGAGCGGCTCGTCCCAGTGTTCGGCGCTGCGCTGTGGTAACTGCGCATTCCACGGCAACAGGCTGACGATTTCGCGTACCAGGCGCACGCCGTCGGCATCGTTTTCGGCCAGGTACTCGGCAGTGCCGGCGATTTGTGCGTGCATCTCGGCGCCGCCGAGTGCTTCATCGGTGGCGACTTCGCCGGTTGCGGCCTTGAGCAGCGGGGGGCCGGCGAGAAACAGCTTGGCCTTGCCGCGCACCACCACCACGTAGTCCGACAGCCCGGGCTGATAAGCGCCGCCAGCAGTGGCCGAACCGTGCACCACGGTGATTTGCGGCAAGCCCATGGCCGACATCCTCGCCTGATTGGCGAAACTGCGCGCACCCTCGACGAAAATCTCCGCGGCGTAATTGAGGTTGGCGCCGCCGCTCTCGGCGAGGGTAATCACCGGCAGTTTGTTTTCCATGGCGATCTGTTGCAGGCGCAGGGACTTCTTCAGGCCGCTGGGGGAAATGGTGCCGCCCTTGATCGCGCTGTTGTTGGCGACCACCAGCACCCGCACGCCGGACACATGACCAATCCCGGCGATCAACCCGCCGCCGGCCTGGCTGCCGTCCTTATCGTCGTGAAGTTTGTAGCCGGCCAGGCTCGCCAGTTCGAGAAACGGTGCACCGGGGTCCAGCAGCAAGTTCAGCCGTTCGCGAGGCAGGAGTTGCCCCCGTTTGTCGAATTTCGGTTTCGCTTCGGCAGCCTTGCTCAGCAGGTTGCGTTCCAACTGGCGGATCTGCTCGATGCTGCTCAATAGCGCCTCGCGGTTCTGGGCAAACTGCGGGCTGTGGATGTCGAGTTGCGACTCAATCTGCGGCATGGTTCAGTCCTCGCCCTTGAGCACGTCGGGTAAGTCCGCGCGGTGAAAACCATTGAACGACTCACTGTGCTGCGCCTTGTGCAGTGGCCAGGCGCGACCGCCGAGGCTCGCCGCACCGTCGATTCGCAGTGTGCTGCCACTGATAAAGGCCGCCGCCGGGCTCAGCAGGAAAACAATCGCCGCGCTGACTTCCGACTCGCTGCCGATCCGCTTGAGCGGCACGTGTTCGCGCAGGGTCGGGATCAGCGCCTTGAACGCACCTTCGTAGGTGTCCATGCCGCTGGAGGCAATCCAGCCGGGCGCCACCGCGTTGACCCGCACCCCGGCGTAACCCCATTCGACCGCAGCGGTCTTGGTGACGTTGTCCATGCCCGAACGTGCCGCGCCCGAATGGCCCATGCCGGGCATGCCGCCCCACATGTCAGCGAGCATGTTGACGATGCTGCCACCGTGCTTGCACATCGACTGATTGAACACCTCGCGGGCCATCAGGAACCCGCCCACCAGATTGGTCCGCAGCACGGTTTCGAAACCTTTCTGATTGATCGAGGCCAAGGGCGCCGGGTATTGACCGCCAGCATTGTTGACCAGGCCGTGAATCGGCCCGTGATCCTTGATCAGTTGCCCGACCAGTTGCGTGACCGCGTCCTCGTCGCGGATATCGCAGGCCTGCCAATCGGCCTTGCCGCCGTCCTCGAAGATTTCCGTCGCGACCTTTTGCAGTTTCTCGGGTTTTCGCCCGACCAACAGCACATGCGCGCCGAGGGCCGCCAGTTCGTGGGCGGTACAACGGCCGATGCCACTGCCGCCGCCAGTGACAATGATCGTCTGGCCGGCAAACAGCTCGGGTTTGAATATCGAATCAAAGGCCACGGCAACCATCCTCTACTTGACTTGGTCAGCGATGCCTTGCGGCACCGGGATCTGGATTTCCAATAGTTGCTGGGCGAACGCCTTACCTTGCGGGTCGATCCGCAGGCTGGCCACGCCACCGCCACCGAGGGCGTTTTCCAGGAGAAAATTCAGGCTGTGAGTGCCGGGCAAATACCAGCGCTCGACACGTCCGTGGATCGGGTCAAGCACGTGACTCATCCAGTCGACGATCACTGCAGGCGTCAACGCTTCGGCGATCCACGGCAGGTATTCGGGGGCACGGGCCATGACGCCGATATTGCTGTGATTACCCTTGTCGCCGGAGCGCGCCACGGCGAGTTTCACCAGCGCCACACTGGCATCGGCTCGCCCATGGGGTTTGGGCGGATCAAAGGGCACCGGCAGGTCGGCAACGTCGAGGTGATCGAGGGCGGGCAGGGCGCAGGGATGACGCTGGCCCTGCAGGTCGATTTCCAGTGCACAGGTATTTTTATCGATCAGGAACGAGAACAGACGGATCAATGGGTACACGGTTGGCCGGCCGCCGACGATTCCGGTCAACCCCGGCGCCATTCCGGTGGCGGCTTGAGCGATCTCTCGGGAAAACAGGATCAGCGCTTGTTTGTCCGGGTGCCGTACCGCCAGTTTGATCACCACTTCGCGGCTGTCCTGGCGCTGGCCATGTGGACCATAAGTTGCTTCACTGCCGAGTAGCTCAATGTTCACTTCGCTGTAGGGCGCCCAGCCGCGTTGGCTGAACATTTCCGAGGTCTTGTTAATGATCGCCTGGCTCACCCGGCGCGCCTTGGCCACCGCGTCGATCCCGGCGATCAGGCAACTGGCGGTGCAGCGAAAGCCGTCCGGCCAGGTCGCGCAAACCTTGTATTGACGGGGCGGTGGCAAGCCTTTGGCGCCGTGAACGTGTACGGCGTTGTTGCCGTGTTGCTGGAGTTTGACCAGGCTGAAATCGCAGACCACATCGGGCAGCAGATAGGCGCGAGGGTTGCCGATTTCGTACAGCAGTTGCTCGCCGACGCTCAGCGGTGTGACCAAACCGCCGGTACCTTCGGGTTTACTGACGATGAACTGGCCGTCGGCGCTGACTTCGACGATGGGGAAACCGATGTGTTCGTAGTCGGGCACCTCTTGCCAATCGGTGAAGTTGCCGCCGGTGCACTGCGCGCCGCATTCGATGATGTGCCCGGCCAGCGCGGCCTGGGCCAGTTTGTCGTAGTCCTGCCACGACCAGCCGAACTCATGCACCAATGCCGCGCTGACCACGGCGCTGTCGACCACTCTGCCTGTGATAACGATGTCCGCACCCAGGCGTAGTGCCTCGACGATGCCGGGGGCGCCGAGGTAGGCGTTGGTCGACACGCACATCGGCGGTAGGGGCGCGCCGCTGAACATTTCCTTTACGTCGCAGGCTGCCAGTTGCTTGAACTGCGGCTGCAGGTCATCACCGAGCAGCACGGCGATTTTCAGTGGCACACCGGCGCTATCGCAAGCCGCTTGCAGCGCCGCTGCGCAGGCCAGCGGATTGATTCCGCCGGCGTTACTGATCACGCGGATGTTCTTTTCCAGGAGTTTCTTGAGGAGCGGGCTGAGGACCTCGACGAAGTCGGTCGCGTAACCGGCGTGGGGGGCTTTCATCCGTGCGCCGGCCATCAGCGACAGGGTGATTTCTGCCAGATAGTCGAACACCAGATAGTCCAGCCGGGCACCTTCAACCAACTGCGCGGCGGCGGTCGAGGTGTCACCCCAGAAGGCACTGGCGCAGCCGATACGAACGGTTTTGTTCATTGCAAGCCTCCGACAGAAGTGACTCGAGACTACCAAGCAAGCGCTTGGTTTGTAAATGCTGGTTACATCTTCTTCCCAAGCGCTTGCTTGGTCGTCCCGGTCAGCTTAAATTGCCCGCGCAAACCCATTGCATTCGTGGTGTGATCGCACAATTGATTGAGCGACTGTAGGAGAGAACGGGTGGACGAGCAAAAAGCCCTGCTGGTAATGCGCGAGTTGGTCGACAACGGGCAACTGACCGATCCCGACAGCGCTCGCGGCAAACTGCTGCAAATGGCCGCTCACCTGTTTCGCAACAAGGGCTACGAGCGCACTACGGTGCGTGACCTGGCCAGTGCGGTCGGGATTCAGTCGGGAAGCATTTTTCATCACTTCAAAAGCAAGGATGAAATCCTGCGGGCGGTGATGGAGGAAACCATTCGCTACAACACCGCCTTGATGCGCGCCTCCCTGGCGCAAGCGACCAACGTGCGCGAGCGGGTGCTGGCGCTGATCCGCTGTGAGTTGCAGTCGATTATGGGCGGCAGCGGCGAAGCGATGGCGGTGCTGGTCTACGAATGGCGTTCGCTTTCGCAAGAAGGTCAGGCTCAGGTGCTGGCGCTGCGCGATATCTATGAGCAGATCTGGCTGCAAGTGCTGGGCGAGGCGAAAGACGCCGGTTTTATTCGCGGCGACGTATTTATTACCCGACGTTTTCTAACCGGCGCGCTGTCCTGGACCACCACCTGGTTTCGGGCGGACGGCAGCATGAGCCTCGATCAATTGGCCGACGAAGCCTTGATTCTGGTGCTGGAAGAAAAGTGACCGTTTCGCTAAAACTTATTAAATAGCCATCACCAAGTTGTCTAAGTGGGTAAAACCGCCTAGCTTGGGTGTAGTCGATATTCTTTTAGAGGTGGGTTAGTTTTGATGTCTTCGCCAGTTCGGAAGGCTTTACGGATTTCGCTGATGGCGCTGGGTGCGCTGTCCGTACTGCCGGCTTCGGCCGCACAAGTGGTGCAGGTGGGCGCTGCGCATTTTCCGCCGTATACCGTTCGACCGGAGAATGGCGACGATACCGGGCTGCTACCGCAGTTGGTCGAGGCGCTGAACAAGTTGCAAACCGACTATGAGTTCAAACTCGTGCCGACCTCCTTGCAGCGTCGATTTGGTGATTTCCAGGACGCCCGGGTTGACATGGCGATCTTCGAAAACCCGGAGTGGGGCTGGAAGGATATCCCGCACAGCACGGTCGACATGGGCCTGGAAGATGCTGAAATCTTTGTCGCACAGAGCAAACCGGAGCGTCAGCAGGGCTACTTCGCGGATTTGAAGGGCAAGCGTCTGGCGTTGTACAAGGATTATCACTACGAGTTTGCCGGGTTCAATGCCGATCCGCAGTATCTCAAGAACACTTACAACGCGACGCTCACGACTTCCCACGACAGCAATATTTTAATGGTCCTTCGCGATCGTGCCGACATCGCATTGGTCACACGTTCGTACCTCTACGATTACCTGCTGCGCAATGAAAAGGTCAGGCCGCAGTTGCTGGTATCCCAGCGCATCGATCAGGTTTATCACCATTACGCGCTGTTACGTCCGCAAGCGCCGATCAGCGCAGAAACCTTCGGCAAGTTGCTGCAGGGGTTGCGGGATAACGGGCAGATGCTGAAGATTTTCGATCCGTACAAAATTGCCATCGTGCCGGTGCCCTGTGTACACAGTACCAATGTGGGAGCGAGCCTGCTCGCGATAAGGGTGCCGAAAATACAGATCTTAGCGGCGGGCGAAGGTATCGCTGCGCTTACCCGAAACCTTGCGGCAATGCACCAGGGCATCACGGATCATGAAGTTCACCAGGGTCGGCGACACGCCGAGTTCCTTGGCGATGTCCTTTTGCGGCACGCCGTGCAGGCGATACATCTCGAAGGCGTAGCGGGTGCGACTCGGTAACTGGCCGAGGGCATCGGCAATGTTTTCCAGAATCGAGAAGTTGATGTGCGAGGTTTCTGGCGAGGCATTGTGAATGACCACGTTCAAGCCTTCTTCTTCGGTGCCCGAATACTTTTGTTCCAGCGCCTGTCTGCGGTAGTGGTCAATCGCCAGGTTGCGCACGATCTGAAACAGGTAGCTGAGTCGAGCCTTGAACGAGGAGGTCATTTGCGGTGCCGATTGCAGCCTGAAAAACGCATCCTGAACGACATCTTCAGCCCGGGATCGGCAGCCGGTAATGCGGGCTGCGATTTTGACCAGAATCAGTCGGTTATCAACGAACGCCTGGAGTAAGGGTGAGTCGCACCTGCTTGTGGTTACTGGTTCCATCATGGAAATCACCTTGCTGCAAAAAGTAAGTAGGACGACAAGGGGGGCGGAGCCGTCCTACGTATCGAGTGACAAACTAGTGTCAATGATAATTATTGTCAATTGATAGCGATTGTTATATTGCGGGCCTCTTTGGCCTATGCCTCACGCAGACAGTCCTTGAACCGCGCTTGCTGCTGACCAGCGCAGACGTGTTACAACCTCTATTGAAGTTCGGATTGACTGTCCCCTGTCACCGGGACAGGCTGCCGGAGTTTTTTGGTTGACCCCATTCAGAAAGGAGACCGTGGATGCCCTTCGCTACGATAGATGGACAAGCGCTTCACTACGTTGATCAGGGCTGCGGCCCGGTGGTGCTGTTGGCCGGTAGTTACTTGTGGGACCAGGCCATGTGGGCACCGCAGATTGCAGTGTTGTCGCAACACTATCGGGTGATTGCCGTGGACCTGTGGGGGCACGGGGAGTCCGGGCCGTTACCTGAGGGTATGACTTCGCTGGATGATCAGGCGCGGCAGGTACTGGAGCTGCTTGATCATCTGGATATTGACCGCGTCACCCTGGTCGGGCTTTCGGTCGGCGGCATGTGGGGCGTGCGTCTGGCGCTGTCGGCCCCACAGCGCCTCAACGGCCTGGTGTTGATGGACACTTATGTCGGTGTCGAGCCCGAGCCGACTCGCCAGTACTATTTCTCGTTGTTCAAGCAGATCGAAGACAGCGGTGTGATCTCGCCGCAGTTACTCGATATCGTGGTACCGATTTTCTTCCGTCCGGGCATTGACCCTCAGTCGGCGCTTTATCAGGATTTCCGTGCCAGGCTGGCCGCGCTGCCGCCTGAGCGTTTACGTGAAAGCATTGTGCCGATGGGCCGTATCACGTTTGGTCGTGATGATCTGTTGCCGCGTCTGGGCGAGCTGAATCCTGAAACCACGTTGCTGATGTGCGGTGATCAGGACAAACCGCGGCCACCGTCGGAAACCAGGGAAATGGCAGAGTTGATCGGTTGTCCGTATCTGTTGGTGCCGGAGGCTGGGCACATTTCGAGCCTGGAGAATCCTGAGTTCGTCACCGAGGCGTTACTGAAGTTTCTGGCTGAGAGAACTTAGTCGATCATCCGGATGCCATCGCGAGCAGGCTCGCTCCCACAGGGGGTATGCGATCAACTGTGGGAGCGAGCCTGCTCGCGATGGCGTCGGTAAATCCAGCAGAAATCTGACGCTAGAACTACTTCGGCCCGAGAATCTTCACCAGTTTTTCCGGCGACGGCGCGCCTTGCTGTTGTTGCAATTCACCCTTGTCGTCCATGTAGAAGATGGCCGGGGTGGCGGACAGTTCGAGTTCATCCATCAACTTCATGTTGGCGTCGAGTTTGGCCTGGATCGCGGCAGGAATGCTTGTCAGCGCTTTCAGCGAGCTTTGCTTGCCGGCCTTTTCGTGTTCCTCCAGGGCCTTGCCCGGGTCTTTGCTGGCCAACAGGGCAGCGGATTTGCCGGGGCTGTCTTCGCGGATAATGCCGACCATGATGTGCCGCAGTTGCACTTTGCCAGCCTTCACCCACGGCCGGGCCTGTTCCCAGAACATGTTGCAGTAAGGGCAGTTCGGGTCGCTGAACAGGTAGACGGTGCGCGGTGCATCCTTGCTGCCGTCGGCGATCCAGTTGCTGGCTTCCATCTTCGCCCAGACTTCCTTGGCCATTGGCGCGTAGACCAGTTTTTGCAGCGGCTCGGCGCTCAAGTCCTTGCCGTCGGCGTCGTACAGGTTGCCAAGCAGCACATGTTGGCCATCGGGTGTCAGGTACAAGGCCATGCCGCGGTTCTGATACTGCGCCGCGTAACCACGCAGACCATCGGGCGCATCGAAACTGCCGACGATTTTTGCGCCTTTTTCTTCGATCTTGCGGATCGCCGCAGGCAGTTCTTCGGCCTGCAGCATCGGGATTTGCAGCAGCGCTGCGCCCAGGGATAGCGTCAGCAAATGGCGGAGGCGGGGCATGGCAGTTTCCTTGAAGGTGTGGCCTGTATGGCTGAAGTTGGGGAGTCGAAGTTTTCCAGGGCGCGGGCCAGGCTGGCTTCCGATAATTCGCCCAGGTGGCTACCGAGCAGCCGGCCTTCGGCGCTGTAGAACAGCGTAGTCGGTAGCGCCATGGAGCCGACGGCCTGGCTCAGTCGGCCGCCGCCATCGAACAGCACATTCGAAAGGCTCAGGCCTTGGGTCGCGAGGAAGGTACTGACGCTTTGCATGCTTTCGGCCTGATTGACGAACAGAAAGGTCAGGTCCGGTCGATGTTGCTGGGCGTTCTCCAGCACCGGCATTTCACGTCGGCAGGGCGGGCACCAGGTGGCCCACAGGTTGATCACCAAGGGACCGCCCTGATAGTCGGCCAGTTGCACGGTTTCGCCGGCGGCATTGCGCAAGACGATGTCCGGCAGGCGCGTACCTTGTTCGTAGAGGTTCAGGGACAAACTGGCCAGCAACCAGAACAACAGACCACTGCCGACGCCCGCTCCCAACGGTTTGCGCAGCGCCGGTCGGCGCCAGGCCCGCAACAGCGTTGCCAACAGCAGGGCGACCACTCCGGGCCAGGCGAGAAAACCGCCATCGCGCAGGTCGATGATCTGCCACGGGTCATCGCGGTAGTGAGCCCAGTACGCCAGCACGAAACCCACCCTGGCCGCGAGCAAGCCCAGCAGGAACAGGCTGAACAGCACCGACTCGGGATTCTCGCCACCGCGCTTGGCCACCCGCCAGCCAACAAAGGTTGCCAGTGCCAGGGCACTGATCAGCAGCAGGTGGTTGAGCGCAATGGCAAAGGTGCCGAGGGTAAAGGTCAGCATCAACGAGCGTCCCGGGTGATGTTCCAGCGTTGGAGGAAACCGGCGGCATCCACCTCTCCGGTGATGCGCTGGCTGCGGCGCTCGATGCCGTCGGTGCCGATCCACAACAGGCTTGGTGGCCCCGGCACTTTATAACGGCCGAGCAGTTCACGGCTGGCGGCATTGTCGGCGGTCACGTCCAGGCGCAGCAAGCGGACTTCTTTCAACGCGTCCAGTACCTGGGGTTTACCGAACACCTGTTTCTCCATGATCTTGCACGACACGCACCAGTCGGCGTAGTAGTCCAGCAACACCCACTGGCCCTGGGCGCGGGCAGTATCGAGTTCGCGTTGCAGCGCGACGGGATCCTTGACGGTGATGAAGGCGTCGTCGGCCGTGGGGCTGGCGACGCGGGTCGACGCCTGTGCACTGTAAACCTGCAATGGATTGAACAGGTCATCGCTGCCACCCGCAGCACCGATCAACAGCAGGCTGCCCCACAACCCGGAAAGCAGCGCCATGCCACCGAACACATGGGCGGCGCGGCCGAATCCACCGGTCTGGCGCCAGGCGCTGTAGGCGATGATCAACAGCAGCGCGCCCCATAGACCAATCCATAGCGATTCATCAAGCACTGGCCGCACCATCACCAGCGCGGTGCCGAGGAACAGGAAACCGAAAATACCTTTGAGCAGGTTCATCCAGGTGCCGGGTTTGGGCAGGAAGCGGTTGCCGACGGTCACCAGCAACAGCAGCGGCAAGCCGATGCCGATGCCCATGGCGAACAGGATCAGCCCACCGTGCAGCGCGTTACCGCTCTGGGCGATGTACAGCAAGGCCCCGGCCAGTGGCGCGGTCATGCACGGGCCGACCAGCAAACCGGACAAGGCACCGAGCACCCCGGCACCGATCAGGCTGCCGCCACCTTGCTTGCGACTGGCGTTTTCCAGACGGTCACGCAGCGCGACTGGCAGTTGCAATTCGAAGAAGCCGAACATCGGCAACGACAACAACACAAACACCACGGCGAAACTGCCGAGTAACCAGGCGTTCTGCAACAATGCCTGCAAGTTCGCACCGAGCAATGCGGCCAGCACGCCAAGCGCCGCGTACACCAGCGCCATGCTGACCACGTAGCTGCCGGCCAAAGCCAAACCACGCTTGGGGCTGGCGCCGCTGCCGACGATCAAACCGGCGAGAATCGGCAGCATCGGCAACGAACAAGGCGCGAAAGCCAGCAACAGTCCCAGACCAAAGAACACCAGCAAACTCCAGCCCAGCGCCCGCTGTTGCAGACCGCTGGCCAAGGCTTCATCCGGTGCTTGCGCGGCATTGACCGCCGCGGTGCTGCCACCGAGGTCGATCACCTGAGTTTGCGGCGGATAACACAAACCGGCATCGGCGCAGCCCTGGAACCCCACTTTTATCTGGCCGCTGGTTCCGGCGGGGATCTTCAACTCCAGGCCCTGGCGATACACTTGCTGATCACCAAAAAACTCGTCGCTGTGGGCTTCTCCCAAAGGCAACGGCGGTTTATCCGCGTCGGGCAAGCCGTCGAACTTCATCCGTTGTTGATACAGGTAGTAGCCGTCGGCAATTTGCCAGAAGAGCTGGGTTTCACCTGATTCAAGGCGTTCGGAGGTAAAAACAAAGGCTTTGCCGACCGGCAGGAAATCCGGTTTGGTGTCGAACGGGTTCGACGCCGCCTGGGCCAGCCCTGTGATGAAAAGAAAAAAGAATAGAAACAAACGACGCATGGGTAAGCCTTATCGCGGTGCAAGTAGGGTGCACGATGATGGGTGGCGATTAACCGATGATTAACCGCGTTATCCTTGTGGCAATGAGGCGTCGGGCATAATGTCCGCTTAATCCGCTGCCTTCTTAATCAATGCTTTTCTACAGGTCTCACCATGCACGTACTTGTCTGTGAAGACGATGAGCTGATCGCCAGCGGCATCGTTGCCGGTCTCACGGCCCAGGGCCTGACCGTGGAGCATGTCGCCACGGCCTCGGCCGCCCGGGCGATGCTCAAAGTTGCCGAGTTCGACGTGATGGTGCTCGACCTGGGCCTGCCGGACGAAGACGGTCTGAAGCTGCTGCAACAGTTGCGTCATCAAGGCCTGGAGATTCCGGTGCTGATTCTGACCGCACGCGATTCGGTGACCGACCGCGTCGATGGCCTGCAAGCTGGCGCCGATGACTATCTGCTCAAGCCCTTTGACCTGCGTGAACTGGCCGCGCGTCTGCACACGTTGTTGCGGCGGGTGGCGGGGCGCAGCGTCAATCTGATCGAGCATGGCGCCCTGACTTACGATCCGAGCAGCCGCGAAACGCTGCTTGCCGGTCAACCGGTAGACCTGTCGCGCCGCGAGCAATCGTTGTTGCAAGCCTTGCTGCACAACCGTGGCCGGGTGCTGTCGACCGAGCAACTCAAGGACAGCGTCTACGGGTTCAACGATGAACTGGAAAGCAACGCCCTCAACGTTCATATCCATCACCTGCGACGTAAACTCGGCAACGGCATCGTTGAAACCGTGCGTGGGCTGGGTTACCGCCTTGGGCCGGCGGATGGCGGAGAGCAATCGAAGTGATGAGTCTGCGTTTGCGCCTGAGTCTGACCCTCGGCGCGGCTTTCGCGCTGATCTGGGCCCTGGCCGCGGCCTGGATGCTCAGTGACCTGCGCAATCAGATGATGTTTTCCCTCGACCAGCGGCTGGTGGCCTCGGCGCGCATGGTCGCTGGATTGCTGGAACAATTGCCGGCCCTGCCGAGCAAGGGCGATGGCACGCATTTCAGTGCTGAACAATTGAATATTCCGGGGGGCATGGCCTGTCAGGTCAGCTCCCTGCGCGGCGAGATACTTGCCCGCAGTCACAGCACTCCCGAACAAACCCTGGAAGCTGAACAGATGGGCTTCCATGACCAGATGATCGACGGTGCGCGCTGGCGCAGTTTCACCTTGGCTCGTGGTGATGTGCGCATCACCACGGCCGACCGGCAAGTCGAGCGCGAGGCACTGAACATGTCGGTACTGCTGGCCGCGTCGGTGCCGGTGGGCGTCGCGTTGCTCGGTTGCCTGTGGCTGCTCTGGCTGGGGATCGGCCAAGGCCTGGCGCCGCTTAATCGCATGCGCGATGCCTTGATGCGTCGCAGCGCCGACTCCCTTGAGCCGTTGCAGATCCATCCGCTGCCGAGCGAACTGCAACCGTTGCTGGAAACCCAGAATCAGCTGTTCCAGCGAATCGGCAAGGCCATCGAGCGCKAGCGACGGCTGACTGGCGATGCCGCTCATGAGCTACGCAGCCCGTTGACGGCGATCAAGACGCACCTGCAAGTGGCGCGCATGACCGAAGGCGCCGCCCGCGATCAGTCCCTGGCCCGCGCCGAGGAAGGCGCCGATCGCTTGCACCGCACGCTTGAGCAATTGCTGTTGCTGGCGCGGGTCGAAGGCAGTCTGTCGTTCGACGATGGCGTGCAGTGCAGCGCCGAAGAGGTGGCCCGTCTGGCGATTCAGGACGCGGCCAGCGGTGATCGTCAGCGGATTAAACTGCACTTGCCAGCGAAGTACTCACAGGCACCGGTGCAGATGCCTGCCGTGCTGTCGATTGCCGCCTTGCGCAATCTGTTGGACAACGCCTTGCGCCACACCCCGGCGGATGCGGCGGTGGAACTGAGCCTTGAAACCATGGGTAACCGCGTGCGTTTTCAGGTGCGCGACCATGGCCCCGGCATCGCCGCCGATGACCTGCAACACCTGACCCAGCGTTTCTGGCGCAACGGCGCAAGCACCGGCTACGGGCTTGGGCTGGCGATTGTCCAGGCGATCGTCCAGCGCTGTGGCTGCGTGTTGCATTTCGACAGCCGTGCCGACGGCTTGCGGGTCGATCTGACGATGCCGTTGCAGTCAGCCTGACAAACACCACAGACCCCCTTGTGGGAGCGAGCCTGCTCGCGATGGCGGCGGCACATCCAGCATCGATGTGACTGACAGACCGCTATCGCGAGCAGGCTCGCTCCCACATGAGTTCGATGTCGCACATCAAATGTAACTTCTCTCCATTAGCCACCCGGCCCTCGCGGCGCTATCGTCCCTTGCAGCTTTGACTCAATGGAATGAGGTGATAGCGCTATGGATGCCCCCCTACACATTTGCAAGGCCGGGCCCGCGGACGCGGGGATTATCAGCCGGATCGTCGAGCGCTCGATCAAGGTCGGGTGCGCTGCGGATCACCGCAATGACCCGAAAGTCGTTGCGGCCTGGACCCACAACAAAACCGTTGAGCATGTACAGCCCTGGCTGGCAGATCCACGTCTGTACCTGAACCTCGCGCTGCTGGACGACAAACCGATTGGAGTGGCCATGGCCGCTGTCAGCGGTAAAGTTGCCTTTTGTTACGTTCTGCCCGAATGGTTTCGCCGGGGTGCCGGGCAGGCGTTGATCCAGGGCCTGGAAGGCTGGCTGCTCGACCAGGGCTTCACTCAGACACGACTGAACAGCACCCGTACCGGCGAGGACTTTTTCCAGCACCTTGGCTTCCGGCAATGTGCACAACCCTTCAGCATCGCCGGGCTTACAGCGATCCCTATGGAGAAATCGCTGGCACCACCCTCATGAACATCCACCCAACGATGTAAGTCCTTACGGCTCTGATGTGTTTCCAGAACAGGAAAACCCGTAAGTGCGCGCCTGAATCGGAGTGCGCACTTACGGGTGTGCAGTTTTGGTCACTATCCTCAGATCGTAGCCTTCGACAGCTCAGGCAGAGGCGAGGGGTTACTGCTGTTTGAACATCTCCTTCGCCCGTGCTTCGATTTGTGCCTGAGTCAGGTTTTCCTTGCGTGACGACAGGAACCACACATGGCCGAAGGGGTCCTTCAAGGTGCCCGAGCGGTCGCCGTAGAACTGATCTTTCACTTCCGAAACCACCGTGCCACCTGCCTTGATTGCCTGGGCGTAGCTTTTGTCCACGTCCTCGACATACAGATGCAAGCCCACGGACGGTGATTTGTCGGGGTTGCTCAGCGGGCCTTGATCGCACGGTGTACCGAGCATGATGGCGCAGTCGCCAATGCGCAGTTCGGCATGGCCGACGCTGCCGTCGGGCATCGCCAGACGCATGACTTCCGTAGCGCCGAAGGCTTTTTTGTAAAAGTCGATTGCCTCGGCTGATTTCTGGATTCCCAAGTAGGGTGTGACGCTGTGATAACCCTCGGGAATGGGTTTAACGCTCATGACCGTTCTCCATATTCTTGTGGGTGGATGTCGCAAATCCTTCGCCGATTTCCGGTCGATTCACTATAGGTCAGCCGCATCAAGGCAACCGAGTGGCCGACGGGTTGCAGCATCGCCACTGTTGCGCCATCAACGATGAACCGACGGTTTGTTTCGATGAGCCGTTCAAAAGGGCAGCAGGTCACGCATCGATCAATAGCGACTATCGAGAGCGATGATTTTTGTCGCTCAAGGGGCGGGAGTAGCCTGTGTTCATTGCTCAAGACCAGCTCTCAGGAAGCCTCCCCATGAACCATTTGCTCGCCACCTCATTGTTATTGGTTGCCTCGGTGCTCGCCGGCTGTGCCAGTCATCCTGCCCCCGAATTGCGCCCGTATACCGCCGAAGAAACCCAGGAGCTGGCGATGGAAGCCTTGAATCGTCGCGGTTTGTCGTTTGATGAATACCAGGCCAAAAAAGCCGAATTGCTTGGCCAGTCGAAGAAAACTTTTGGTTTTGACCAGGATGGCGAGATGAACGCCGAGCGCGCGGTGGCTGTTCACGGCCACGCCAGCTAAGCGACTGTACTGCTCGAAGTTTCACGTAACTGTCCGTGGGTTTCACACGGGGGCTGCGATAGGGTCAACACCTGACTGACCCTGACGGACTCGCTCCATGACGCTCTCGCTGGATTTACTGCTGGGTTTTGCCTTGTTCGCCCTGGTGACCTCGATCACCCCCGGCCCCAACAACACGATGTTGCTGGCCTCGGGTGTCAATTTCGGCTTCAACCGCTCCATCCCTCATATGCTCGGCATCAGCTGCGGCTTTTTCGTCCTTGTGCTCGCCGTCGGTTTTGGCCTGGGCGCGGTGTTTCAAACCTATCCTGTGCTGTATAGCGTGCTGCGCTATGTCGGCGTGGCCTATCTGCTGTACCTGGCGTGGAAAATCGCCCATTCGGGTCCTGCCCCCGAAGCCGAACAAGGTCACGCCAAGCCTATCAGCTACTGGGGCGCGGCGGCGTTTCAGTGGGTCAACCCCAAGGCCTGGATCATGGCAATTGGTGCAATCAGCACCTACACACCGCTGCAGGGCTATTTCACCAATGTGATCGTCATCGCTGCAGTATTCGCCATTATCAACCTGCCGAGCGTCAGTGTCTGGGCGGCTTGCGGCAGCCTGTTGCGCAATGTCCTGCGTGATCGGCGCTGGTTGCGGGTCTTCAACTGGGGCATGGCCCTGCTGCTGGTCGCTTCGCTGTATCCGATGCTGCACGAAAGCTTTAGCTGACTTGCGCTTCAACCCGGTGTCCGATGCCTGTTAAGCTCGACTTCAGGAGCGTTCCTACGCACTTTGAAATGAAGTCGTACTTCTTTAACGGCATCCGATCAGGTATTGCTGATTTCCCGCAGTTTTAACACCACCTCCAGTGCGGCGCTTTCAGCGAATACACCTGATCCCGGAACAAGCTCTGCGAGTCTTTTTTATGAATAAGCGTCCTTTGTATTTTGATTACGCCGCCACCACTCCGGTGGATGAGCGGGTCATTCAGGTGATGGTCGACTGTCTGGGGTTCAGCGGTAACTTCGGCAATCCGGCCTCCAGCTCCCACGCTTATGGCCAGCAGGCCAGGCGTTCGGTCGAGCAGGCGCGCCAGCAAGTCGCTGATCTGGTGGGAGCGCAAGCGCAGCAGATCGTCTGGACTTCCGGCGCCACCGAATCCAACAACCTCGCCCTCAAAGGCGTGGCCCAGGCCCGCGGCCAGTCCGGCGGGCACATCATCACCAGCCAGATCGAGCACAAGGCGATCCTCGATACCGCCAGGCAATTGCAGGATGCCGGGGTCGCCGTGACGTATCTGCTGCCGGATGCCGAAGGCCTGATCACTGCCCAAGCGGTCAGCGAGGCGTTGCGCGAAGACACCTTTCTGGTGTCGCTGATGCTGGTCAACAACGAACTCGGTACCGTCAACGACATCCCGGCCATCGGTCAGCGGGTGCGTGAGCACGGCGCGCTGTTTCACGTCGACGCCGCGCAGGGCGCGGGCAAGGTAGCGATTGATCTGGCCCAATGGCCGGTGGACCTGATGTCGTTTTCCGCACACAAGATCTACGGTCCCAAGGGGATCGGTGCGCTCTACGTCGGCCCGCGTGCCCAGCAGCGCTTGCAGGCGCAGATCCATGGTGGTGGACACGAGGGCGGTTTACGCTCCGGGACCCTGGCCACTCATCAGATCGCAGCCATGGGCGCAGCCTTTGCGCTGGCGGCTGAACACTTTGCTGAAGAGGCGGCGATTATCGCCCGTCTGCGCGAGCGCTTGCTTGGGCAGCTCAGCGGTATTGCCGGTCTACGCTTGAACGGCAGCCCGACCCAACGCATTCCCCATACCCTGAGCCTGACCTTCAATGAGGGCGAGTTCAATTCCCAGGCCTTGAGTGCTTCGATCGCCTTTTCGGCGACGTCGGCCTGCAACTCTGCGAGCAATGCGCCGTCCCATGTGCTGCTGGCCCTGGGGCACGACGTGCGGGCAGCGGGTCGGACCATTCGCTTGAGTCTTGGGCGTTTCACCACCGAGCAGGACATCGATCAGGCCGCACAATTGATTAAAGCAGCAACCGCCAGTGCACCGGCGTTCTGGGCTACCGCCCAATCCTGATGCGCAGACTAAAAGTCAGCGCCCTATAACAAAATTAAAGTGGTTAGCAGGAGACATGATGAGTACGCAGCCTTTGACCCATGGAACGGTTCCCCAGCGCCTGGCGCATACCCGCGAGCTGATGAGCCGGGAAGGCATCCACGCCCTGCTGGTGCCGTCGGCCGATCCGCATTTGTCGGAGTACCTGCCGGGTTACTGGCAGGGGCGGCAATGGTTGTCGGGCTTTCATGGCTCGGTCGGCACGTTGATCGTCACCCAGGACTTCGCGGGCGTTTGGGCCGACAGTCGCTACTGGGAACAGGCGACCAAGGAGCTCAAGGGCAGCGGCATCGAGTTGGTAAAACTGCAGCCTGGTCAACCCGGCCCGCTGGACTGGCTGGCCGAACAAACTCCGGAAGGGGGTGTGGTTGCGGTCGATGGTGCGGTGATGGCAGTGGCGTCGGCACGCTCACTGAGCAGCAAGCTTGAGGAGCGGGGCGCTCGGCTGCGCACCGATATCGATCTGTTGAACGAAGTCTGGAGCGATCGCCCAAGCCTGCCGAACCAACCGATCTATCAGCACTTGCCGCCGCAGGCCACCGTCAGTCGTGGCGAAAAACTCGCCAAGCTGCGTGAAAGCCTGAAAGCGCGTGGTGCCGATTGGCACTTCATCGCCACCCTCGATGACATCGCCTGGCTGTTCAACCTGCGCGGCGGTGATGTGTCGTTCAACCCGGTATTCGTGTCCTTCGCCCTGATCGGTCAGCAGCAGGCAACCCTGTTTGTCGCACTGAGCAAGGTCGATGCGCCATTGCGCGCGATCCTCGAGCAGGACGGCGTCACCCTGCGCGACTACAGCGAAGTGGCCTCGGCGCTGGCTGCCGTGCCAAATGGCGCCAGCCTGCAAGTCGATCCAGCACGGGTGACTAGCGGTTTGCTGAATAACCTCGGTAGCGGCGTGAAGCTGATTGAAGGGCTGAACCCGACGACCCTCGCCAAGTCGCAGAAAAGCCTCGCCGATGCCGAACATATCCGTCAGGCCATGGAGCAGGACGGCGCAGCACTGTGCGAGTTTTTCACCTGGCTGGACAGTGCCCTCGGTCGTGAACGCATCACCGAACTGACCATCGACGAACACCTGACCGCTGCCCGTACCCGTCGTCCGGGGTATGTGTCGCTGAGCTTCAATACCATTGCGGCCTTCAACGCCAACGGCGCGATGCCGCACTACCACGCGACCGAAGAAGAGCACGCGGTGATCGAAGGCGACGGTCTGCTGTTGATCGACTCCGGCGGCCAGTACCTGGGCGGTACCACCGACATTACACGGATGGTGCCGGTGGGCACGCCGACCGCCGAGCAGAAACGCGACTGTACGCGCGTACTCAAGGGCGTGATTGCCTTGTCCCGTGCGCAGTTCCCGCGCGGCATTCTTTCGCCGTTGCTCGACGCCATCGCGCGTGCGCCGATCTGGGCGGAGAGCGTCGATTATGGTCATGGCACCGGACATGGCGTCGGCTACTTCCTGAACGTTCACGAAGGCCCGCAAGTGATTGCCTACCAAGCCGCACCGGCGCCGCAAACCGCGATGCAGCCGGGGATGATTACCTCGATCGAGCCGGGCACTTATCGTCCAGGTCGCTGGGGCGTGCGAATCGAAAACCTGGTGTTGAACCGTGAGGCAGGCAGCAGCGAGTTTGGCGAGTTCCTCAAGTTCGAAACCCTGACCTTGTGCCCGATCGACACCCGTTGTCTGGAGCCTTCGTTGCTGACTCAGGACGAGCGCGAGTGGCTTAACGCTTACCACGCGCAAGTTCGTGAGCGTTTGAGTCCGTTGCTCGATGGTGCTGCACTGGCGTGGTTAAACACCCGAACCGCGGCGATCTGAGTCGCGCTGTTGCGCCGTCAGTCTTCGGACGGCGGCGCAAGCTCGGGGGCGCGGGCGAGTGCTTCACTCATATAGTCGACGAACGCCTTGACCCTGGCCGACTGGCGACGATTGGCCGGGGACACTGCATGGATCGGCAACGATTGCGCGCGGTAGTCCTGCAAGATCGCGGTCACCCGACCGGCCCTCAAGTCTTCGCTGAACAACCATACCGGCGACAGCGCAATGCCTAGCCCGCCCAATAGCATCTCGCGTATGGCCTCCGAACTGTTGCTCTGAGCGTTGCCTTTGATCCGCACACTGTGTCGCTGGGCGTTTTTTTCGTAGATCCACTGATTCTGGCTGCTCAACAGGTTGAACAGCAGACAGTTATGCTGGCTCAGTTCTTCCGGTGTGTTTGGTTGGCCACGGCGAGCCAGATAGTCGGGGCTGGCGACGGTGACTCGATGGGTGGTGCCGATCTGCCGGGCGATCAAACCGCTATCGCTCAACTCGCCAATGCGTAACGTGACGTCCAGGCCTTCGCTGACCAGATCCTGATTCTGATCGCTGAGCTGTAAATCTATTTCTACGTGTGGATAGCGCTCGAGAAAATCCGGCAGTCGCGCAGCAATCTGCAACCGCCCGAAACTGACGGAGGAGCCTACTCGCAAAGGCCCGGCGACCACTTCCCGTCCGGACTGAAAGCTGTGTTCGGCCGCGTCGACCGCCGCAAGAATCTGTCGGCATTCGTTGTAGTAGCGCTGGCCTTCGTCGGTCAGTGAAAGCTGGCGAGTACTGCGGGCAATCAGCTTGCCTCCAAGTTCTGTTTCCAGCGCCCGGAGGATTTTGCTGATGGTCGGTTGGCTGGTCTGCAGTTCCCGAGCGACAGCAGAGAAACTGCCGCGCTCGACTACTCTTACGAAAACCGCCATTGCATTGAGTTTGTCCAAGGGCTTTCTCATTGATGCCAAATAGGCATGGTCACTATAGCTATATAGCGTCTTATCGGCATGAGTTGGTGGGCGGATGATCAACGCAACTCTCCACTGACATGAGATTGCGAAATGACTGACTCACTTGAAATGCTCGCCCTGATCGTCGACTCGGCCAATGCACCACTTCGTTTGGCCTCTATTCCTAAGCCCGTGCCTGAAGCGGGGCAGGTGTTGGTCAGAATCTTCGCCAGTGGGGTGAATCCATTGGATGGGAAAATCCGCGCCGGGGAGGCCGCTCACGCCCGTCAGCCATTACCGGCAGTGTTGGGGATGGATTTGGCGGGGATTGTCGAAGCGCTCGGTGCCGGGGTCAGCGATTGGCAGGTCGGCGATGAGGTGTATGGCATGGCGACCGGGATTGGCGGTCAGCAGGGTTCACTGGCGCAATTCGCCGCCGTTGATACGCGGTTGCTGGCGCGCAAACCGGTCAATCTGAGCATGACTGAGGCGGCAGCGCTGCCGTTGGTATTGATCACCGCGTGGGAAGGTTTGCTGGATCGCGCCCGGGTTCAGACGGATCACAAGGTATTGATTCAGGGTGGCGCTGGTGGCGTCGGGCATGTGGCGGTGCAGTTGGCTCGGGCATTCGGTGCCGAGGTATTTGCCACAGGGTCGGCCAGGCAACGGGCGATTATCGAAAGTCTCGGTGCGACCTTTATCGACTACCGCCAGCAGTCGGTTGAACAGTATGTGCAGCAACATACGGCGGGGGAGGGGTTCGATATCGTTTATGACACAGTCGGAGGCGAGACGCTGGATGCGTCGTTCAAGGCTGTGCGCACTTATCAGGGGCACGTGTTGAGTTGTCTTGGCTGGGGGCAACACAGTCTGGCGCCATTGTCGTTCCGGGCGGCGAGTTACTCTGGAGTCTTCACGTTGCTGCCTTTGCTGACCGGTAACGGTCGCGAGCGGCACGGACAGATTCTTGGCGAAGCCGCGAAGTTGATTGAAGCTGGCTTGTTGAAGCCTTTGCTCGATCCCCGGCGGTTCACGCTGCAAACCGCCGAGGCAGCCTATGACCTGCAAGCCTCGGGCGAGGCGCAGGGCCGACTGGTTATCGAGATCTAGCCCAAGGCCTCGCGGACAAAGTCCAGGCGATCCTGACCGAAGAACAATTCGTTATCGACAAACATGCTTGGCGCACCGAACACATCCTGCGGGATCGCCTGTTCGGTTTTGTCTTTGAGTGCGGCTTTGACTTCCTCGTCGGCGGTCAACGCGCTGAATAAGAGTGCGCATGATTACTTGCAGATGACGATCATGCTACGGCTGGTATAGCCGGCAGGGTTGAGCCCAAACGGGTAGTCGCCCGGGTCTTCCATAGCGTCTCCGGATTTGGCGAGCACCTTGTAGCCATTGGGCCCGCATGAGTTGGCCGCGCTGTCGTAGCATTTATCCCAGGAAGAAGAGAGGCCTGAGCAGTTAATGTGCAGGCCTTTTTTTCCGCGCTTGACCTCAGTCCTGGAGGTCGCTGCGCAACCCGCAATGGCCAGTACAACAAGCAATACCAAAAATCGTTTCATTCCAATCCCTATTACGGTCTCGGGTCTGGCGCCCGAGTCTGGCAGCATGTGCTTTCGTTTTTATCGTTAGTGATATCCCTATCCGAAAAAGTCCATGTCTGACATTGAGTTGTGGCTAAACATGGCTCAATTGAGCGGTAAATACCAGACCTTCGTAAAAGCGCGTATCAATCTACAGCTACCAAAGGCTTGGACTCACTGCGCATGGTCATTGTCGCGCCTACGGACGCCAGAATGATGCAAGTGATGGCCATCCACTGTGCCAGGGACAAGTATTCGTGCAGAAACAGCAGCCCGGACAATGCGCCGAATGCGGGCTCGATACTCATCAGTGTGCCGAAGGTTCGCGCCGGCATTCGGGTGAGGGCGATCATCTCAAGGGTATACGGAAGGGCAGTGGACAGAACGGCTACGCCAATAGCGATGGGGATCAGCGACGGTGTAAGCAATGCGGCTCCGGCATGGACGATGCCTATAGGCGCAACGAAGAGTGCGGCAATCATGACACCCAGCGCAGCGGTCTGGACGCCGTTATCTGCCCCGGCTTTCTGGCCGAATAGAATGTACAGCGCCCAACATGCCCCGGCGCCGAGAGCATAACCGGCACCTATCAGGTCGATGCTCGTGTTTGTTGCGTCCGTCGGTATAAGCAGCAACAAACCGATGATGGCCAGACCGATCCACAGAAAGTCGATTGCCTTGCGTGAGGCATAAATTGCCACTGCTAGCGGGCCCGTGAACTCCAGAGCAACGGCAATTCCGAGTGGGACAGTCCTGAGCGACATATAGAAGAGGAAGTTCATGCCGCCCAGCGCCATGCCGTAGACGATGACGGTGCGTAAGGACTTGGCAGTGAGCCTGGCCTTCCAGGGGCGCAGTAACAGCAACATGATCACGCTGGCGAAAATCAGTCGCAGGGTGGTCGTGCCTTGCGCCCCGATTATAGGGAACATGCTTTTTGCCAGGGAGGCTCCAGACTGGATCGACGCCATGGCTACCAATAGCAGGCCAACCGGGAACAGAGTCGATGCAAGGCTGCGGGGCTGGTCATTCATTACGTGTCGTCGTCCGAAGTGAGAGGCGAGAGAGTGTACGGCTGGCATATCATGCTTAGCTACCAGGTGTTGAGCAATATACTGCGCACTCTTTGTTGGCGTTTCTATATATAAGCTGTAACGAGTGCCGTTTTTTGATTTCTGATAGAAAAACCAAATTAGGTGTTGACGGCAGATTCTGGACGTCTATAATTCGCCCCACTTCCGGCGCAGTCGAAACGGAAAACTCCTTGGTAAACAAAGAGTTACGCAGTTTTCGGCAGCGGTTACGCTTCAGTTCATCGAAGTCCGAAGGAGTTGAAAGAGCG